>NZ_KV793081.1:3987-154406 GCF_001808385.1 Rothia sp. HMSC08A08
CAGCACAATCAACAGTAATGACAGCCCACCCCTCTGCCTCCAGGTAAGGCAGCATATGGTCCTCCCAGTACCCACCTTCACAGATAAACAAAGGAGCAATGAATTCCTCAGCAGACCGTAACTGCTTGTAAGCCATGGTTATTTTTCTCCCTTACTCTACTATCAAGATAAACGTGTGATAATGATCCGGACTGTAATAGATACTGCCATTACTCCCCACTATCAACCGGTCATCACCACGAGTCGTCTCAGGTTTCCCGTTAGGCTTCAACTCAACTTTACCGTTTTCACCAATCTTCGGTTGAGGAGCCATGAAATCCATTTCCGTATAGGTAATAGGGTTCCCTTCAACATCGGTAGTGGGCAAAATATCGCCTACGCCCTCGCCCTTTGCAGGATGATTTTCAAAAGTCCTCGCTTCGTTCGCTCCAGGGTAATGCGGAGGAGCTCCATCCTTCATAATCTTCTGCGTAGCCTGCTGGAGATGTTCAGCAGTATCTTGAGGAATCTGACCCTGATAGTCCTCGCTCCTCACCACCCGGTGATGCTTCAAACCCTCCTCATCAAGCTGCATCGCAGTCTGCAAATCTGGCGCAAATCGCTCCTCGGCGTCTTTCCACAACGCATGCTGAGGACGAGGCCCCGGATCTTCCGGGGGTGCCTCAGTAAATTCTCTGCCCTCAAGCTCAGCTTGCTTCTTACGAGCCTCGTATTCTTTAAACTTCCTACTTTCTACAATGTAATTCTTATCTTTTTCTATAAACTGGTTGTAGTCGTAATAATCAGTACGTGGGCGTCCTTTCTTATCCTTCCCCCTCCACTCTTTACGACGAACACCCTCCAACTTCTCATCCAGACGAGTCTGCACATCACGCATCGAAACCGTCGGCCCTTCAGTGGCACTAGCACCCCTTGCCGGAGGCAGGTTCTCAACTTTCGGTTCCTCAACAGGTTTCAGCTGCACCTCAGGCTCACGCACACCACCAGCAGAACCACGAGCCGCAACAGCATCATCGGCCACACCACCAGGCTTAACAGCCTGCATACCAGCAGCACCAGACCCAGCACCCGAAGCAGGCGGAACCTCACCCACATGCGGAGCCTCCACAGGCTTCACCGGAACCTGCGGAGCACCACGAGAAGCACCAGAACCCTCCACCGGAGCAACCTGCGGAACATCAACACGCGACACCGCAACCGGCGGAACCTCCGTCGCTGAACGAGCACCACCAGCAACAGGCTTAACCTCGATCTCCACCTTCGGATACCGAATCTCACGCAATCGCTCAGTTGCCCGAGAACTTTCTGTACCTCCGCGATAGAGCCTAGTAATATCTTCCTCTATCGAAGAGACTTTAGGCTTCGAAAACCCCCAAGCATACCAGGGTTCCTTAGCAGCCGCTTTTGGCATGACTTCATTCATGCCGGTTCCTTCAAGGCGAAGAGGTGCGCCAATAGCACTCAACCGCTGCAAACGCCGCGCGTAGATAATCCAGATTCCACCGCTAGTAGCTCCCGATATAAGACCGTCAAGGCTCAGCTGATTAGCATCAACCTCACCGGTTTCCCAACGTTGAAGAATGGCGGAAAACGCCATCCCCGATAGGACACCCCCGCTAATAATAGCTATAAGTGAAGTTGGCGGAAAGAATGCTATTCCTGCAAGTGCTCCTACGAAGAGCAGCATCGCTCCAATCTGATCTAAATGCTCTAGTGGGTGCGTAATAGCTTCAGCTAAACTATCAATAAAATCATCCCAGGAGAATGAGAAGAAGTTCTTCAAGTGCTGCATGAAATTTTCCCAGCCCTCTTGCTGGTACTGTTCCTCAACTTCTTTACTATTGACATGGTCAATATATAATCGCATCCACTCAATAGAAATTGGACGTAATCCTGTAGGGTCGTGCAGGTTCACTGGATCACCCGACGCAAACAGATACGACGCACCCATATACCCCGACCCGACCACAGGCTCCACAGGGTCCGGCGACAAAAACCCAGCCGTCACAGGATCATACAAACGCGCACCCATCAACTCACCGCCAACGGTTGCTAACGCACCCTGATCCGTCAAACCCACACCAGCAGGCAAACCCGGCAACCCATTACCAGCAGCTGCAGTGGTGTTGCTTCCCCAAGTTACCGGGGACGCGACACCGAAGATATCCGTGCCAAAACTATATACTCCCGCACCTGTACCGGTGAGGATACTATCGCGTCCACCAAGCACAGACCCCGCCGAAACCGCCTCGGTAACGCCAACACCCACCAACGAAGCAGCATCAGGTACTGTCGTATCCCACACCAGCGGCGAGACAACAGGATCCTGCCCATTCTGCTGACTCCCAACAGCTACCGGCATATTCCGAACCGACGATGCCGCAAACCACACCGCCGAGTTACCCATCAGAGAATCCTCACCACCAGCAGCCACATGACTGCCCAGCAAAGACTCAGGGGCGTGGTTGATACGCTCCACCCGTTCTAAAGAGCCCAGAGCATCCCAGCCCCACCTCACAGCAGAACCAGCATGATCAACCGCCCCGGTACGGAAACCCCGCACATCATAGGAATATTGAATCGACCCTGTACACACCAAAGATGACGCATCTAACCCGGTTAGATCCTCCACCACACCCGCAACAGGTGCAGCGGAAGAACCACCACCATCCTCTAGTGCCTCATACAGGCGTACCGTCTGCACCCGCTCCCCCACATAGGAAAACGCACGCACCCGCACCAGGGTACCTTCCTGATGAGTTTCTTCCCTCATAAGCAACCCGACCGGATCATACACCCACACCACCGACACATCATCCGAACTCACCGCACGGATCAACCTGCCGGAAACATCATAGGCGTACTCACACCAGGAACCCTTAACGGTGTCTTCCACCCGAGTAATCTTCCCCGCAGGATTCCGGCGTACCCGCACGCCCTGCACCACACCCGACGATGAACCACTAGGCTCGTTGGCTCCACCGAGAACTTCCTCGGTGTACCCCATAACGGCCCCGGACGTATCACGCACCCACGAAGAGACACACTCCCCAACCTGAACACGTTCCAAATACCCCAGCGCATCATAAGCAAACTCAGCCACCCCAGGCTTATCACCAGCACTCGATGAGTCCTCTACCCCGACACCGGCAGGGATCTGCTGCGTAGACCTAATACGCCCGCCCGGAGAATACCCATACACGGTAGAACCATACGGAGTAGTTCGCTGAACCACATTCCCATCAGCATCATAGGAGTACGCTAGACTCCACGCACCCGTAGATGCGAACACCTCAGCCGCAGAAGCATTTTCGGCAGCGGATACTCGATTACCCGCTGCAAAGAACGCCGTATCAGAAACCTCATCCCCGAGTTTCGGGGCAGAATCCACCCTCACCAAACGTCCCAAAGCATCTGAGACATAGGTCGTCTGAACATGCACATCAGCTTCGGATTCCACGCCATCCGAGAAACCGATAGAAGACCTACCAGCAGCCGTTGTTGCACTCGCGTTAGCAGAACCAACGGTGGTTGTTGCTGTAGCGACCGTAGCAGCTGCAGACCGCTGAGCGCCTAGCCGTGCCAGATTCTCCCCCGCCAGATAATCCTTCACCGTCAGGCACCGACCGGCTCGATCTCGCACCCACTCACAAGCCAACCGACCCAAGCGTTCACCTGGCTTAGCCACATGCATACTCGCCACCTCGCCGGCGCCATCATACGCATACGACACCCGCGAACCATCCGGATTCATGACTTCAGTGCACCGGTGCGCGCCATCATACGCATACTTGGTCACCGCCCCGAATGGGTCCGTCACCGACACCACGTTCCCCACCGCATCATAGGCATACGAAGTCGTCGCAAAACCCTCAGACGTAGCCACACGCCGCGCTAATAAGCGCCCCGCGCCGTCATAATCAAAAAAGCATGTTCCACCTACGCCGGAAACAGCCTTAACCACACGCCCACACGCATCATAGGAGAACGACCGAGTGCCCCAAGCAGCATCCACACACCGCACCACACGCCCGGCAGCATCATAGGCATACCTGCCCACCAGCTTAGTCCCAGCACGACGCTCCAGCAGACGCCCACAGGCATCATACACAAAAGACTCCACTACCACGCCAGCACGAGTCTTCGCCACCAAACGCGAATCCGCATCATACCGGTACTCAGTCATCACCCCATCAGCATCTGTCACTGAGGCAACCCGACCACACGCATCATACGAATACTCCGTCACAGCCCCCGAGGCACTCACCTGCCTGAGCACCCGCCCAGCAGCATCACACACCTCACCCGAAACCTGACCAGCAGCATCAGTACACGTCCGCAACGCATGGGCACCGGGGACACTCACCAGATTCTCTGTCGGATCCTGCACGCGAACAGGCTCTGAAGCACCCTGACGATGCGCGGCGCCCCGATCCCCTTCACCCGAGGAGGCAGTCGTAGTGTTAGTCAAAAACTGATACGCCCACGACGTGACTGCCCCAGACGGGTCAATACTGCTCATCACCCGGCCCAGCGCGTCAAATCCCACCGTCGCGGTGTTCCCAACACCGTCCTGATGCGTGATCTCACCGGCAGCACTATCTCGACTTACCCGTGTGAGCACACCCGTCGGATCGGTATGCTCCACCAAAGTATCAGCAGCGTTATACCTGCTCGCCCACACATTCCCGGCTGGGTCAATCTTTTCTGTAACCCTGCCCATACCATCATGAACAAACTTCGTCACATGCCCTAACGGGTCAGTCTCAGCAACCGTGTATCCCAGCTCGTTGATCTCACGCACGGTACGGGCGCCATCAGGTGCCACCTGCGCAACCAGTTCCCCAGCGGCGTTGTACTCAAGCCGGCGCACACCCCCAACCGCATCCGTGATACTGGCGACTTTGCCCGCAGGAGTATATGTATACACAGTTGCGTTCCCCGCCGGGTCAATCACCCGAACAGGACGCGAGGCAGCGTCATACTCAACCCGCATAGTTCCTCCTGACGGAGAAACTACTGAAACGGGCCGATCCTGGGCATCATACTCAACCTTGAGCATGTCGCCCACAGCATTAAGCACTCCGGTCAGATTCCCTCGAGCATCATAGGAAAGCCGCGTCACGACCCCTGTCGGATCTGTCACTGACGATATCTGCCCGGAGTTCAAAACCCTATATGCCATATGTGCATGCGCATAGAAGAGCGGCCCTTCGGTCATGGTGACCGGAGAGCCGCTCGATGGGTGAAGCTATGTTTTAGGGTCAGCGCAGCAGCCAACCATAGGTACGCCTATTTCGTGCTTGCCTCGCGGGCTGCCTCTTCGACTGCCACCCATGAGAGCATCGCGCATTTGACGCGGGCCATAAACTTTGAGACCCCAGAAAATGCCGCCATATCGCCGTATTCTTCCTCATCCAGGGTAATCTGACCGCGCGAGCGCAACATCTCGCGGAACGCATCCACATGGTTCTGCAGCTCCCCCACAGTCATGCCCGGTGCCATCTCGGAGAGTACCGATGCCGCCGCCATCGAAATGGAACAGCCGTCGCCTTCCCACGAGACCGATTCAACGACCTTTTCGCCGTTTTTCTGCTTATCAGAAAGCACGAGGCGCAGGTTGATTTCGTCTCCGCAGGTGGGGTTGTACTGGTGGTTGTCGGCGCTGGCGTGCCCGGCGGGTACCTCCACCAGATGTTCGCCGGTGCGCTGCTTTGAGTGTTCCAGAATAATGTCTTGGTAGAGCGATTCTAGGGACATGAATTATCCAATCCTGTGTATATGAGTAACGGCTTCTTTACAGCCCGAAGTAGGGGCGTACCTCGGCGAGCGCGGCAAGGAATGCATCTATGTCTTCGGTGGTGTTGTAGAGGTATGCGGAGGCGCGGGTCGAGGCCGTCAGCCCGGCGCCGCGGTGCAGCGGCTGGGCGCAGTGGTGACCTACGCGCACGGCGATACCTTTCGTATCGAGCAGCTGCCCGGCGTCGTGCGGGTGTACCCCGTCGATGCCGAGGGAGACGAGCCCGGCGCGTTTGTTCGGGTCGGTGGGTCCTAGCAGGCGCACGCCCTCAATGTTCTGCACGCCGGCCACGAGCCGCGCACCGAGTTCTTGCTCCCAGGCGTGTACGTTGTCCATGCCGAGGTGCTGTAGGTAGCGTACTGCCTCGGCAAAGGCGACGACTTGGGAGACGCGCTGGGTTCCCGCTTCAAATTTGATGGGGGCGGGCATATAGTCGGCGTCTTGGAGTTCGACGCGGGTGATCATGGAGCCGCCGGTGAGGAATGGGGGCAGGGCGTCGAGGAGTTCGGCGCGGCCGTAGAGTGCGCCGATGCCGGTGGGGGCGAGCATTTTGTGCCCGGAGAATGCAGCGAAATCGACACCGAGCGCGGGGAAGTCTACCGGCATGTGGGGTACGGATTGGCAGGCGTCCAGGACGGTGAGGGCACCGACTTTTTGGGCGAGTGAGACGAAGCGCGGCACATCCGCGATAGCACCGGTGACATTGGAGACGTGGGTGAAGGCGAGGATGCGGGTTTTTTCGGTGACGAGTTCGGCGGCGGCTTCGTAGTCGATCTGTCCGTCGTCGGTGGCGGGGATGTGTTTGAGGGTTGCGCCGGTGCGTTGGGCGAGGATCTGCCAGGGTATGAGGTTGGCGTGGTGTTCGATTTCTGTGGTGAGAATTTCGTCGCCGGGTTTCAGGGCAAAACGTTGGGCTTTTTCGCCGCCGAGTCCTTGGGAGGCGTTGCCTATTGAGTAGGCGACAAGGTTGAGCGCTTCGGTGGCGTTGGAGGTCCAGACGATGTTTTCGTCGCGGGCTCCTACGAAGGCGGCAACGGTGGTGCGGGCCTGCTCGAAGAGTTCGGTGGCTTCAACGGCAAGAGTGTGCGCGCCGCGGTGTACCGCAGAGTTGGCGTGCAGGTAGAAGTTGCGTTCGGCATCGAGAACTTGGAGTGGTTTTTGGCTGGTGGCGCCGGAATCGAGGTAGACGAGCGGGTTGCCGTTGACGACGGTGCTGAGAATAGGGAAGTCTGCGCGCAACGCTCGCACGGTGTCATCGTTGAGCGGCGTGTTGGCGGGGACTGAGTATTCTGCCACGGTTGTTCCTTTTCTCTTGACCGGTTTCAGGCGCGCCGCATGGCGTTGAGCCCCCTGCTGTGTGGCACGTTAGGTCGGGGCTGTACGCCCGGGCTTAGTGTCTGTGGGGCTATAACGTCATGCTTTTCTAGCTTATTCCTTGGCGCGAGCAAAACCTAGTTAGGTGTGTGCAATAGCCTAGGAAATCTGCCTAACCATAGCTACGGGCGTAACGGGGCGTCATGTTTGCTGCTGGGCTTATCCGACAGATGTAAAGGCACCAGATTGTGCGGTCTGTCGGGCGTCCATGCTCTGCGCATATTTAGGATGCGCTGTGAAAGCGCTGCTGCGCCGCCGTCAACCCGTCGGTAATAAGCATGGCGACCGCATCGACGGAGTTGTCGATCAGGAACGGCAGGTCTTTGGCTTCGGCTGCCGTGAAGGGTTTGAGCACATAGTCGGCGGTGTTCATGCGCCCGGGTGGGCGACCGATGCCAGCGCGCACACGGTAATAATCTTTGGTGCCTAGCGCCTTGGTAATATCGCGCAGGCCGTTGTGGCCGCCTTCTCCCCCACCAATTTTGAGTTTGATGGTGTCGAAGGGAATATCAAGCTCGTCGTGCACCACGATTATGTGATCGGGGTCGATGCCATAGAATTTTGCGACCGCAGATACGGGCCCGCCCGAGGTGTTCATGTACCCGAGGGATTTCATGAGTACAACCTTGGGACCGCCTATACCTAGGCGACCTTCGACGACTACAGCGGATGCTTTGGAATGCTTCTTGAAGGTGCTGCCCATTTCATGGGCGATTTTATCGAGCACCATCTGCCCGATGTTATGGCGGGTTTTCGCGTATTGCGGTCCGGGGTTGCCCAGGCCGACGATGAGCCACGCATCAGACATGTTCTCGTGTACCTTCCTGCGGGTTATAGGGTGAGGAATAAAAAATGCTCGGTAGAGACTACTCGGTAAACCGGATAAAACTATGGGCGGATTAGGCGGTTACTAGTCGGCTATCTCGCACCTGAGCCAAACGGTAAAGATGGGTGTACGCCGTAAGTTGGCGGGGAATATGGAAGCGGCTCGCACCCGCCAGAAGCAGATACGAGCCGTACCGTTGCCGAAAAACCTCTAAAGCGGGTTCCGGCGTAAACGTTGATGCGCCGCGCGCTCCTTCGTCTACCTAACCTTAGTCGACGAACAGCAGGTCGATGTGCTGCAGTTCAGGGCGGATCGGGTGACGCTGAATATCCTGCACGCGAGTCTTGAACTGTTCACCATCAACCTCGATCACCAGAACGACGTCCTTGTTACGAACAGCCAGGGTGGTCTCGTGGCCGGGAAGGGTCACGTGCTTAGGCTCTTTGCCATTGCCGTAGATAACGGCAGGGATATCACCAACAGCGCGGATGCGGCGTGCATAGCCCTTACCGAAATCGGTGCGGGGCTCGGCAGTAATTTTAATTTCAGACATGGTAATCTCCAATCTTTGATGATGGGTAATGCGCCAAGAGAATAATGGCGCAAATCATGGGATTCCATGCGCCACCTCGTCGATAACGGCAGAACCTGCCCTCGCCTTGGCTAACACTATATTCTTACAGATTTTCCAGATACGAGCAAGGATAGTTTTTCCTAGTTCCAGACTCGCACCCCAACATCAAGCGTTGCTGAGGATCCTCAGATACTCGGCGAGCGCTCCACGGTTATCGCAAGGTCGTCTGAAAACTTAAAATATATTAACAAACCGCCCTCGCCCCCATACATCATCAAGATGTGGCTGACTGCGTTTTACGTTTTGCAAAATTACATATTTGGAATTTCGAGAACACTCTCATTTTTAGTGCTTGAATCGAAACAGAAAAAATACTACCCTGTTTTCAAATGACGTTGAATAAACGACCAAAAACCAAGAAAAACAACTAAAACCCAATAAATACAACTTAAGGAGACAGCATCATGGCAAAAGATTTGAATGTGTTCGATAAAGAGTACGGTCTTTTGATTAACGGCGCGTGGACGAGCCCCGGCACGCTTTTGGATTCCTACAATCCCGCCAACGGCGAAACACTGGCGAAATTTACCGACGCGTCCGACGCTGATGTCGATGCCGCCGTCGCCGCCGCGCAGGAAGCGTTCAAAACATGGCGCAAGACCACCACAACCGAACGCGCCGCCATACTCAACAAAATCGCCGATGTGATTGACGAAAACTTGGAATTGTTCGCCTTGCAGGAAACGCTGGACAACGGCAAACCCATCCGCGAAACCCGCGCCGCAGACATCCCACTGGCTTCCGACCATTTCCGTTATTTCGCCAGCGTCATCCGCGGCGAAGAAGGCACCGCAACCCAACTTGACTCCGAAGACCTGTCCATCGTATTGCGCGAACCTATCGGCGTCGTCGGTCAGATTATTCCGTGGAACTTCCCCTTCCTGATGGCGGCTTGGAAAATCGCACCCGCGCTCGCCGCAGGCTGTACCATTGTCATCCACCCGTCTTCCAGCACTTCGCTGAGCCTGTTGTCGTTCGCCCAAAAAATCAACCACCTGCTGCCTAAAGGCGTGCTGAACATCATTACCGGACGTGGTTCAAAATCCGGCGAATACATGCTGCACCACAAAGGCTTCAACAAACTCGCCTTCACCGGCTCGACCGAAATCGGCCGCCGCATCGGTATCGCTGCCGCCGAAATGCTCATTCCCTCTACCTTGGAGCTGGGCGGCAAATCCGCCAACATCTTCTTTGACGACATGCCGTTCGACAAAGCCCTCGAAGGCGCGCAAAAAGGCATTTTGTTCAACCAAGGCCAAGTGTGCAGCGCCGGCTCGCGTATCTTCGTACAAGAAGGCATTTACGACAAATTCGTCAACGCCTTGGCGGAAGAGTTCAAGAAAATCAAAGTCGGACTGCCTTGGGAAGACGATACCCAAATGGGTTCGCAAGTCAACGCCGGCCAGCTTGAAACCATTTTGAAATATGTCAAAATCGGTGAGCAGGAAGGCTGCCGCATCATCACCGGCGGCAAAAAACTCGAAGGCGAATTGGGCAAAGGCGAATTTGTCGAGCCGACCTTGATTGAGGCTGACAACAACAACGCCCGCGTTGCCCAAGAAGAAATCTTCGGACCGGTTGCCACCGTGATTAAATTCAAAACCGAAGAAGAAGTCGTCAAAATGGCCAACGACAGCGAATACGGCTTGGGCGGCGCTGTTTGGAGCAAAGACATCAACCGCTGCCTGCGCGTCTCCAACGCACTGGAAACCGGTCGTGTCTGGGTGAACTGCTACAACCGCCTGCCCGCAGGCGCACCGTTTGGCGGCTACAAAACTTCAGGCATCGGCCGCGAAACCCACAAAATGATGCTCGCCGCCTACACGCAGGTGAAAAACATCTACATTTCCACCCGCGAAGAGCGCGAAGGGTTATATTAATTGCCTGCTGAACGCTGATTGATATGGAGAAGAGGTCGTCTGAAAATCCGGATTCGGGTTGAACTGCCCCCATCTTGAACGCTCATAAAAACCTCTTCAGGCGCTCCGCATAAGCTGGGTTCTGTATGCAACAGAACCCAGCTTTTTCAATTTCAAACTGCAGCGCTCCCGCAGTCCCCCTGCGCTACATACTTTGAACCATAAAATGGTCGTACGTAAGTTCCTATACCCTGGCGTACGATATAGTACGCCTTAATCGGAGTGCAGCATCGTTCCTTTGTCGGCAGGCTTTGTGCAGCATTGTCCCCACCATGTCGCTGTTGGCCCTGCGGCTCACGACGTAAGCGACGATTTCGCGGTTGAACAGGTCCACTACCGGTGAGAGATACAGTTTGCCGTCGCTTTGGCCAACACTATATTCTTACAGATTTTCCAGATTTGAGGCGGGCACGCAAGGAATCCCAAGGATTTCGCTTTTGCTCCCCTGCGCCTGCCGCACGCCGCTTCACCGGCAGCGCCGCCGAAGCAAGCATCAAAAGCACACAAACCCAGAAGATGACCTGCAGCTGATTCTTATAGGGTGCATCATAGGTCAAATTCACCTCATATGTTCCTGCGGGTAAAACAGTCTTGATGTATCGCCCCGGCCCGGCAGACAGCGCCATCGCGTGGCATTTCTGGGTGTTTTCAGCGTCGCAAAGTTTGCCCGTCCAGCCGGTGTAATACGATTCGTTCAGGGCGACTTCGGTTTGATGCTCAACCTCAACCCGGTACGATATCTTGCCGAACCTGCTGTACGAGAGTGGGGTGTACTCTAACCCTGCGCAGCGGCCTTCCTTGAGACAGGCATCGGAAAGATCCGCGAAGGATCCGCCCGAAAGCGGCACCACGGCACCGGCAGCGGCATAGAACCGAATAAAGTCATTACCCTTTTCGCCTTTGAACGCCTTATGCTGTTCGCGCAGTGCCGAGCTTCCTTGAACATTGGCGTATCCGCTCAGGGAATCGGTGCAGGTGAAGGCGCCTCCCAGAGCAATATTATCGTGGTCCCAATCTTTGACGGGCTGATCGGAAACGCGACGTTCAGGGCGACGCGTGTAGTTCTGCTCGCACGCCTGGTTTTGGTGCATAAGCTGCGAAATCTCAGCCCCGTAGTGCCCGACCTCAAGTCGTTCACGCGCCGAAGCCCACGTGCTTGTCACCGAGTAGGCGAAATTCAGCCCGGAGGCTACCGACAGGCAAAGCATCAGGACGCCCAAGGTTCGGGCTGAACTCTGCCGTGCAAACCGCCATAAACCGTGTGTATAGTTCGTTACAGCAACCGCCGTTAGAGCAAAAAGTACCACCGGCACGAGCATCAGCACGAGGCGAGGACCGCTCAGATTCCACGACAGCGACAGGCCGAAAATCACGATGGCGGCAGCAACGATCGAGCATCCCACCAGGATGCGACGGCGCGACACGTTGCCTTCAAAAAGCCGTTTAAGTCCCAGGCTGCCCAGAATAATCATGGTAAGCGGCACGAAGTTTTTGAAATCGTTAATCCAGAAACGGCTCAGGCTCATACCCGGAATATTCCACAGGAGCCTGGGTGCGAAGGTCGCCAGCCCCAACAGCAGAATTGACAGCCCGCCCAGCAGATAGAGCGGCAGGTTACGCCGTGAACGCCACGGCACGAAGGTGAGGGCGAGCAGAAGTGGAATCACGATAAAGAAGGGGCGCATCGCAATATCCGAGCTCATGGCCGGGTTGTCGTACGGGTAAATGAGTGAGGCCAGGTTTGGGAAAGTCAGGTGAATGCGCTGCGGGCTCCAGTCGCGCTGCCCGGTTCCCGACAGTAGCGCCGGAACATATTTGACGATGCTCAACGGTAGCGCGATGAGAATGCTGACGATGACACGCCATATCCAGGCGCGGCTTCGAGAGACGATCATCCACCCGATGCCCCACCCACCAATACACACGGCAGCGGCGATCAGCTGCCCCGGGTATATGCCGACGAAACTCTGCCACAGGATTAAGACCGCAAGCGGAATCCCGTAGCGTTTATGCCACGCCCATAACGGAGAGATGACGAGCAGGACCCAGGGCCAGTAGGCGGCGGCACGGTGAAAATCCAAGAATTGGGCGTTTGCAAAGATCGCCGGGGCAAAGAATTGCCCCACGAGGGCGATCAGCGAAACAAGGTGGTGCCCGGTCAGCTGACGGACCAATATGTACATGCCCACCGCGCCAAGACCCGCGAGCACCGCCGACGTGATAGACGATACCGTAGGGCTCCACGGCGAAATACCGTTTGCGATGCCCTGCGGCAGCACATACGATCCGCCCTGAATATTACTCCCGGCGGGGCGACCCATCCAGGTGTAGGCAACCCATTCGGGCGGGTTGAAAATCCCGCCGTTATTCCACCAATAGTAAGAATCTGAGAGGTAGTGGGCATTCGCGTCGCCGTTAACCACCGTCAGACGCATGAAGTATGACCAGTAGGTGATAACCTCAAGCGCGATTACAAGGAGTGCAACCTGTATACCCTGGCGTGCGAGAAGGTCACGGATTTTAGTCTTCACGTGCCCCGCCTAGCTGGTGCAGATACTCGGCGAGCGCATCGCGGTGATCGCGCGGGGTGAATCCGGCAGCAATAAGTTTTGAAAGATCCAGGGCAGAGTTGGCGGGGCGCGGGGCGAAGACCTGGGCGTTGGCGAAGTATTCCTCAGTGGTGGTGTTGCTTACTCGGGCGGCATCGTGACCGGTTCCAGTGTAGACGGCTCGGGCAAGATCTGCCCAGGTGATAACCTCGCCGCTATTTGACACATGGTAGGTGCCGTAGGGTGCACCGGTAAACAGCAGATGCAGTGCTGCCCCCGCCAAGTCTTGGGTGAAGGTGGGGCGCCCCCACTGATCCGCCACGACGGCAGGATTCACGCCGCGTTCGGCCAGCGATGCCATAGTCGCCACAAAATTTTTGCCCTCGCCGACCACCCAGCTGGTGCGCAGCAGGTAGTGTTTGCGCCATGCGGTCGCGGCGCTCTCCCCCGCCGCTTTGGAGGCGCCATATACGCTCAGCGGGGCGATGGGATGCTCCACCGAGTATTCTTGCCCTACCGGCAGAGTTCCGTCGAAGACATAGTCGGTGGAAACATGCACGAGAGGAATATTCGCTTCTTCGCAGACGCTCGCTAGGGCGGCGACTCCGTGAGCGTTGGCAGCCCAGGCTTCGCGGCGCCCCTCGGGGGTTTCGGCGTTATCCACTGCGGTGTAAGCGGCGGCATTGATGACCGCACGGTATGACCGCCAGCGGAAGGCGTTTCGCCATTTTTCGGGGGTACCGAGATCGAGCTGATCACGATCCACCGCCTCAAAGGGGATATTCTGCGCGGTCAGCTGGCGCACGAGTTCACGCCCGAGCTGCCCGCTTGCACCCACAATCAGAAGAGGGTCGGGGGTAAGCGGGGTGATCTCATGTAAGCGCGGGTGTTTGCGGTCCTTCTCGGAAAGCTCAGCCTGCGCCAGGTCGATAGGCCAGTCGATGGCGGTGCTTTCGTCCGCGAGGTTCAGGAAGCTGTAGGCGGTGAGAGCATCCGCCGACCAATGATCGTTTACTAAGTAGGTGTAGGCGGTGTTTTCCTCTAGGGTTTGGAAGGCGTTGCCAACCCCGCGCGGAACGAAGATAGCGGTGTCGGGACCGAGTTCGACGGTCACGACCCGTCCGAAGCTCTCCCCCGCACGCAAGTCTACCCAGGCGCCGAAAATTCGGCCGCTCGCCACCGAAACGTATTTATCCCAGGGTTCGGCGTGAATACCGCGTGTGGTACCCACCGAGGTGTTAAAAGAAATATTATTCTGCACCGGGTCAAAATCGGGCAGACCGGCGGCACGCATTTTCTCACGCTGCCAGTTTTCCTTAAACCAGCCGCGATTATCGCCGTGCACGGGCAGATCAATGACGAGCAGCCCCGGTATATCGGTTGCCCTTACGTTCAGTTCTTTCGTCATTTACTGCCCCGCCTTCGCGTATTTAGCCTCAACTTCTGCTTTGAGCGGTTCCCACCAGGAACGGTTATCGGTATACCACGCGATGGTATCGGCAAGACCCGCCTCAAAGTCGGTAAACTGCGGTTCCCACCCGAGCTCTTCGCGCAGACGGGTGCCATCAATGGCATACCGCATATCGTGCCCGGGCCGGTCTATCACATGTTCAAAGTCGTTCTCGTCTTTACCCATGAGGCGAAGAATAGTGCGCAGCACGGTAATATTATTCTCCTCACCGTCTGCACCGATGAGGTAGGTCTCGCCAATTTTCCCGGATTCAAGGATGCGCAACACCGCCGAAGAATGATCGGTTGCGTGAATCCAATCGCGCACGTTCAGGCCCTCGCCGTAGAGCTTAGGAGTCAGCCCCGAGAGGATATTCGTAATCTGCCGGGGAATAAATTTTTCGATGTGCTGGTACGGCCCGTAGTTATTCGAGCAGTTCGAGATGGTCGCCTCAATCCCGAAAGAACGCACCCAGGCGCGCACCAGCAGATCCGAACCTGCCTTGGTGGAAGAGTACGGGGATGACGGGTTATAGGGCGTAGTTTCGGTGAACTTTGCGGGGTCATCCAGTGCCAAATCGCCGAAGACTTCATCGGTCGAGATGTGGTGATAGCGAGTTCCGTGCCTGCGTACCGCCTCCAGCAAAGTAAACGTGCCGACTAGGTTGGTGTGAATAAAAGGTTCTGGGTTCGCCAGGGAGTTATCGTTATGGGATTCTGCGGCGTAATGGATGACTGCATCCGCCTGCGCTACGAGCTCGTCTGTGAGTTCACGGTCTGCAATATCGCCAACCATAAGATTAAATCTGGTGACATCAAGACCATCAAGCGAGGCTTTATTGGCGGCATAGGTCATTTTATCGAGCACTGTAACAGTGTGTTCAGTATTATCCAATAGATAATGAACAAAGTTAGAGCCAATGAATCCGGCACCGCCGGTAACGAGTAAGTGAGACATACTTTAGATTTTAGCGGTCAAAACCGAGTAATTTATACACAGGTTACGAGATAAACATGACACAATAGATATTATGAAGGGAATTATTCTTGCCGGTGGTACCGGCAGTCGTTTACACCCCATCACTCAGGGTATTAGTAAACAACTCACTCCGGTTTACGATAAACCAATGATTTATTACCCGCTTTCCACTCTTATGCTGGCGGGAATTCGTGACATTCTTATTATCACGACCCCCGAAGATCAAGAACAATTTAGACGTCTTTTAGGGGATGGAACTCGTTTTGGTGTACATTTCGACTATAAAGTGCAACCTTCACCTGATGGTTTAGCTCAAGCATTTATTTTAGGTGCAGATTTCATAGGCGATAATCCCGTTGCACTCGTTCTAGGTGATAATATTTTCTATGGTCCCGGTTTAGGAACCCAGCTTGGAAAATATGAGCAAAAAGACGGTGCAACCGTTTTTGCTTACCAAGTTGCAGACCCGCGCGCCTACGGGGTGGTGGAGTTCGACGAGAATTTTCACGCCGTCTCCATTGAAGAAAAACCGCAGGTACCTAAAAGCGATTATGCTATTCCGGGACTATATTTCTATGACAAACATGTTGTGGAATATGCGCAAAACATTAAACCTTCTCAGCGTGGTGAACTAGAAATTACCGACCTCAATCGTGTATATCTAAAACAGGGTAAACTAAAGGTTGAGGTACTGCCACGAGGTACAGCATGGCTTGATACCGGCACCTTCGATTCACTCGCAGATGCCAGCAACTTTATTCGCACCGTCCAAAAACGTCAGGGACTTTCTATCGGATGCCCTGAAGAAATTGCATGGCGCGCAGGTTGGTTAAGCAATGATGATCTTCACAGTATCGCCACCAAATTCGCCAAAAGCGGTTATGGGGACTATCTGATGCACCTGCTCAAATAGTCACAAAAAAAATTACTGCCCCGCACGGGGTTCACCACTCAAACTCAACACTCTGGAGCAATTTCAGAAATGACAATTTTAGATTTTGTGCGCACCACAAGAGCCAATCTCTTGTTGCTCATTGCTGGTATCGTGATCGGTGCCATCGCAGGGCTCGGCTATTCCCTGTTGCAGCCTAAAGTTTATGCCGCCAGTGCCTCCGGGTACGTGACCGTCGGTCAGAGTGGCACTATTGACGTACTATCCGGCTCAAACGCCGCCAAAGAACGTGCCCGCTCATACTCGGCAATCGTCTCATCAGAAGCAGTCGCCAAGATCATTCAAGAACAGAACTCTAACCTGAGCATCGGGACGATTCGCGGCAGCCTGAGCGCAACTACCGAAGAAAACAGCTCACTCATTAAGGTGCGGGCGACCGCTTCCAGCCCTGAGCAGGCACGGGTTTTGGCGAATTCGGCGCTTCACGCCACCGCTCAGTACATCGAAAATATTGAGAAGAACGGTTCGGGGAACAACAATACCGCCACCCCCGCACCTGCTGGGGAGGAAAACCAAGAAAGCGCTCAGAACAAGGTTTCTTCAACCAACCCGTCCGATACCACCAATACTCTGATTCGTGTGATTCCGCTGGATAACGCCAGCGTGAACCCGCCTCTCGTATCGCCCAACTACATGCAGAACGGACTCATCGGTGCCGGTGCCGGGCTGGTGCTCGTGTACCTGGCGATCTTCCTGCGCCGTTCCGTGGATCAGCGTATCCGCACTCGTGACGATGCCATTAAGGCGACAAACAGCAATATTCTGGGTGTGCTGCCCGTCAGCGATGATCTGGCGGAAGAAAACATCGTGCGTGCAAGCAACGATGACCATATTGCCCACGAATCTATCCGTCAGCTGCGCACGAATCTGCGCTTCGTGAATATCGATAACCCGCCGAGCTCCTTCATTGTGACCTCCGCAGTTCCTGGCGAGGGTAAGTCTACGGTCTCGCTGGCGGTGGCGCGCTCTATGGCAAGCTCGGGGCAGCCGGTCATCCTGATCGACGCCGACCTGCGCCGTCCCACCGTCGCGAAGAAACTGCACATTAACGCCAAAATTGGTTTGACACAGGTTCTTGCCGGTCAGGTTGATATTGCTGAGGCCGTGCACCAGGTAGAGGATTCCAAGCTCTTTGTGCTTCCCGCCGGGCGTATCCCTCCGAACCCTTCCGAATTGTTGGGTTCCGACAAGATGCGCCAGCTTATTGAAGAGCTCTCCAAGGAATTCCTGGTCATCGTGGATGCTCCTCCGCTGCTGCCGGTGACCGACGCATCGCTGCTCTCCCACGCCGTGGACGGTGTGATTATGGTCGGCACCGTGGGCAAGAGCCACCGCGAGCAGATGACCGAGGCTGTTGCCGTGCTGGAGCGTGTGAATTCGCATCTCTTCGGTGTGGTACTCAATAAGGCCCCGCGTAAGGGCTTGGGCAATTCCTACTATGGATTTGGTTATGCCAATAGTTATGTAGGTTACGCCAGCTACTACGGTTACTCCAAGGATGGTAAAAAGAAAGTTTCTTCCGGCGCACACGGAGCTTAAGAAAATTTCTGAATCAGATTCTTGAGTATAAGGGCGGGAAAATAGGTGGACTATTTTTCCCGCCCTTATATTCAAAGATTTTCGTTGTGTGAAAGGATATCGTGCACACTACACCGCAGCACAAACCTGGTACGCCGCTCAAGGCGCGTATTATGCTGGCGCACGCCTACTTTCAAAGGCTCGCGAATCTTCACGGAATAGATATTTTACATATCAAAGGATATGCGTTTAATTCCGAAATTTTTAAACCTGATAGACATAGCACCGATGCAGATCTTTTAGTACGGCCTTCTCACGTAAATACTTTTGTTCACATACTTTTAGCTGATGGCTGGAGTATTCAGGCGCATTTTGACACCGGATCCGTTTTTGAACATGCAATGACGCTTTATCACGAATCTTGGGGTCTCACCGATATTCACCGTTTCTTTCCCGGGCTCGGAAAAGATCCCGAACGTGTTTTTCAGCAGCTCTGGGCGGCACACATGCAACGCGAGATAGCGCACCGTTCCTGTGCCGTGCCTTCAGTACTCGATTCCCGGCTGATTGTGGTGCTGCACCGCGCTAGGGCTAGTTCCACTTATGACCCGGATCTTGAGTATCTGCGCGATATTCTCGACTCCTACGACTGGGCTAAACTGCGCGCCCGCGCCGCCGAATTGGATTCTTCTCTCGCCTACTCCGCCGCAATGGGTGGCTTAGAGGCGTACCGTCACGAACGCGACTACCTGCTGTGGAAGTCGGTTTCCACGCGGGTGCCGAGCTATATTCAATGGGTGGGCAGGCTGCGGTCGGCACGTGGATTCGCCGAGAAAATGCGCACGCTCAAGAATATTCTTATGGTCAATCAGGATCATTTGGCGATGGAACTGGGGCATAAACCCACGCGCGCCGAAATTCGCACTAGGTTCTTTGAGCGTTTTGGGTTGGGAGGCGGCTCCTAATGAGTACTACTACCGCGCCGGTGAGGTACAGCATCCCAGAGTATGTTGCCTTCGTACACGCTGAGGAAATTTCCGAATACGCTTCCGTCACGACGTATCTTGCCGACACACGGACCGCGCAGGTTTCGGTGTTGGAGGGGTCAGCATCCATTATTTGGGGTATTTTTGAGGAGCCGTTTTCCCTGCCCGAGGCCCTTGAGCTGATCGCCGAGCTTACCGAGCAGAATCCAGAGGATATTCGCGGGGAGGTTGAGAATTTTGTGCATCAGCTAGTCGAAGACGAACTGCTGGAAGCCATCTAAACCCCGCCCTGCCCCACTATATGAAGAGCCTTGAGAGTAAAGATCTTTACTCTCAAGGCTCTTCATATAGCCCCGGCGAACCGAGTCTACGCGCCCGAGGATGAGGATGCGGTAAGCTCATCAACCGCCTGGCGGATTTCGTCGATAAAACGTTCCTCGCTAAAACGCGCGATGTAGTTCTTAATCGCCTGCTTATCCCACTCTTCGGGGTTGAACTTCCGTATCGCCGCCTCAATCTGTTCCGAGGTCGGCTGTTCAATAAACACGCCGTTGAGGCCTTCGTGGATGGTATCGAGGTACCCGCCCGCGCGGTATGCGATCACCGGTTTTCCACTGGCACCAGCCTCCAGCGGAGTAATCCCGAAGTCCTCATGAGATACCGCAAGAAGTGCCAGACAATGCCGGTAGGCAGAACACAGCTGCTCATCGGAAATCCCGGAAATAATGCGCACATTGGGCCCCGAGAGTTTGAGGAGCTTATCTTTTTCGGGGCCATGCCCGATAATCAGCAGCTTCTTACCCGCTCGATTGCACGCCTTAATCGCCTCATCCACGTTCTTATAGGACATCAGGCGCGACACCAGCAGAAAGTAGTCTCCCGCAGCCGTGAATTCCTGCAGACCTGCGATCGGTTCTTCCACGCGGGTTGCACCCCCGGAGTAAGGCGGGAAAATAATGGGTACGTCTTTGCCGTACACCCGCGAAATACGTTCCTGAATGGCGGTCGAGTTCGCCACGTAATGTTCCGACCGTGCCGCCGCGCGCTGATCCCAGAACCGCAGCAGCGGGTTTATCACCCGTAACCCCACCCCAATCACACTGTTCTTTTTCTCGTCGCCCAGGTATTGGTCGCGCAGGTACAGCCAACGCGCCGGGGAATGGCAGTACACCAGTTTCTCGCCGGTGAATTTGAATCCGTGCGCCCATCCCGTGGTCGAAACCACCGCAACGTGCGCCGGAACTTTCAGGCAGGATGCGGTCAGCGGCAGCAACGGCAGCGCCAACCGGTGGTAGCGCCGCAGCAAGCCCACCCGATTGAGCGGACTGGTGATGATAGTCGCATCCTCAAACTCGGGGAAAGTACCTTCAGGATTGTAGAGGGTCGTGTAGATAGGGGCCTCAGGGAACGCCCGGTGTAGGGCCAGAACAACCCGTTCCGCCCCACCGCGCTGCGTCAAATAGTCGTGAGCGATAGCGAGCCGAGGGGCGGTGACAGAACCCGTATCTACCGAACCTGCAGACCGAGATTCCGCCGATGTCGGGATTTTTTTCGAGGCCAAAGAACGAATGTGAGCGGATGCGCCGCGCCAGGATTGTGCTACTCGATTCAGCATTAGAACACCTTCCGTGCGCGCTGCGGGTACTTCACGCCTGCGTAGGATGCCGCCTCCACCTGAAGCGCTACCAGCTTCTCAGCGATCTTCGCGGGAAGTTTCAGGAGTACCGCATCGAGAGTATTGCCTATTCGCCGGATATTTGCCTCGGTACTGACCGCCGCGAGGGCCTTCACCGCGGCACCCCAGAGCCCGGCAGGGTTGGGAGCCACATGCGCATCTTCGCCGTGTTTACGCACGAAAATGGTGCGCGCACTGCCCGCGTGCAGGGCGCGGAGAGCTCGCACGGCGGTCGTGGTCGCCTCAGCATAATGCTTCGTTTCAACCACATCGGAAATTATAATTTTCCCGCCGGCATCAGCGATCATCTTACCCAGATCGACATCTTCCCAGCCGTAAAGACGATAGGCGGGATCGAAACCGCCGATAGTTCGGTACAGCTCTGCAGAGACGGACGAGTTTCCATTCCAATAGTGCCAACGCTCGGATTCGGGGGTGCTCAGCGCCGCTTCCTTAAACTTTGCGTCGCGGTAGGTTCCGTACACCTGAGAGTAAGCGGTCTTGGGGAAAATATTGTTCAGGGTGCCGATCACCCCGTCATAGTCGCGGTGTAAGCGAAGGTGGTTCGCCACATAGTCGGACTTGGGTTCCAGATCGTCGTCGCAGCGAATCAAAATATCCGCATCCGCCGCAGTATGCCCGGCGTTGAGAGCCGCCACGCGCCCAAGATTTTCGGGGAACACAATCTTCGTGAGGTTTAAGGTTCCGCGGGCGATATAGTCGTCAACAACTTTTTCGCTCTGGTCGATGTCACCATCGAGGACAACGATAACTTGAAAGTCTCGTTCCGTCTGAGCAGAAAGCGCGTCTAAGGGATAGTGTAAAACCCCTGCTCCACCCCGCGATGGGATGATGACGGCTGCTTGATAGTGAGCCATAAACTGTCCTGTAGTTATGAGAGTGAGTAATTGGCGGGAACAAGCGTGAGTATGATGAATCCTCTAGAGATATTTCTCTAAAAGGTGGCGAACTCGTTCTCTGCCTGAGTCGGGTGAATATAATTCCTGCCAACGCCAAAATGCCGCAGAAATAATGTCATTAAGGTTATCAGATTCTTGATAGAAAGCCTGAGTTAAATGTCGAATCTTTTCAACGAGGACCGAGGGATCCTGGGCAGGGTAAATATACGGGTAGTCCTCCCCCACGACTTCGGGAAGGGCACCCGCATCGCTGACAATCACCGGCACGCGGGCACTCATCGCTTCCGCAGCGACCAGCCCAAAGGATTCCGGGGCTTGCGAGGGCACTACCAGCATATCGACCGTGTCGAAGAGCTTTTGCGGGGTGCTCCAACCGAGACGGTCGGTGTAGCGCTCAATGTTTTCAAGGGCACGGGATACTTCACGCTCTTCCTCTGCAGAGGCAAAGACGGGCGCTCCGGCAACCACGAGGCGGTATTCGGGGACGGTAACAGTACTGTTGAGGCGCTCGATCGCCTGGCAGAGGACACCAACCCCTTTGGAAGGTGTGAGTCTGCCGAGGTAGCCAATGCGTACCACCCCGGGGACGGTGGATTTCGCCAGCGAGAGGGGGACTTCCTGCGCCCAATTGGGGAAGACGGTCGCACCGGGTACGGATGCCGCAACATACTCGCTGGGAACGAGGGTTTGAAGGGCCTTTTTGCGAGCAAAAGGTACTAATTTAGCGTTGGTACCCGTCGGCAGCTGATGTAGGTGCACGATGCGCCCTGCCCGTCCCCCGGTGGCGGCGGCAGGAACCAGCCCGTTACACCACAGGAGCGCATCCCGGTGCACCCGGTGCCAGAGCCGCAGCTGAACCATATACTGCATGCGCGTTTTGGCGGGCAGTACGATGCGTGTGAACCCTTCATCGGCGGCCGCTTCAATGAGATCCGGCGGGTTTGCCGGACCGATGATGACAACCTGGTACCCCAGCCCTCGCGCCGCCCGGGCGATATTCAGGAGCATGACTTCGCCCCCGCCTATATCGCCGTTATTGGTGGCTAGGTAGAGTTCTTTACTCATCTCGGGTGTATCTTTCTAGGTTTTCGGTACCGATATGCCAATTATCATAAGTGAATAGTCAAATATTTGGCGATGGTTCTAGGAGTTTTTGATCCGGTTCGCGATATAGGCGGTGATTTTTTCGGGTGATTTTGGCGGTTCGATACGCCGGTCTACCCCCACGAAGTTTTCCGCCTCATACCCCGGCATGCCAAGTTCTCTGTTCCGGGAGATGGCACCCGCGCGAACCGCATAGGCCATGACAATTGCCCAGGTAAAGGTGTAGAAAACCTCGCCCAGGCTCAAACCGCAGATAAGCAGGGCGATCGCTGCGCCCTGTCCCACTCTTTCTTCGACGGTCCAGGAGGTTTTTGAGACGAAGATGCGCATCCCCACAATAATCGTGATAGCGATAACGAAGACTGTCCAGACCCAGCCGCCCTCGGTACGAAGCACTAGATAGGAGTTGTGATACACCCAGTTCCTATCCTGCAGGGGCGCGTAGGCTTCTCCGAGTCCGCTTCCAAAGAACCCCGCAGTTTCGGCTTTTTCCTGTGCCACCGCATCAATACGTTCACGGAGCATATCGGAGCCCACACGCGAGGCGAACTGCCCTACCTGGGCATAATCTGTGGCGAGTGTCTGCACAAGTGCCCAGACCCCACCCAACAGGAACATCCTCACCATAAAGTTGAATCGGGAAGCGAGCAGTACCCACAGCACGCCTACCAGGTACGCCGTGATGGAGGTACGCGAGTTCGTCAACCACACCACCGAAGTTCCCAGCACGAAGGCGAAAATACGCTCGGGCATAGTGCGCATAATGGCGAAAGCAAGTACACCGAAGATAGCGTACGCCAGGCCCGCATAGTTTTTATCGTGGAGGAAACCCACCAGAACGTTGCCATCCGAGCGTTCGGTAATTCCCAGATAGAAGGCGGGAACGTTGATCAGAAGCGCCGTGAGGTATCCTGCGATAGCGGATCTAAAATGCAGCCGCCCCTCGGCAAGATTCCACATCAGAATGGTGGTGAAGATCATGCGAACTAAGCGTTGTCGCCAGTCGAAAGCATCAGCACTGGCGGTATGCAAAAGCGATACGAACATCATGTAGGCCAAGCCCAGCCACATAATAGTTTTCAGAGATTTAAACCTGCCAAGTTCGTACTGTGCAGGCTTGGTAAGCCCGTAGAATGCACCAATAACCACGGCAATCTGGCTGAGGGGCTGGTTAATGACCGGCAGCACGGTAGCGAACACCATGGCACCGAAAATTACGAATTCGGGTATGCGCAGCTGATTACTGTTGTCCCGCACATAGTCACCGCTCTTTTTGAGCCCGTGACTAACGCGCGCAGAGAGGTTTGCGCTATCGTTCCGGTGCTGCGAGCTAGGCGATAGCGATGTTCCTAGGTGAGTGCTCATGCTAGTCCTTGATGCTTTTGTGTTTGAGTGTAGAGTTCTGCGATCTGCGCCGTCATCTCGGCGTTGGTTACCCACGTCCATGCTGAAGGGGCCGAGGCTTCACAGTTCCGCATAAGAGCTTCTAAAACGCTATCACAGAATGCGTTCTGGCGGCGGTTAACAAGCTCGTTGGGGGCAAGAATTTCGGGGTTTCCGCCCACGTTGGTTGCCACGGTTTTTAATCCGGCGGCTTTAGCGTCCAAGAGCGTATAAGAACAGTTCTCCCAGATGGATAGCTGAACCACCATATCGCTGCGGCCCATCGCTTCTAAGGGATCGACGAACCCGCTGAAGGTTACGGCATCACTGATATGTAGCTCCCGCACCTGCTGCGCCAGGGTATCGGCAAGGTCACCTTCCCCCGCGATTTCAAGGTGCGCCTTGGGGTACACGGTGCGCAGCTGGGCGAATGCTTCTATCAGCACGTCAATACCTTTTTCGGGCGAGAGCCGTGAGAGCGAGAGGATGCGCGGCGCATCCGGTTCGGTCGGCACGCGATGCTTATGTACGGCGGCACGCAGCCGGGGTACATCCACCCCGTTATAGATGATGCTCACCCTGCGAGCGCCCCATTTACGGCGCATCTGCTCGGCGGTAGAGCGCGAGACGGCAATAGCCGCATTGGTACCCCACAGACGCACCCGGTGCACCTGTTCCATGAGTTTAGAACGCCAGGAGGTGCCGTGGTAGACGGCATCATCTCCCGCGATTCCGTGCTCGGTAGTGATGAGCGTGGGAACGGTCAGTGACCGGTTGGCAAGCCGCCGCATCTTGAGGGAGTTGACGGCGGCGGCGGCGATAACATCCGCATAGGCGAGGTGACTGTGCACAATAGCGGGCTTCTCTTGTTCAATAACGTGTGTGAGCGAGGCGAACGAGGTTCTAAAACCGCGGCTCGGTCCGAAGGGCACGGCGTGAACGGGAATATTAAGCTCGCGAAGACGCTCAGTGAGTTTTCCTTCGGGCGCGCAGACAACCAGGCGATACCCGGGAATACCGGTTCGGGCAACGTCAAGAACATGTCGGGCCACTCCCCCGAAGTCGGGAACCGGAACAACCCAGAGCGTGGTCAAAGTCTTGGCTGTACTCATGCCCTCACCAGCTTTCGTGTCAGAACGTTACGCAGGGCGGCAGAAACTCGTGTCTCAACCGTGCTATGCACGCACCACGCCCAGAGTAGAATCAGCGTGAGAGCCAATATGCGCGCGCCCCACGCCCCCGCCCAGGGGTAGAACATATCGATCAGCATATAGCCAAGCATCGCGTGCCCCAGATACAGGGGGTACGATATTGTGCCGAGCGCGTGCAAGGGCCCGCGCGCCAAAAACGGCACGTGGCGCACATAGATAACGGCGAAAAACACCGCACATATGATGGCTACTCCCACCCCGTGGGCGCTATCGTGCATCAGGAAGGCATTAATGGAGGCCGCCGCGGCGCAATACGGCATCAGCCAGGTAAACCTGCGGTCGTGGCTGTACATAAAGAACACCATGCCCAGACTAAACAAAGCCGCATGCTCGGCAACTACGCCCCACACCAGCATTTTGGGGGCACCCGTCAGGGACGCCTCCGGGTGAAATATGCAGCAGACGAGCAGCCCTAAGGTTGTCCAACAAAAAATACCGATCGTGATATCACGGCGATATATTTTTCCACGCCGCACAGCCAGGTAGAGCCCCATGAGCAGATAGAACTGTAACTCGATGGCGAGCGTCCAATACACCTGATCGACATTATCGACCAGCATAAAACGCTGCATCATCGTCGCGTTAACCAGGGTTTGCGCCACCGTAATATCCCTGCCGGGATTACCGTAGAGAAAATACACAGCCGCAGCAACCGCAAGCGCTAACCAGTAGGTTGGGTACAGACGGGCGAAACGCGAAATACCAAATTTTAGGGCGGAACCGCTTTTGATAGCGCTCAACAAAATCACGTACCCCGAGATGATGAAGAAAAGCTGCACCCCTAGTTCTCCGAGCGGAATAGAGTACGGTTCGGGGGCGATGCGCGGGTAGTTCTGCACGGCGGGGTACCCGAAATGGTAGGCCACAACGGCCAGTGCCGCTATTCCGCGCAGCCCGTCGAGTTCGCTAAATCGCCCGGGGGTGATGAAGCTGTTATCGAGTACTTCGCTGGGTTTTCGGGTGTGTTGAACGGTTCTTGGTGGTGTCACGAAACCGACCTACAGCCACTTTTCGAGGCGGTCTAGGGCGGTGAAGAAGCCTTCGCCGTTGTTGATATGCCCCTGCCAGATTTCGGGGATAAACGATGCTTTCGGCGCCAGCTCGCGCAGCTGCTTGCCCAGTGCAGCCCAATCGACATCGCCTTCGCCCACCTGCACACCTTCGCCGTCTACGCCGATACCGTCGACCAAGTGCAGGTGGATGGAGTGCGGTGCCAGCTGTGCTACCGCCTCCGACAGAGGAATTTTGAGGAAGTTGCATGCAAGCATGGTGTGTGAAATGTCCAGGCAGAGAGCGCTGTCGTAGGCGCGCGCGAATTCGGCGGTGTCCTGCGGGTCAAGGAAGAGGTTGTGGTACTGCTGCCCGCCCATCAGCCAGGGGTAGGGCGGCAGAGTCTGTGCTGCTAGGCGCACCCCGGCGGTATCTAGCCGTCCCAGGGCTTCGCCGATGCGCTCGTATTTTGCGGCTCGGGCGCTCGCCGGGATGTGCTTATCTTTGGTGAAGCCGCCCATCGTGACGACCATAACGGGGTCTTCATCCACCGTGAAGTAGCGGGTCAAATCGCGGGTAATGTCGATGGTGCGCTGCACCTCGGCGATGGAGCGTTCCCAGACTTCGGGGTCGCGGGAGGCCAGATCGACCAGGAAGTCCCCGGCGAAGAGGTCGGGCAGGTGGGTCGTGAAGCTCATAGGCAGTTTCTTCTCAAAGACCTCGTCAATATTGATGTCAAGGTCTTTGTAGGAGAAGTGGAATTCGAGGAAATCCGGTGTTGCCTCTTCGATCAGGGGTTTGTAGTCGTGGTACCGTACCGGCAGACCCCAGGGGCGTTCAAAGGTGAAGTCGCGCCGGGTTACGAGGTCATCCTTCAGATCGCCCTCAAAAAAGAACGATCCTTCTTCAACGTCGCGTTGGATGGTACGCCCGAGCAGCTGCGGAAGGTAGTTTGGCTGCAGGCCCCGGCCGGGTGACTTGACGTCCACATCTGCCTCAGTAATTACCTCACCTTTGGCTATGCTGCGGGTTGCAACCAATGATTTGGCCAGGTTCACGCGGTTCATCAGTTCACCGGTAGAAACCTCGCGGGGCGCGGCCGTGCCGATGGATTCCTCAATGTCACGAATCTGCCGCACCATCGCCGCGAACTCTTCGGGCAGCAACGATACAGTGTGATCGTTGCCTTCCAGGGTTTTATCGGTCGTGAAATGCTTCTCGATAATCTTTGCACCGCGCGCAACAGCGGCCACGGGCACATGGTAGCCGCGTTCATGCCCGGAATAGCCAACCAAGCACTGGCCGATCTCGGCGAGGCGGTCCATATACGCTAGATTCACGTCTTTGAAGGGTGCCGGGTAGGTGGATTGGCATTGCAGCAGGGCGTAGGATGCGCCCGCCTTGCGCAGCAGGTTCACCGAGTCCAGGATTTCTTCTTCGCGGCTCATACCGGTGGATACCAGCATGGGCAGCCCGCGCGATGCAACATCACGCAGCAGTTCGTGGTTCGTCAGGTCTGCAGAGGCAATCTTCATGCCCGCAATACCGTAATCGACGAGAGCCTGCACGGAAGGCGCATCCCAGGGGGTGCACAAAATATCCAGACCATGCTCCTTGACGTGGTCGAATACCTCGTACATCTGCTCAACGCTCAATGAGAACCGTGAGAGCAGATCCAAGGTGTACTGCACGCCCAAGTCTTCGCCCGCAGTGGCGCCGCCGCGCTGGCGGTAGAGCGCATCCAGATCGCGCAGCTGGAATTTCACGGCGTCCGCACCGGATTCCACCGCGAGGTCCACCAGCTCTTTCGCGAAGTCCACGCTCCCCTGGTGGTTATTGCCGATCTCGGCGATGATTAAGGCGGGCGCATCCTCGCTGATGGTGTGTTTTCCGATGCGCAGCACGTTCTGTTCGTCCATCGCCAAAGCCATCAGATGGCCGCGTTCGTCAATGAGCGGAATATGCTCGATGCCGCGCGCAAAGTAGCCGCGTAAAGATTCGGGGTCGCTATCGGCGGGGGCGGTCTGCGGGTTCGTATTCGCCGCCGCCAGTGCGCTGGTCTCTAGGGATGCGGTGGGGTTGGCAATCAGCCAACGTCTGAAGTCCCCGTCCGAAAGCGAACCGCGCAAAATGCCGGATTCGTTGACGAGAAAGATGATGCGCTGACCGTTGGCAGAAATTTTGTGAAGCGCAGTCAGAATCGGGTCTTCGGCGAAGACCACATAGGGCGCAATATTACGTTCGATAATCACGGTTTATGATGCTTTCTTCAAGAAAACTTGTGTTTAGTGAGAGTGAGTGTTGGGTCTTTTGACGCTGAGGCTTAGCTTCTTACGCCGGGGTGACCCTCAAGAATCTGCTTGAGCTGATGCTCGGCAACCGCAAAATCAATAGGGGCATCAATATCGACGCCCTCGACCTCATGAAGCGTGAAAAGATCAATGGTCCCTCCAGGATACCCCGCCAAACGGTTGTGGTGCTCGGTGTACACGTGAGTTTTGGTGAGGTAGAGCGAACCGTTTTCCCGGTACCGGAAGGTCTCCTGCGTGAGTTCTTGGCGGCGTGGGCGCGCCATAATCTCGAACTCTGCGGTAGGTTCAGCATCCGGGTGCCACCGCCAAATAAACGGACCGATCGGGATAACCCCAACCAGTGAGTCTTTGCCGTTCTCGGCAAATTGACGTACTGCACGGGCCAAGGTGCCGGGCAGGCGTACCGGGCTGGTGGCTTGCAGCAGCATGACCGCATCCGGTGCCCAGCCCTCGCCCGTGTAGAAGTCGATGGCGTGCTCGATCACCGGTTCGGTGGCTGTAGTGTCTTCGGCAAGATGCGCGGGACGCATGAACGGAACCTCGGCTCCGTAGTGGCGGGCGATGGCGGCGAGTTCTTGGTCTTCCGTTGAGACCGCGACCCGCACCTCGTGCTCCCCCGCCAGTTCGTCGCGGGCGGCGAGCGCCTGCAAAATAGTCCACGCCACCAGGGGTTTTCCTGCGATCTCGCGCAGGTTTTTACGCGGTATGCCTTTGGATCCGCCGCGCACGGGAATAACGCAGAGAACTCGCATTAGTATGCCTCCAGGTAGTCGATGATGAGCTGAGCGATAGTGTGGGCGGGCTCGACTGCGGGTTGTTCGGGCGCTGGCGTGGGGGCTTCGCCCCAGCGGTTCATGCCGTAGCGTGCCCAGAATTCTTCGAGCCAAGCGGGCGGGTTCGGGTGGTACACCCACGCCGGAATACCGCGGATTGCGGCCTCAAGCACGCCGGTTGAAAAGACTGAGACCACCGGGTTCGGCACCTCGTTCAGGGGCGTGGAAGAGCGATCTATGGCTATGCCTTCTATCTCCCAGAGCGCGTGGGTGGCGCGGGAGAGTTTATCGGTTTCGCTCGGGTGCGGCCGGTAGATGCCGTCGTGGCGTTTCAAAAAGCTGTGCGCGGCGCGGGCGAAGGATGCGCGCGGTAACTCCGCGCCGTGCATCTGCCCCAGAAACAGGATTTTGCCCAGGGATTTGGTGGTTTCGCCGTGCGTATTTTGGATAGCGCGGTAGAGCAGCTGTGAGCCGACGGTATGCGTCTGCACGTCGCGGCGTCCGGAAGCCCAAAATTGGGCGTCCTCGTCGCTGAAGGCGAGCAGGGTTGAACCGATGGGCAGCGGCGGGGCGTGCGGAACCAGCAGCCCGTGCTGTACTACCCAGTAGGCTATGCCGCGTTCGCGGGCGAATCGGTAGGCCGCGTGACCGCGCGGAAGGTAGTGTCCTAAGGACAGCACGAGGCGCACGCCGGGTAGTTTTTCGGCGAGCTCATCGGCGCGTATCGGGGTTGCGTTCCAGTCTTTGCGGCTATAGCGTGTGCTGGCGTATTGTCCGTTGAGATATTCTGAAGCGTCGCTCGGGCACCAGAGCGCGACCCCCACCCCTTCGAGGTGTTTGAGCGGTTCCAGCAGAGCGTTGCGGCTTGTGGGTGAGAACGAGTCGAGCACGATCAGTACCCGCGGTATTGCCCCGCGTGTATAGAGCATGCCGGAAACCATGTCCTGTTGGGCACCTCTGCGGGCGCGCACCATGTTCTGGGCGCGTCCTTTCACCCAGCGCAGGGTGTTTTGGCGCTGCTGCCAGGCATGCCAGGCTTCGAGATCGACGGGGTAGTTTAGGCCCATAGTTTCTCCAAAATTTTGACGCGATCATCGAAGGTATGCTCGGCGAGGGTGCGTCGCTGCCCGGCCTCACGGATTGCATGCGCCCAGCGGGGTTCACGGAAGATGCGGGCGCACAGGTCAATAAGTTCTTCGGTACTCTCGTAGACCAGTACTTCGCGCCCGGGTTCGTAGTAGCGCGCCACATCGGCCCGGTCGATCAGATGAAGTGCACCCACACCGGGGGCTTCGAAGGTGCGCATCGTGAAGCCGTCTTGGTTATGGTGGATATTCAGGGTCGCCGGTGATGATGCCATGACCCCGTAGGCGGCGGATCGGTCGATATCGCGGTGCGCAGGAATTCCAGTGCCCTTGAATCTGCGGGTTCTAGCTATATCCCAGGGGTGGCGTGACCAGTCTCGCCCGTAGGCGCGCACGGGTATCCCCGCCTCGTGCAGAGTTCGCAGCGTATGCTCACGGTTAGGGTAATTCGCCCCAACGAAACTGATGGCGTCTTCGGTAACCGGCGCAATCGTGCAGTGCGAATCGTAGGCGTTGGGCATATCCAAGACGGCGTACCCTAGGGAGCGCAGGTATTCGGCGTCCTGCGGGCTATAGCTTGCGAGCGCTCCGAGGCGCGGTAAATCTTCCAGGGTGTATGACATGCGACGCAGCTCGTCGTAGAGCCAGGTTCCGTAGCGAACCCCGGATTCTTCAAGTTTTTGCCACCAGGTATCCCCCAGCAGGTCGCCTTTGATGACGAGCACAATATCGGGGTGATACTCCTCAAACGCGGCGATAGCACGGGCGGTCGCCTGGGCTTCGGCGGATGCGGGCCGATATTTTTCGGGCAGTTCATGCGCGAGTTTATTGCGGATACGGTCGACAACTGTGCCGGGAGCATCGTAAATATGGGTGCGAACCTCGTACCCGGCAACGTTTAGTGAAGCCTCAATAGCCTTCCAATACCCGTGGAACGCTGGCGAAACCAGCAGAATCGTGGGGGCTCTCATCTCGTGTATCCTTTGTGGTTCTTCTCTGTCCTGTGGTCCTTCGTGCGGGAAAGCCAGGTTCGGCGCGGTTACCCGGCTAGTTTTCGTGCCGTGTTCCCCGCCGGATCAGCTCTAGTTCGTGGTTCAGAATCTCGCGCGGGTTCACCCGGTGATTCCGCAGGGACCGCACCAGGTTGAAACCGTAGTTGGCGTAGCTGGTGAGGGTTAGGGCGCGGCGCAGGTTCTTCTCGAAACCCCATTTTTCGGCATAGATAAACCGTGCGGTGGTAAGCCATTGGCGGCGCCGAGCTGAGGGGCTGGATGCGCCTCCTTCGTGAGTGACCGTCACCTCGGGCACCAGGATGCGCGGCACCCCAATCTCGGCAAGACGACGCTGAAAGTCTACTTCTTCGCTGTTCATGTAGAAGCGTTCGTCCATGCCTTGTACCCGTTCGTATACCGTGCGGGGTACCATCATGCAGGCGCCCATAACCCAGTCTGTTCCGTGGGGCCTCAAGGCGGTGCAGGCACTTATATCGTGCCCTGCCCCGCGATGCCACAGGCGTGTGGGTTTGAAGCGTGCCAGGGGTGTGAACCATTCCCACGCGATATGCCCCACGGTGGGGAATTTGCGGGCTACCCACTGGTGGTTTCCGTCGTGGCCGATTACTTGGGGGCTGGCGAGCACCTGCGGATAGACGGCGAGCGCCGTGAGCATTGAGCTGATGAAGTTTTCGCCGAGTTCAAGGTCGCTGTTGAGGATTATCAGCCAGTCTCCACGTGCGCGTGCAGCCCCGGAGTTTACGGCGCTGCCAAATCCACCGTTGCGCTCGCGGCGCACGATGCTCACGCCTTCGGTGTCGGGGAAGGGTATGGGTGAGCGGTCGTCAGAAACGATAATCTCAAGATTTTCGGGGGTTATTCCCCGCTGCGCGCGCAGGCTGGCAATTAAATTCAGTACGGGAGCAGGTTCGCCATAAAAGGGAATAATGGCGGAGATAGTTTCTGCTGACGAAGTCACAAAAATGCTTTCTGTTGCGGTTTACATCTATGTTCCGGTCATCAAACATTGTCTGTAAACGTATGTGTTTATTCGTGAGGAAACTCTCGGCATACTGTGCATAGTTATTGCCGTCATATCCTCGTGAGTGAGTGTTACTTTATAATTCTAATATAGTATCGACATATCAGGTGACTATACAGCGTATTTTGCCTCATAATAAAGGTATTGCGTGTGTAAATCCCAGGGAGTTATGTGTGAATCGTCGTTCTGAGTCTGAAGATAAAACCCGGTTAACAGAACTTGAGGGTATGCGCCCGCCGCATGTTGAAGCTTATTTTCGCGTGATGGGGTTTCTACGCCCCGGTATTGCACGGGTTTTGGATACAGTTCGCCACTCTCGCGAGAAAGTGTATATTGCGCCTCCTTTTTCTCGCGGCGGTAATTGGCTTTATCTGTTGGCGGCCGTTGATGCTGACCGTCGCGCCGATGCCGGGGATTTTTCATATATGCTCGATACTGCCGGTTTAGAACCTTGGCTTACAGAATTTCCTGCTTTGCAGGAACTCATGATGGATCCGAAAGATTTTAAGTTTTTGCACCGGCGTTATTCTGGTCTTGATACCAATGTAGAAGATAGTTTTGCGCCCGGTTCTCTTGAAATTTTTGCCCGTGAACGATTACTTTCTTCTGAGAATTTTAGGCAGCGCATTCTTACAGTAGGCAATATTGTAGGAAGTAATACGGTGGTGCTCAGTATTCGGCGCGGTGATTATTATTCTGTTCCCGCAATTCGGCAGCGTTACGGTATTAATACTGTGGCCTATGTACGTGAGGCCCTGGATCAGGTGCTTAAACGTATGAGTCCCAGTAATTTTGTGGTCACAAGTGATGATCCGCAGTGGTGCCGTGAAAACCTGAGTTTCCTCGAAGATATTGCCCCGGTAATCTACGATAAGACTGGCGAGGGTATGTTCGCGGATTTAGCGGTTCTTGCGAAGGCGCGCTGGCTTATTCTTACGAACACTACGTTCGGGTACTGGGGTGCTTATATGGCGCAGGCGGATCACCCCGTTGAGGTGTACGTACCGAATGCCCACGAGTACGATGCGAAAACCCGCCAGCCTATCGTGGTGCCCGGAACTGTGCGTCCGCATCCGCATTTCTCCCGTTGGCATGCGGTTAAGCCGCCGCATGGGGGTGCCTGGCTTCTGCCTGAAGAAGGCGATACCGCGTAAACCTCTATAATTCACTCTTTCACAACTCACTCATACTCAAGCACGGAAGATAACCCATGAACATCAAATTTCTCGCGCCGTTTAAATTTTCGCAGCGAATCGTATCTAACTCCCGTAGTTTTTTCTCTGGACGCCTTGAAAACTCGCGCTTTAAAACCCGTTTTCTAGACCCGACGGTTCGCGGGCTTCGCACTGGAAAACATCGGCTTTTTCTGGCGCAGCGCGATCTGCTTACCCGGCGTGAGGCACGTGCCCAGCTGAGCTCGGGGGATTTTAAGAACCGTTACCGGGAGCTAGAGAAGACCTTTGAGCTCCCTCCCCTGCCCACGACCAAGGGCGTGTGGGCGGTCGCGATGGTCAAGAATGAGGCGGATGTGCTCGAACGTTCCCTACGGCACCTGCACGCCCAGGGGGTGGCGCGCTTCCTGGTGGTCGATAACGGTTCAGATGACGGTACTTTTGAGCTTCTTCAGCGACTTAGCCGTGAACTGCCGCTGAGCGTGGGGCGCGATCGGGAGCCCGCCTACTATCAGTCCGAGAAAATGACCTATCTGACCCATCGTGCCCAGCGAGCCGGTGCCACCTGGGTAGTACCTTTCGATGCGGACGAGTTCTGGTTCGGCGTTGAAGGTACGCTTGCCGAGGTTCTGTCCACCAGCAAAAATACCGTGGAAATCTCGCAGCTCTACAACCTGTTTCCTACGGCCTCGGGAGACCTGGTGCTCGATACAACCGCGCATTTTGACCCTAAGGTGTGCTTTAAATCCTGGCGGTCATCGGTCGTCACTATGGGTAATCATCGGGTGCTTCGGCCTGGGGCACAGGGCACCGATCGGGTGGTTATCTTACATTTGCCTTGGCGTTCACGGCAGCAGCTGCAGCGTAAGCTCATGCAGGGGGCAAAGGCGCTTGAGCTCACCGATTTGCCGGAAGATTTGGGGTATCACTGGCGTAAAAATGGCGAGTTAAGCGAGAAACAGCTTGCCGATATTTGGTTGGATCTTATCGCGGGCAGACCCATGCCCGTAAATCTTGCGTGGCAGCCGCGCGGAAGCCTCTACCCCCTAGGCAGCGATATACCGCAGGATGCGCACAGCCTTAAACCCTTCCTTGAAGCCCGGCCAGAGACCGCCTAGAACTAGCATCCGCATAGACCTGTGCCCGCCTTCCCAAAGATTGGGAGGCGGGCACAGTCCTACTGTTTTCAGGTCGATTCGCCCGACTACTCGGGAAGCTGCCCTAAACGCACCAGATTGGCGAACTCTTCATTCTGCTGCTGCACCTGCGTGAAGGTTCCCTGCGCGGCGATTTCGCCCTGCGAAAGGTAAATCAGCTGATCCACATTGCGCACCGTCGAGAGGCGATGCGCCACGATAATCACGGTAATATCCCGCGAGATACGCTCGATCGCCTGGGTAATCTTATGCTCGGTCTCGTTATCCAGGGCGCTGGTAGCCTCGTCCATTATGAGCACGCTGGGGTTGCGGTAGAGCGCGCGCGCAATGCCTAGACGCTGGCGCTGACCGCCCGAAAGCCGAACCGCATTGTGCCCGATCATCGTCATCAGCCCGTTCTCCAGGGAGTCCACAACCTCGGTAAGTTCGGCGACAGCCAAGCATTCACGCACCCGCGCCTCATCAATCTCATGAGGTTCAAGCCCGAAAGCAACCGCCTCCAGCACCGTAGAATCGGCAATGAAGACATCCTGAGGCACATACCCGATGCGCTGAAACCACGCGGGCAGATCCTGCTCGATCGGCACCCCATTGCACAAAACGCGCCCCTGCTCGGTGCTGAAAAGCCCCAAAATCAAATCAACCAGGGTGGTCTTTCCCGAACCCGAGCCGCCCACGAAGGCGATCGATGTACCCATAGGAATCTGCAGGTTAATGTTCTTCAGCACCGGCTGATCACCGTCGGGGTAGGTAAAGGAAAGGTTCTCCACCGTGATAGTGATGGGCTCAATCTCACGGTTTACGTACTCTGCCTGAATATCAGAGTCGGGAGCAGGCGGAAGGTCGAGCTTCTTCCCCTGTTCATCAAGCATCCCAATTTCGCGGACAAGCTCATCGCTGGGTTTCTCACCGGAACGAATATTACCTAGGGACGCCACAATGCGCGTGTAGTTCGGCAGAATACGGATGCAGGCACCGGCGAAAAGGAGCAGATAGGGTGCGCTATCGACACCCTGGGTCATGCTCATGATCGCTAGAAGTGCGGCGATTCCGAGAATAAAAATAATTTCAAGGGTATACTTTGGAAGTTCTTGAAGGAAAACGTTCCGCATATTCGCATTCACCGAGTCCATGCGCTTACTCTGGTACCGGTGCAGGTACCGTTCGGTCACACCGTGCATACGAATCTCACGGAACCCAACCACAGCATCAAGCGCTGCATTCATCGAACCGCGCGTAGCTTCCAGGATAATCTCGCCCTGTTCCTTATTTTTCCTTCGCAAAACGTATTGAAGCGCAAAGGCAGCCACACCGAAGTAGGCAAAAGCGAAAAGCGCGGGAAGCGGCATAAGAACCAGCAGCATCACCATGAGCACCACGATGGAGAGTAAATCCCCGATAAAGCTCATGACACCATTTACGAAAGCGCTGTACGCCTGCCCCACAATGTCATTAACCGAGTTAAGCACCGCCGCTGCACCGCGCTTACGGTGAACCAGATAAGGCTCACGCATATAGCAGTTGAGCAGATTCACCGAGGTAATGCTCTGCTGGGTAGCAATAAACCCCAGACTCCAACGCTTAATAACCAACGACAATACACCCTTGATGACAAAGGCGAGCACCAGCGCGACACCAAAAATCACGATAAGCTGCGTGCGGTCGGAGTTGCCGAAAAGTTCCGCGACAGTTCGTAAATATCCGGTAATAGGGGCACCCATCGCCAGGTTAACGATAGGTAGAATAGCCGCCACACCCAGCATCTCGAAAAGAGACACCACGAAAAGCCCCAGGATATTGAGGATTAAAATATAAAATTTTCGGCCGGGAAAGAAGATTCTGAGTTTACGATAAATATTTTTCATAAAAACCTCATAGAGTGCTCGTGGATGCCTTGAGAATCATAATACGTGCGGGACGCTCCACCAGATGATGCGCAGCGATCGCTAAGAACACGCCAAGCGCCAACGAGGCCCCCATCAGGATGAGTCCCCTCACACCACCTACCGCCGATGCACCCCAAGGCGCTGCGACAGCCCCAAAAATCACGAGCTCGTGCACCAGGTAAAACGCGAAGCTAACCTCGCCTAAATACACGAGGAGGCGACGCATTCGCGTACCCGATACCGGATCCCCCGCACGGTGGCGCGCATCGGCGTGCTGCATGTCGTGAAGCGCAAAAATCCCGATCACCAGAACCCACACAGGGTCGAGCAAAAAACCGCTGATGGTCTGTGTCAGATGAACCTTCGACACCCCGTACAGCCCCGCCAGCGGATGCGCCCGAAACGCAACTTTGCCCGGGAAGGAATTGGCGGTATCCATGATGAGTTCAGTGTTGATAATATCGTCCGGTGCGTTCTGAACCGGCACCGTGTGGTGGAACCCGGCATAGTAGACAGCGGTTTCCGAGGCGCTCGCGCGAAGAAATTCTGCAAGGGTTTGACCGCGCGGCGCAAACCAAAATTCGTCACCATCGAATGGAATGATCCACGCTGCACCACTCTGCCACGCACGATGGCATAAATATGTCATTTTCTCGGATTGCAGGTGTACATCATAGTTATCCCATGCAAAAATGATGCGTGAATCCCGTGCTGCAAGATCTATCACATATTCACGCGTTCCATCGGTTGAGAGATTGTCTGCAATAAGAATGCGATCAATTCCCTGTCTGAAAAAATGTGAAATTGTGTGCGGAAGAATATCAAGTTCATTCTTAACAACAGAAACAGCCCATATTTCATGGCGTTTTCCCATGAATTGGTGGGCAGGCAGGTTAGATATGTGGATATGCCGAATAGCGGCAATCTGATCTTTAAGACCTTTCCGGGTTTTACGAGCTTTGAGTGAGTAGCTCAATTGCCCCAGTTCAGTCCGCAGTGCGGTGAGGAATTTCATGAATTGTGCTTTCGTGAAACGGCTGGTGCCGATAAAAATACACGTAAAATACGTATGTAGATTTTAGCATGCAGATCAGGGTTATTTTCAGACTATGGCATATTTCTGCTTAATCTTTGCGGCGTATAAGACGTATTATAATATGTAGTTTTTCGCGGAAAGTCATCCATGTAAACACCACCGTCGTGTACTCTGCTCGTGCCTAACACAACATTGAGGTACACGCTAGGAACCCTCTAAGACTGACAAATTGTGTTCTACAGGTAAAATAATAGGTGAGTAGCCCTGCCCTGGAGGCAATGCAATGCGCTTCTGGAGCGTCCGAGACTCTGAAAGGTATCCATGGGAATTTTTAATATTCAGTCCCTCAGGGACAAATATCTGTCTGACTCTGGTGTACCTGCCGGGCAGGATAACCGTGAGTCCCCCTCCGCCGATACCGTTTCCGGACGCCGCCGAGCAGGGGGATCCTCAAGGTCTTCCCTTCAGGACGGAGTCGCACGTTTGAGCGCGCGACATGACCTGCCCCAACGTTCCGCACGCAGCGCCTCCCGTAGGTCACAGGATCTTCCACAGGAAGTACGCTCGCTCGCGGCTCAAAAGAGGAAAGCGCGAGAGGACGAATCCCGTTCCCAGGGTTTGCATCACACTGGGCCGGTAACGTCTAGCATTAACATACGCGCGGCACGCGATATTGCGGTCGCCGAAGCAGAAGAACGGCGTGCTGCAGAACGTGCTGCAGCTGAAAAACAGGCCGCAGAGAGGCGGGCGCAGCAGGCAGCCGATGCTCGCCGCCGTGCCGCAAGTATACTTTCTTCCGCCACGGGGGCACAGCGTTCCGTGGGCGGCAACCGTAAAAATTCTCAGGCGGCACCGCAGACGCAGTCAAGCCCGATGGTTCGGAAAACTAGGTCGATTAACATCGGCGAATTCCACGGCAAGATTTCAAATCGTAAAAAGAAGCCAGAGCAGCAGATTACCAAGCCGACGACGAACAGCGCAGAGCTGGATCAAACGGTTCTCATGGATACCAACGATGTGCAGGCTGCGGCGCAGCGTTACGCAAAACAGCATAAATCTCAGCAGCAGACTCCTCGCGTGGAAAATACTGCTGCGCGCACGAATTCTCCGCGCCCGAAGACCGCGCGGATACCCATAACCCAGCGTTCCACGTCGTCTCGTTCACAAGCATCCGGTGCAGCTGCGGCGCAGAACAAGCGCCCCAAGTCTGGCACAGCGCCGCAGAGGTCAGCTCAGGCGCGCACCGCATCCGCAAAAACAACCGGCGCAAAAAAGGTACGCCCCAAGAACTCAATTGCCAAGAACCCTGCAGCTCGGAATGCTGCCTTGAAGAATACGGTGCGCACCAACCTTGCGCGTCAAGCAAATGAGCAAATGGCGCAGCGCCAGCAGAGTCCTTCATCGGCGCAGCAGAACCAGAGCCAGCCCACCCAGCAGCGCGCCCAGGCACATCAACCGCAGCGAAGGACCCACCAACAGCCAAGGCCCGCTGAAGTAGCTTCGCGTTCCTCGGTGCAGTCTAAGCCGGTTCAGTCGCATCTTGCGCAGTCCGACCCTGGCTACTCCCCCGCCAAAATTGTTGCCGCAGCGCAGGCTCGCGCACGTCAAGATGCTCAGACTCATAAAAAGCCTGAAACTCCCCAGCAACAGACTCAACAACAGAGCACGGCAACGGCATCTACAGCAGCAACCCATAACCCGTGGAACAGCATTCCCACACCCCAGAAAAAGTCTGCTGCCGCTAATCCGTGGAACAGCATTCCGGCAACATCCAAGCAGACCCCGGAGGATATTCCAACGAAGCAAAAGCAGAGTGAACCCTCTATCAGCGAGAAACTTGCGAACAAGCCCGAGTTCGCGGGCTTCGATATGGAGAAGCTTCTGCAGCCCGGGTATAAGCCGCAGACCCGTAAAGAGGCAATCGCCATTCGCCGCGCGCAGGAAGAACTGAACCTTCACAGTGGAGAAAGTCAGCAGTCTCAGACGGAGGACACGCAGCGACAGGAAGATGAAGCGGCCCGGCGCGAACGTGAACGCGCGGAAGTTCACCGTCAACGTCTAGAGGCTCGCCGTCGCCGAGAGGAACAGGCTCAGCGCACGCGCGCTGAAGAATCCAATGCCGGGCAGCAGAACGAGCAGACTCAGTCTGAACGAGAGCAGCGCGAGCAGAATCAGGCTCAGCTGGCTCGAAAACTTGCTCAGCGTGATAATGCTGCTCGTCCCACGTCTAACGAGAACACCCGCACAGAGCCCTCGCGGCCCGCTCACCAGACCTTGAAAGTGCGTGATGGCGCAAACAACACGCTCTCCACTTCCGCCCAGGATGCGCAGGATACGGATACGCAGAGCATCCAGCCAGCAGCTCAGCCGACGGATTTCCGTTCGGCTCCTGCTCAGGCATCTGTGCATCCGACAGCTTCCGTCCGTCCCGTAAAACGCGCAGCATCCCATGCCTCTCCGTTTAAGCTCGCGCCGGGCGAAGTTCGCTCGGGCGTGGTGCGCAGGCGCAGGCTCGCTCCCAGGCTCCAAGGGCCTATGGAAGCGGTCTTCGTGTGCACAGGGAACGTAGCGCGCAGTGCGGCGGCAGAGATTATTGCAAGCCAGCTCTCCGAAGAATACGGTCTGACCGACGACTGGATTTTCACCAGCGCCGGAACTTCGGCACTTTCGGGCTCGCGTGTATACCGTCACGTGGGTAAACAGCTTGACGAGCGCGGCTACGATATTTCCGGGTACCGCGCCAAGCAGCTCACCGAAGACATGGTGGAACGCGCTACCCTGATCTTGGTGGCGGAGGCGGAACACGCCGATTGGATTATCCGCGAATGGCCGCAGTACCACCACAAGGTTCATCTCATCAAGCAGGTAGCTAACCTGAAGCAAGAAGTCGGTTCCGAGGCAGAACCGATCTCATACCTGTACAGCCATAATCAGGCGCCCCGCACAAGCGATAACATTGGTGATCCGTACCGTCAGGGTAAAGAGGCGGCACGCATCGCGGTCGATGAGATTGAAAACTCGCTCTTCGAGATTCTGCCGTGGCTCTCACAGGCACAGGTGCAGAACTAAAACAGCAGATTATGAGGTGCATAGCCTCTAAGTAGTTAATATCCCCGTCTGAGCGCTAGCGTTCTCAAACGGGGATATTTTCTCGATCCAATAACATCAACCCCGTGTCCGAACTGTCGAAGCTCGGCCACGGGGTTAATGCTATATATACGATTTAGGCGTGATCGTTGAAGATGTTGGTCACGGATCCTTCGTCGAAAACCTCACGGATAGCACGTGCTATCAGCGGAGCAATCGATAGAACCGTCAGATTATCGAAAGACTTCTCGGCAGGCACGGGCAGCGTGTTAGTGACAACCACTTCGGAGGCACCGCATCCGGAAAGGATATCGACGGCTGCACCGGAAAATACGGGGTGGGTTGCCGCGATAATGACTTCTTTCGCGCCTTTATCCTTCAGAACCTTAACCGCACCAGCAATGGTTCCGCCGGTATCAATCATATCGTCGATCAGTACGCAGGAACGCCCTTCAACGTCGCCCACGACGGTTTTCGAGACGGCGTGATTCGGCACGTTAATATCGCGTGTCTTATGCACGAAGGCCAAAGGGGCACCGCCGAGCAGGGCAGCCCAATGCTCAGCCACGCGTACACGACCGGTATCCGGGGAAACGACGGTCACGTTCTCGGGGTTCTCAACGCGCCCGCGAATATAATTCGCCAGAACTGGGACAGCAAAGAGATGGTCGAGCGGACCATCAAAGAAACCCTGAATCTGCGAAGTATGCAGATCGACGCACATCAGGCGGTCCGCGCCAGCGGTCTTGTACAGATCGGCAATCAGACGAGCCGAAATAGGCTCACGTCCCTTATGCTTCTTATCCTGGCGGGCATAAGGGTAGAAAGGCGAAACTACGGTAATCGAGCGGGCGGAGGCACGCTTGAGCGCATCAATCATAATGATCTGTTCCATCAGCCATTCGTTGATGGGCGCCGGGTGCGACTGAATCACGAAAGCATCGGCGCCGCGCACAGATTCCTCGAAGCGCACATAGGTCTCACCGTTGGCGAAGGTATACGCAGAGGTCGGCAGCAGGTCATGCCCCAGTTCAGCAGCGATTTCTTCGGCTAGTTCCGGATGCGCCCGCCCGGACACCACTGCCATTTTACGCATCCCAGGATTGGTAATCTCGCTAGACATGATTGTGTTCGCTTTCCTTGTGAACTCGGTGTGTGAAAACTACTCCTGCGCGGCCTCAGCAGCCTGTGCAGACTCGGTTCCTTCACGATTTTTTAGAACCCAGTCATCAATATTGCGCTGGGAAGTCTCAGAAATAGCGAGCGCACCCGCCGGAACATCCTTGCGGATCAGGGCTCCCGCACCGGAATATGCGCCGTCTCCAACGGTGACAGGTGCCACGTAGATGCCGCCCGAGCCCATGCGGGTATGCGCGCCGATAACGGTTCGGTTCTTAGTAACCCCGTTATAATTGGCAAAAATGGATCCCGCACCAATATTGGCGCCTTCGCCGATTTCGGCATCCCCTACGTAGGTGAGGTGGGGTACCTTGGCGTCCTGTCCGATCTGTGAGTTCTTGGCTTCGCAGAAGGCCCCGAGTTTTGAATTCGCGCCCAAAACGGTACCGGGGCGCAGGTATGAGAAGGGGCCTACGGTGGCGTTTTCGGCGATGGTTGCACCGAAACCGTGGCTGCGGATAACGGTTGCGCCGGTTTCGATCGTCATATCGGTCAGGGTTGTGTCCGGACCAATAGTTGCACCGGTGGCGACCGATGTTGTCCCGTGCAGCTGCACGCCGGGCAGCAGAGTTGTATCGTTTTCAAGGGTAACGGTTACATCGATCCAGGTGTTGTGCGGATCCACGATAGTTACACCGTTACGCATATGTTTTTCCAGGATACGTTCGTTGAGTTTACGCCCAAGCTGCGCAAGCTGCACGCGGTCGTTCGCACCTTCAACCTCCCAGCGATCCTCAATAGCGAGGGCGGCGGTGCGATGCCCCTTATCGCGGGCTATAGCCAGCACATCGGTAATGTATTTCTCACCCTGTGCGTTGTCGGTCGTGACCTCTAGCAGGGCTTCGCGCAGAACCTTAGCATCAAAAGCGTAGATACCCGAGTTGATTTCGGTAATCGCCAGCTCTTGGGGGGTTGCATCTTTGGCCTCCACAATGGCGGTAACTTCGCCTGCTTGATCGCGCACGATGCGCCCGTAGGCACCGGGCTCTTCGATATTAGTAGTGAGCACGGTAACGGCGTTGCGTCCCTCTTCATGGAAGTCCATCAGTTCGCGCAGAGTTTCGGCGCGAAGCAGGGGTACGTCGCCGTAGGTGACCAACACGGTACCATCAACGAGATCGGAATTATCGAGGGCGTTGAGACCGACTTCAACGGCTCGACCGGTGCCGGGAATGTCGTCCTGATCAACGATGGTGACCTGGGCATCAAAGTCAAGAATATGCTGGGCTACCTTATCACGCTGGTGCCGCACCACAACGGCTAGGCGCTGAGGGTCTAGGTCTCGGGCAGCAGCTACGGCGTGTTCCACCATGGAACGACCGCCTATCGCGTGCATAACTTTGGGGGTAGCAGATTTCATACGAGTGCCAGCTCCCGCAGCCAAAACAATAACAGCCGAAGGTGCCTTCCGATTTTCTGCGTTCACCTAGATGTCTCCTTGTTAGGTGTGGGATATAGCCGGAAGTCTACCCCCGAACTATTCGCTCCGCCACCAGGATTCGAACCTAGACAAACGGCTTCAAAGGCCGCTGTGCTGCCATTACACCATGGCGGATTATCCGCATGAACACCCGTCGGATTGACGGACAAAGAAACGGATACTCCATAGTGTAGCAAAAATAGCAGCGTTCTCACACACGCCACTCTGTGCCATCGGGAAGCCCTAATTTTTGCATTAACACGGTGCCTGTGGTGCCTCAGATGCCCTGGGATTTATCTCTCACCGGCGTGGTTTTCGCCGGATTTATACGAAGACTTCCAGGCGTGTGGGAGTCAGGCGTTACCCTGGATATGTGGCACATTTACTTGGCGGCGAAGCGCTGCACCTTCAGTTCCCTACCCGCACTATTTTTGAGGGGGTGACCGTTGGCATTAATGAGGGCGACCGCATCGGCATTGTGGGTCGCAACGGCGACGGTAAATCCACGCTCATGAAGATTCTGGCGGGGCGTCTTGAACCGGACTCCGGGCGCGTGACGGCGCGCGGTGGCACGCGCATCGGGTATCTGGATCAGTCCGATGTTCTCAACGATTCTCACACGGTCGGTTATGCTCTGGTGGGTGATACTCCAGAGTATGAGTGGGCCTCGCAGCCGCGTATTCGTGATGTTATTGCGGGTTTGGTGTCTGATCTGCCCTGGGATGCGCCGGTTTCTTCACTCTCGGGTGGGCAGCGTCGCCGCGTGGCGCTGGCTGCTCTGCTGATACAGGAATGGGATGTGCTCATGCTGGATGAGCCCACTAACCACCTGGATGTGCAAGCAATTACATGGCTTGCGCATCATCTGAAAAACCGCTGGAGCAAGAACGCGGGCGGCTTACTCGTGGTCACTCACGACCGCTGGTTTCTCGATGAAGTCAGTACCGACACCTGGGAAGTCCACGATAATATCGTGGAACCATTTGAGGGCGGGTATGCGGCTTACGTTCTGCAGCGCGTGGAGCGCGATCGGCAGGCGGCCGCCGCGGAGGCAAAGCGCCAGAACCTGATGCGCAAAGAGTTGGCATGGCTGCGTCGCGGCGCCCCGGCGCGCACCTCAAAGCCGAAGTTTCGCATTGATGCGGCGAATGCGCTGATTGCCGATGTGCCGCCGGTGCGTAATACCGTGGAACTCAAGCAGATGGCGGTTTCCCGTTTGGGTAAGGATGTGGTGGATCTTGAGAACGTCTCGGTCACCTTTGAGGATTCTTCGCTGCCCGACGGTAAACGTGAGGTGCTGCGTCGCGTAACTTGGCGGATTGCGCCGGGTGAGCGCACCGGTATTTTGGGCGTGAACGGTGCCGGAAAATCAACCCTGCTTGCCTTGGTCACCGGCTCTCTGGAACCGACCGAGGGGCGTGTGAAACGCGGTAAGACCGTCAAGGTTGCCACCCTCACCCAGCAGCTGGATGAGCTGAAAGAGGTTGAGAACGACCGCGTATCTGATGTGATCGGCCGCAAGAAGCGCAGCTATATTGCCGACGGCAAAGAGATGTCGCCCTCGCAGATGTTGGAACGGCTAGGTTTTACGAGCGCGCAGCTTTCTACTCCGGTGAAAGATCTGTCGGGTGGGCAGAAGCGACGACTGCAGCTCATGCTCATTCTCTTGGACGAGCCGAATGTGCTGATTCTGGACGAGCCTTCAAACGACCTGGATACCGATATGCTGGCGGCGATGGAGGATCTGCTCGATACCTGGCCCGGTACCCTGCTGGTGGTTTCTCACGACCGTTACCTCATGGAGCGTGTGACCGATCAGCAGTATGCGGTGATTGACGGTTCTTTCCGGCATCTACCCGGTGGTGTGGACGAGTATTTGGCACTTTCCGCAGCGGGTCGGGGCGGTTCTGCCGCTGGTGTTACGGGCGGTGCGTCCGTCCCAATGAAAAAGAACGATTATTCGGTTTCTGACGACCAGGCTGAACCAACGGACTCTGGCCCCAAGAGCACGCCGAAAGTATCGGGGGCGCAGGCACGCGCGGCGCAGAAGGAATCCGCCGCGATTGAGCGTCGCCTCGGGAAATTGGGCGAGGAACAGAGTAAGCTCTCCGAACAGATGAGCATGCATGACCCCGCCGATTACGCCGGGCTTGCCGACCTAGGGCAAAAACAGCAGGCGCTTCAGGATGAGATCGACGAGCTAGAGATGCGCTGGCTGGAGCTCTCGGAACTCCTCGGATAGCCGCTCCCCTACTAAAAGAGCCTTGATGCGAATAAAACGGGTTCCTCAACGTTGCATTCACTATCAAGGCTCTTTTTATAAACTCGGGGAAGCATCCGCAAGTTCCGCAGCCATAGCCTTTAGGTCCGCATCCAGCCGGGGGCTGCGCAAACCCGCAGCCTGAAATAGCTCGGTGAAACGGTGCCGCCAATCCAGTCTTTGCAGCGCCATACGCACCTGGTTTCGGCTCTGCTCAGGTGTCCATTCGCTCACAAGCTGCGCCACCGCATTCAGCCCGGCGCGAGCATCCTGCGGGTCAATATCGACGGTCGCTCCATCCCACAATATCTCGCGCGTACTTTCGGTTTTAGGCACCTGCCCCACCACGGTCACCCCGTGGGCGAGCGCGTCCGTCCAGCGCCCGGTAATGTACTCCTTGTTTGGGTGCGTGTACGATGCGGGGCTCACCAAAGTACTAAAAGCCAGTACAAACTTGGCGTCCGCGAGTGCTCTCTGCAAAGACTCGATGGATTCTTGATCGGTTACACCGAACGGCGGGCGCCCCGCGAAGGTTATTCCCACTTGCCGGGCAAGTTCTGCGGTGTGTTCATCGTCGTCATAGGCGGAGGGTTGGCGCCCCACACGAAGTATATCGGTGGTTTTCGGATGCGCCAGATGCTCATCGAATTTACTCCACACGTCTGCACCCCAAGGAAGCACCCGCACGTTTTTAACCCCGGCGCTGCGCCAATCGTGCACGTCGTCGCGGTCCGCGACAAAAACGGTGTTATAGGTTCCGTTGGTGGCGATGGCGGGAATGCGGTCATCCCAGAAACTATCGATAACCCACCCGTAAACCCCAGCATAGCGTCGTGCGGCGAGGCGTGGCTGCGCGATAGCGTAAAGCTGTCCGGGGTCGCTGGCGATAACAAGGGCGGTACGTCTTCCGCCGGGAATACGCGGCAGGCGCCCCAGAATTTTGGTGGCGGGTGTAAGCGATGCGCTCGGGTCAGGGGTGACGATGCGCGCGTCCAAGTACGATGCCATCAGGCGCGCCATCTCATGGATGGGCGCCCACCCGGCGCCTTCGGGAACGCCTACGATAATATCTACGTCGTGGGGCATGGGGTATTCATTTCGTGCGAGTTCGAGCGGGAATAGGTCGCGCGTAATTTTGACCTGAACTATGCAAAATGTGCGTCATCACACCGCGCGATATACCACTTAGTATATACGTTTTTAGGTATCGTCCGGGATACTTGGTAATCACCATGACGGAGTGGGTTTTATATCACAGATTATTGAGAGACACGGAGGCAATACTCAGTGCACCATAAATTCCGGGAGCGTTTTCTTCATGTGGATGTGCATAAACTGATCCCGTATAAAGAAAACACTCTCGCATTGCTCCCTACCAAAAAACACTCCGCTGACCGCCGCCTGCAGGTAGGCTACAATATCTTCAGACGGGCTTGCCACGGTGGTAGAGCCGCATAGGTCACACTCACTCACACGAATTCTCATGATTCAGAAACTCAAAGATTTGAAATACCGCCTGCATCTTATGCGGCGAGAACGCACGAATGCGCAAAAACGACGTGAACTCACCAAAAATGGCATTGTTTTTGGTGCCGGAACATATTGCGATCCTAGTTCCACTATTATGCCTAAGGTCGTAATGGGCACGAATTGTTTTGTCAATAAAGAAACTTTGGTGGGCGCGCATACGACTCTGGGAAATAATGTTTTTCTGGGGCCGCGCGTCACCATTTTTGCCGACACCCATGAAATTGGTTCTGCCGCTCAGCGCGCGGGAGCAAATATTACTCGTCCCGTACACATCAAAAACGGCACGTGGGTGGGGCAAAACGCTGTCATTACCGCCGGGGTTACGATCGGCGAAGGATGCGTGATTGCCGCCGGTGCCGTGGTGGTGCACGATTGTGCGCCTCATGGCGTGTATGCGGGCGTTCCGGCGCGGCGCATCCGTGACCTTAATGCCGAAGGGAACTCGTACCCGGTAGCTGAGCAGGTGAAAGGAGGCCGGTCGTGACTCGCCCCAAGCCCATTGCAGCATCCGTCATTATTCCGGTGTATAACGGCGCCAACTATATTACGCAGCAGCTTGATGCCCTCGCAGCCCAAACCGGTAACCCCAGTTTTGAGGTGCTCATTTGTGATAACGGCAGTACCGACGGCACTCGCGCTGTGGTCGAAGGCTACAATGCCCCCTATCCCCTGCGGGTAATAGATGCATCCCAGCGTGGCGGAGCCAGCCACGCCCGCAATATGGGGGCGGTACAAGCCGCAGGTGATATCCTCATCTTCTGCGATGGCGATGATCTTGTAGAACCTGACTGGGTGGCTTCACATCTGTACGTACAAAACCTATATTCCCCTGTCATAGCAAGCGGGTCTCTGCTTCATGATCGGGTCAATACTCCCGAAGTTCTGCGGGCTTACGGTCTTGAACCCGGCGATGACCAGAAGACTCTGAGCACACGCACCAGGATTCTCTACGACGAAGAGCTCACTCCCTATGCTGGTTTTCTGCCGACGGTTGCCGGGGGTAATTTTTCGATTCCTCGCCGCGTATATCTTGAGGCTGGGGGTATGGATTCTTCATATAAGAGTTCCGAAGAGACCGATTTTGCCTGGCGTGTGCAGCTTGCAGGCGTTCCGGCGGCGCTCACGCACGGGCCGCTTCTGCACTATATTCTGCGGGATAAACCTAAACGCATTTTTCATCAGCAGCGCGCCTACCAAAAATACAAGGTACTGCTGTGGGTACACTATCGACGGCATGGAATGCGCGGTCCCAGTACGAAGGCGTCTATCCTGGAGGTTCTGCGGCAGGCCCCTAAGCTTATAAACCCTGCAACCCGTTTTCGGGCGGCGTATCTGGCGGGCGGTAACCTTGGGGCGCTGGAGGGTATTCTTCAGTACCGCATTCTCAAGCGTATTCCGAAGCCGCTGCGGCTGGATACTGCGCCTATTACAGAGGAATAAGGGACTATTCATAAGGAATTAGAGCATCGCGGGGGTTTGGGTGGCGATCGCGTGACGGCCTCGGCGGCGAAGTGCTGCGGCGAGTTCATCAGCTGCGGTCGCGCCCTCCGCAAGAATAGCCACGGTAGGCCCTGACCCAGAGACAAACGCCTCAACCATGCTCTCATTATCCATGGTTAAAATAGTTTCAAGATCGGGTGTTAGGGTCACGGCTGGGTTCTGCAAATCGTTGCGAAGCTGCCTGCCAATTTCGTGGATGCGCGCAATCGGCGCCTCCGTCTGGGTTAGCGCGTGCAGCAGCCCCGAAGGAACCTGCAGCTCGCCAGCTTCGGGGTAACGTCCGGCGGCGCGTCCCTCATCGAGCTCGCTAAATACCTGCGGGGTCGAGAGTCCCTCCGAGGCGGCGACCAGTACAATATCGAGCGGAATCATGTCTTCAGGCAGCTCCACGATGCGCAGCTCGGTTCCGGTGCCCTCCCCCACGGCTAATCCGCCCAGCGGGAACGCGGCACGCACCACAAAAGGCACGTCAGCACCCAAAGGCGCAGCTAGGGCAAGCAGCTCTTCGAGTCCGAGGGTACGTTCGGTAAGCCGCTTCTCATAGAGATACTGATCGACGGCAAGAAGCGCGGCGGCGGCATCTGCCGAGCCACCCGCCATGCCCCCGGCCACGGGAACGGCCTTATCGATATGCAGGTGCAGGTTCAGATCGTTCACGGTGAGCCCGTGCGCCTGCACCATAGAGACGGCTGCACGATGCGCCAGGTTCGACTCGTCCAACGGCACCTCGGCTAGATCAAATTCTCCGGCACGGTGCTGCTGATCGACCAGGGATTCGGACACAATATCCAGGCTCAGGGTAATTCCCGGCTTCTGACCATCACGTGCGGTTACGGTTTCGTAGATATTGACCGAAGAAAAGAGCGTGGCGAGCGGATGGTAGCCGTCTTCGCGGGGGTTACCCACGGCAAGATAGAGATTTACTTTGCCGGGCGCTTTTGCCCGAGTTTCTAGAACATGCATTCTTTATCCATCTCCGGTTTCCCGGTCTTAACTTTCATCCGCCACTAAAGCTGGCACCCGATGCGCCGCCTGGGCAATCCGAATATACCCGTGAATATCTAACTTTTCGCCACGCTCAGTAGGAGTAATGCCCGCCTCGGTCAGGATCACTTCGGCACGAGCACCGGAACCAGCCCACGAAGCAAGCGCGGCCCGCAGGGTCTTCCGCCGTTGGGCGAAAGCAGCGTCAATCACGGTAAAGACTTCGTCGCGGTCAATATCGGCGAGCGGCTGCGGGCGCATCCTGAAACCCACAAGCCCGGAGTTAATCTTCGGGGCGGGCCAGAATACGTTTTTACCAATAACCCCCGCTTTAAAGACCTCAGCATACCAGCTTGCCTTCACCGAAGGAACCCCGTAAATCTTGGATCCGGGTTTCGCCGCCAGACGATCGGCAACCTCATCCTGCACCATCACCAAGGCGTGGCAAATGCTCGGAAATTGCGCGAAAAGGTGCAGAAGCACCGGAACCGCCACGTTATAGGGCAGGTTAGCGACCAGCGCATCCGGCGTGTGGGGAAGCTCAGTCACCTTGAGAGCGTCCATAAGCACCACATTAACGTTTTGTGCCTTATCGGGGCGGAATTTGGCGATAGTATGCGGTAGCTGCTGCGCCAATGGCGGATCGATTTCAACCGCTACAACCTGGCGCGCGGCATCTGCCAACCCCAGGGTGAGAGAGCCTAGTCCGGGACCGATTTCGAGCACGGTTTCGTCGTCGGTAATATCCGCTGCGGTAACGATGCGGCGAATAGTATTCGGGTCAATCACGAAGTTCTGCCCCAGGGTCTTTGTAGGGCGAATGCCCAGCTGCGCGGCAAGGTCACGGATTTCTTGAGGACCCAGCAGGGGTTTATCGCTCAGATTTTCTCTCACCCTATCTATTCTACGGAAGGTTGCAGGTCTAGGTCGAAGGACGCCGCTCACTGGTGCGGGTAGTTACTTGAGAACTCTGCGTTTCTTCCGTATCTGCCAGAGAGTAGATTTGACGATGTTTTGGGCGTTCTTCAGCCGGGCCTTGGGCGCGGCGTAAATCCGCAGCTTATTGAGGAGCGGCTGTTTTTTTGTCTGGTTTGCTTTATGGTACACAAAATGCGTCCCGTCTTCCTCGATAAGACTATTTCCTGTCCAACCGCACAGTCCTGGCTGCACAACCTTAATATCCACCCCAAAATCAGCGGCGAAAAGGGGCCAATCATCTGCTAGCCAGTATTGTGAGCCGCGCGCATCAATCTGCTCAATAATTTTCTGCGCCGCCGACCGAGAGATCAGATACAGTCCTGTACAGGCAGTCCAGTCGTTAGCGCAGTACCCTAAACGGTGACGACCCCAAATAAACGGAGAAAACAATGACAACCGGGGGTAAGGGGTACGGGCATTCATACGACCCATCTGGGTGGACCAGCCATCCGCAAAATTCACCACGCCAATACTGAGAGATTTTTCAATAACCCGAGAAACAATTTCATCAATGGAGGCGTGTATCAATGCATCGTCCTCAGCAACAAGTGCCCATTCTTCCCCGCTTTTTAGAAAATCACGCCACACGTAAGTATGGCTCAAGGCGCATCCTACTTCCCCGGGACGGGCTAGACGGCCTGCTCTCTTCTCAAAATAGATGTTATCAAATTCAGGGCTTTCCCCAGGAATAGGTAAAGCACGCCCATCTACTCCCCAAAATATATCAAAACCAGTGCCCCCTGGAGCACTGAAGAAATACTCAAGACGATTTTCGTCTTTAAGAGCAACAACATATTTTTTCATTTTCCCTCTTTATATTTGATGTGACAATGATTTACCGGTATCCACCGGAATATATTTCAAATTGCATACCTGCAATAGTTTTTATATTATCTTTATACTTCAAGCTTAATGGACTCACAATATTCCCTGATAAATCAGACCAGGGGACAGGATACTCTGGCATATATTCAAATGCTTGAGAGTTATAACGCCCCTCTAAAAGGGTTGAAAAGTAATCCATACGGCGATGTATTTCAGAAATCCACTCATCGGTAAACCTGCTGTATGGTTTGCACGCATAAGCAGACATATTCACAATCGACCTATAGTAGTTACGCTGGTCTTTCCCCAATACCCCACTTGCTGGTGACGAATTCCGGGAATTTTTTTCATGCGGCGCGATCACCCACATATCTGGGGTAGCATTAAGCTCCTCAAGAAGAGGTAACCAGGGCTTATCCATAGGTTTTATATCCATATAGACACCACCGTGATGGTGCATCAGGTAGGCACGCATATAGTCGGAACGCTGAATGTAGCTCAACTTCACGTATGAAGGGTGTAAAGGATACCCAGGAACTATATAGTCATCCAGATTATCTGGAGTCACCAGAATAACTTTACTCTCAGGGTTAGTGGAGCGAATAAGATTAAGTGATTTCCGACGGGCAGGCGTTATTTCGTTATCTCCTGTCCACACTACAAATATCTGGTTAGGGGCATCTCGAAGATTATCTTTAGGAAGTTGGGAATCGTAGAATAAGTGATTAACAGAGAAGGTACTAGAGTTTGGCACAACAACATCACCAATACGATGAGTGTATTTCTCAAGGTCATAAGAATATGGGTTTTTCTGCGAATACCAACTGCGCATCTTATCTATCCCCGCGCCATCTTTGACATAATTAATCCATATATAATGTTTTATTCTTTTTGAAAAAGAAATGATTGACACGGCTTTACCCTAGTTCTCTCACATTAACATGCTATTGATACGTTACGGGATAGAAAACTATTTATCGGGATGCCATATCACACAAATACAGAATTTACTCCAGAAATTATGAGGTAAAGCCTTAAAAGGTGAGATATAGCATCTACCATAATAGCATATACGCGTGATAGTTCATGCAGGCTTCGATAAAGGTGGCACAAAAAATACTTATACCTTATGCACTGATCGTTACCATCGTCTAGACCCCCTCAAGTCCCCAGCTGCCGTAGACACGCATCGAGTTCGCGCGGATAATTCGGCACAGGTCTTCTAGGTTCTGCTCGCGGTGCGCCGCCATGAACCGCACCGTATAGTTCGTCATGTACGAGGCATTCGGGCGGCCCCTAAACGGGTGCGGGGTCAAAAAAGGCGCATCCGTCTCGGCAAGAATCAGCTCAGGGCGTGCCATACGCAACGACTCCTGAATATCCTTCGAGTTTTTGAAGGTCACGGTTCCGGCGAAGCTCATGTACCAGCCCTGCTCATTGCACATGCGAGCCAGTTCAGCCCCGCCCGAGTAGCAGTGAAATACAGTACGCTCGGGGGCGCCCTCCTCAAGGAGGATGCGCACTACATCATCGTGCGCCTGCCGGTCATGAATCTGAAGCGCCAGATCGTGCTTCTTCGCCAGGCGAATATGCTCGCGAAAGCTGCGCTGCTGGGCCTCGGTGCCCTCTTCCCCGGTGCGAAAATAGTCGAGCCCGGTCTCGCCGATAGCTCGCACACGCGGTTCGGCGGCGAGCACATCCAAGGTCTCCAGAGCCTCATCAAGGGTACCGGAGGAATCCAGTTCGGGAGCGGTGTTGGGGTGAACGGCAACCGCCGCCAAAACCCGCCGGTCGGCGCGGGCGGCGGCAACCGCATACAGCGAGGAGGGAATATCGCAGCCGACCTGCACAATGGCACCTATGCCGAGTTTTTCCCCGGTATCGAGGGCATCCCGGGCAGTAACTTCTACTTCGCCATCAAGCAGATCCATATGGGTGTGGTTATCGACGATGGCGTACGGCAGAGGCTCGGGTGCAGGCGGGAACACAAGGTTGCGGGACCGTCCGTCGTCGCCCTTCGTGGAGCGGCGGCGGGTGCCTTCACCCGAGGGTTCCTGCGCTATGCCTCCCCCGGTCTCGTCTCGGTAAAGCTCGGCTCGGTAGGGCGCGGGAGTTTGCCCTTCTTCGATCTGCCAGCCGTGCGGAAGCACGCTCGTCATCAGTTCTTCTTCGCTCGGCATCTTATAGTGTGCCAAGGCTGCAAGAGAGTCTAAATATTCCTGGGTGAGTTCGGTTTGCTCGGAGTGACTATGGCACACGGTATTCTCCTGTGGGCTGTGTTGAGGTGTGTTTAGGCGTTGGCATTTCGAGCGGCGAGGGCGGCTTCATAGAGTTCTCGTTTGGAGGCACCCGTTTCGGCGGCAACTGCGGCGCACGCATTTTTGAGGCGTTCCCCCGCATTCACCCGTTCGAGGACGAGACTTACCACGTCTTGCGCCTGCGGAGTTTCGAGAGGCTCGGCGCCAGCAACCACAATCACGATTTCGCCGCGCACCTGGGTTTTGTGCGCCCAGTCGGCGAGTTCGTTCAGGGTGCCGCGCAGGGTTTCTTCGTGCAATTTGGTGAGTTCGCGGCATACGACGGCACGCCGTTCTCCTCCGAAAACCCGGGCAAAATCTGTGAGCGTGGCGGCTACACGATGCGGCGATTCATAGAAAATCATGGTGCGCTCTTCCGCCGCCAGGGAGTTCAGCCTTCTTGTACGTTCTGAGCCTTTACGCGCCAGGAACCCCTCAAAGGTGAACCGTCCGGTGGGCAGTCCAGAGAGCGCGAGCGCGGTCAATGCCGCTGAGGGACCGGGGATCACGGTCACCGGCAGGTCGGCGTCGGCAACGGCGGATGCGGCAACATAGCCGGGGTCTGAGATGGTTGGCATACCGGCATCTGAGAGCAGCAGAACTGTGTTCCCGTCGCTGACCGCTTGCACGAGCTGGGCGCTGCGTTCCGCCTCGTTATGATCGTGATTTACGATAATTCGTCCCGTGGTGTGCACTCCTAACCCGGAGGCAAGGGTGCGGAGCTTGCGAGTATCTTCGACGGCGATCACGTCGGCGGTAGCGAGCGCCTGCCGTAACCGGTCGCTGGCATCTGAGAGGTTGCCGATAGGGGTTCCGCCGAGAATGAGAATACCTTCCTCACGCCCATCAGACGCTAGGGACTGCGTTGTTGTATCGGCGGAGGTGGTACTTTGTGTATCGCGCTCATACATTTCGTTTTCGCTCACTCCCCCAGTGTATCGTGTGTGCTTTTCATCTCGGAGGTGCTCTATGCCGCCATAGCGCTTAGTTCCGCATGATGTCGGTGTAGTTTTATAGATTTTATATATGGTCTGAGCCAGATTTTTGTGGTTTCAGGTATTTTCAAGAAGACGTGGAGGCTTACACCCTATAGGATTGATAGGTGATGTTAACCGGTAGTCTTTCTTTTACGAAGTCCAGAGTGCAGTACTCTCTGTCGAATCTTTTCGAGGCTCTGGGCGTCGCCCGTGTTTCGCTGCCCCGTTGGGGCTGGCTTGCACCGACCCTGATTTTACTCTTGGCGGGTGTGCTGCGTTTTTATAACCTGGCACACCCGAATGCAATTGTCTTTGACGAAACCTACTATGCCAAGGACGCCTATTCGTACCTGCACTACGGATATGAAGTTTCATGGTCGAGCGGTGTGGATCACGCATTCGCTTCGGGGGATTTTAGCGGTATCTTGCCGAACAGCCCCGAGTATGTGGTGCACCCGCCCCTGGGTAAGTGGATGATTGCCTGGGGAATGGCGATTTTCGGCGAGAACGCTTTCGGCTGGCGTGTGAGTGCCGCGATTATTGGTACGCTCGCGGTGGCGCTTCTGGCGGTTGCCGGGTGGCTCATGTTCCGTTCGGTCACGGTTGCCTCTATCGCTGCGCTGCTGGGTGCTGTTGATGGTTTGATGTTTGTGGAATCCCGTCTGGCGCTTCTCGATATTTTCCAGATGTTCTGGATTTTAGCGACTTTTGTCTGTCTGCTTCTTGACCGGCAGGCAGCGCGTAGAAGGCTCGCGGCGAATGTTATGAAGATTGTGGATGCGCACGGCGAGTCGGGCTTGCAGAAGATTGTTTTCGGCCCCGGCTCTGGTCTGCACCTGTGGCGGTTTGCCGCCGGTATATGTGCCGGTGCCGCCGTAGCGGTGAAGTGGAACTCGCTGTTCTTCATTGCTGCAATGGGTGTGCTGACGGTGTTTTGGGATATGAACGCGCGGCGCATCCTGGGGTTGAAAAATTGGGGTATTGTCGCTCTGATTCGAGAGGGTATTCCTGCGTTTATTCAGATGATTGGCGTGGGTCTTATCGTCTATCTGACCACCTGGATTGGTTGGTTTAAGTCGTCAAACGCTTTCTACCGCCACTGGAGTAATCAGTTCCCCGACTCGGGTGCTGTGAAATGGCTTCCCGAGGATTTGCGCCTACTCTGGGAGTATCATACATCCGCGTTTAAGTTCCATTCGGGGCTCAGCAGTGAGCATCGCTACGCTTCGCAGGCTTGGCAGTGGCTTATTCTGGGACATCCGACGTCGTACTACTATGAGGCGCCCAAGTTTGGTGAAAAAGGGTGCACGGCACTCAATTGTTCGCAGGCCATCCTCAATATTGGTAATCCGCTGATCTGGTGGGTGTTTATTCCGGCGATAATTCTCGCCCTAGTCATTTTTATCCTGAAGCGCGACTGGCGTTTTGGGGCTCTTTTGCTGGTTTTTGCCGCAGGCTATCTGCCGTGGTTCCTCTACCCTAACCGCACCATGTTCTTCTTCTACGCTCTCTCCTTTGAGCCTTTCCTCCTCATCCTCTTGGCGGGTTGTTTGGGCGTGCTTTTGGGGAATCGTACCAGTTCCGTCAGACGCGTGCGCGTAGGCGTTTTGTGCGTAGGTGTATACCTGACGGCGGTTCTACTGGTGAGCGCATACTTCTGGCCTCTGTGGACCGGGCAGGTTATCCCGTATGAACAGTGGTACGGGCATATGTGGATTCCAACCTGGATTTAGCGGCGGCGTTCCCCAATACCCGGAACCAACAGGATGCCGCACGAAAAAGGCTCTTGAGGTGAATAAGGTGTTAGAAACACCAATTTATTCACCTCAAGAGCCTTTTTATGCTGGAGGGACGTATGCCGGGTACCCGCTAAGCTTCGATGTCGCCGTCACGTTCGGCGCGCATCGCCTTGATTTTCTGGCGAATCTGGTAGCGCTCCTTGTAATACCGATTTTCCTTCACGAGGCGGTAGCGCGTGGGCCAGGTGAACGCCAGCAGCACACCGATTATCAGCAGGGTTATCACCACGATGGCGAGCGCCGCATCGATCCAGAATTGCGGCGGGTATAGGCGAATGAGCGTATCACTCATGCGGAACTGCCAGTTGCCCTGCGGGAAGAAGGTCGTGTGGAAGGCGGTAAAGAGCCATTCCCAGCTGGTGGCGCCTATGATACCTAGCACCACGAGCATAATAACGGTAGCCCAAGCGCCAGTGTACAGGCTGCGGCGAATAGTGCCGGGGGCGCGTTCCTTCAGCGAAATACTGCCGATTAAGGCCAGCACGCAGAATACCGCCACAGCGATGGTTGCGAAGAGCAAGACTCGTTTGACATCGTGCATATGCTGAATTTCACTCTGGAGGAATGCCGGGGTGTTTGCCGGTCCGGTGGTGGCTTTCGCCAGGTAGTCTTCGGGGGCTAGGTTGGTCACGTAGTCCAGCCCATAGGAGCCCAGCCGCATACGTTCGGCGAGGTCGAATCCGTAGCTGTCTTCGGGGAATCCGGGCCTGCGGTATTCCAGCCAGAGGAATGGTGCGGATGCGACGGCCCGAATAGCGATCATAAACGAGAGGAGCGGTACCGCTGCCGTGATGAGGGCGGCGCGGAGCTTGAGCAGGCGTGGGCGTTCGGCGGCGGCTTCTTGTGCCGCATCTTCTTCCCATGCATTTGAAGTTTCGACGGTACGGGTTGTTTGCGTGCGGTATTTAGGGCGTGAGATCAGCGACCCAGTTGAGATTTTTGTTCCCTTCTCCACGGTCACTAGGGTGGATTTTTGGGGTTTATTATCGACATCTTGGCTGGGGTCTGAGGCGGGTGTATCCGACTCAGCTGCCTTTTCTACCGGAGCCGCTTCTTCGTTCTTTTTCTCGTCAAACTTCTGCACTAAAGTACTGAGCGTGGGGTGCTTCGGAGATCCCTTTGCCTCACGGATAAGAGGAACAAACCCGGTTGAGACGCTGGTGTAGGTACGTACCCGCTGCCCTACGCTTTCCCCTTCCTGCTGACTCGTGTCATGTGCGCCGGATGCTAGATCGCTGGGAATATCGGGGTTGTCTGCAAAATCCGGAGCTTCGGTGTACATCTGTGCCGATACTCCCAGCAGTGATTCGGGTGTTCTTTGTGTTGCGGGGGCGGAAGCACGCGCCGCCGCTTCTTCAACGGTTTCGGTGCCGATCGCGGAGCGTAGCGCATCCCAGGATCTCTGCCCTGAGGATGCGGTACCGCTGTGACTTTCCTGTGCCATAGGTGTCTTTTCTGAATAGAGTGGTATAGATAGGGTGTTTGTCCTATTTTCATAGGAGAAGAACCTTCCGCTGAGCGGCGGAAGGTTCCTATGAAGGTTGTGAGAGGCTGGCAGTACCTCAGGATCGTTCAGCTTTAAGCTCCACCGTGTAGACGACTCGCCATCCTTGCGGTGCGGTTAATCGTGCCGCATGATAATCGCAAAGATCGTAAGCGTGTGGCTCGCGGTACTCGGACAGCGGGCCGATCGTCGCCGTAGAGTCAGCGTATGAGTAGCTGAGGGTCACCGTGGCTTCATGTTGACAGGTCTGCCGGGAGCAGTGTCTAACTTTCTGCATGGGTACTGTTGTGCCTTCCTAGCGCCTTAGCTTGCCTGCTTACGTAGCCGGCGACGCTCGCGTTCTGAGAGACCGCCCCATATTCCGAAGCGCTCATCATTGTCCATTGCATATTTTAGACACTCTTCACGAACGGGGCACGATTCGCAGACGCGTTTAGCGTCACGAGTAGACCCTCCTTTTTCAGGAAAAAAGGCTTCTGGGTCGGTTTGGGCACACAGCGCATCAGTTTGCCAGGCGAGCTCTCCGTCATCACCTTCAGTTCCGTACATGCCTGCGGCGGCGGCCCACATATCGAGGCCTTCGACGCAGGTAAACATGTTGCCTACCTCAACTGTGGAAGCCGCAAAGCTGCCTTCCTCAGTGGTTGCGTCGGCAACGCTCAGGAACATATTTGCTTGTTCTTCTAGGGATTGCGCGGTTTGCATAGTATGTTGGCGGGTTCCGCCTGTGCGTTCACCGGCAATACCGGTACTCAGGCGTGAATACCCAGCACAGGTGTATGAACCCATAGTTTTTCCTTCCGTGTTCTCATTGGCTAGATGAGTCTGCGGTGATTCGTTGGTGTGCAAACGAATCTTTTTTGGCTCTGTAGATTTATAGTTTTTGGGCATGAAAGATGTTTCTGCAAATAAACCTACATAACTATTAGAAGGGCGACACGCCCATTCGTCAAACTGGACTTACAACTTTTATCCGTGTATGTGCAGATCACCGTCAAATATTTCAATGTTTATACGGTGTTAGACCACAAAATAATTACTTCATCATGAAAGTTTTGGGCGTTATCTTCTGTATATATCTGTTCCTCCACACCCCCTCCAAAACCCCCGAGATTACGCCTCGAACGAAGCTCTTTCAAACTCCTAAGCACCTAGTCAAAACAGGTTTTTTATATCCTATTCAAAACCTAATCGTGTCACTTATTACATTTTAATAACCCACCTGCAAGATATTTTATGAACTTCACACCCGTAATGCGCCCGTAATATAACTTCAACATCCTTAAGAGTATATTTGCATCGCACGCAAATTTATGACTACAAATACTTTCTTCTTCAACTGTTATGACGTCAGGAAAAATATCTCATGATGTGGTCGCGTGTACTGCCGAAAGTAATATCATGCATCGAAATTTTTGGGAGTTTACACACGGTAAAGTTATTCTATGGCTGAAAATTTACTCTCGACCGTGGCAAATGCCCGCTCATTCACGCGTATTTTCGATGCTCTCGCGCGTGTGCAGACTCCCGCCCTTATCTGGCATGCACGCGGGGGTGAACGCATCGAGCTCTCCGGTCGCGTCTTCATGAATTGGGTAGCAAAGAGCGCAAATCTTCTGGTGAATGAGTGCGAAGTTACCGAGGAATCTGGGGTGCAGATTACGGGTCCCCTGCACTGGCGTTTTCTGGTTCTCGCCTGCGCGACTCTCTACGCTGGCAGCTGCTTCGACGATGAAGAACCGCTTGTAGGCGCCTCAGATACCACCGATCATGCTCAGAACCTCAATAACCCCGACTATCTTCTTCTCGTTGATCGCGGACCTCTCTCGATGCGCTACCTTGGAGACCTTCACGAGGTCGACTCAATGATTGATGCCGAAGTTCTCGACTTCTGCGCGCTCGTACGCAGCGAGGCTGACCAGTTCATTGGCTTGCCAGCTTCGACCTTAGCGCCCGTGGGCAATAACTTAACATCGGCAGAGCTAACGGCACGAGTGCTCTCTCGGGCACATGAGCATGCTGGTCACGATTACCGTCTTCCTTCAGGGGAACGAGCATTAGCGCTTCGTCTTCACCTTCCCTCAGAGGTCGACTCGGCACCCTCAGCCCTCACGATCGTGACAGAAGCGCTTGCCTGCCTCATCGTGGGTTATGCCGTATTCCTACCCGATCCGCTGGCTGATTTTACCGCTACCGAGTTAGACCCGCTCCTGCGTTCTGAGCGAGCTCTAGATCTCACCTTGGGACACTCCTAGAAAACGGCAGCGTAGTTCGCTCAGAGGGTAAAAAGACTGCGGCGGAACCTCAGAAAAAGAATCCGCCGCAGTATGACAGTCTATTTATTTATGAACGTTTACCGGTAGAGGGCTTATCAATATCGGTAATTTCAACATTCTGTTGCGAACGCTGGGCCTGTGCCGCAGGGTCTACCACGGGAACCGAGCCGGTCAACACGCCCGTCGCCTGGTTCAAAATGTACCCCAATTCTTCGTGTTCGGTAGCGTCCCCTTCATCCACCTGTTTACGGTGCTTGCCGTAAACCCAGAAACGGTAGAGGAAGTACCGCAGAATCGTTCCCAGCGCGGTGCCGATAATCGTACCGGAGATAAACGATGCTTCCGGCGAACGCAGCCCCAACACGTAGTTAGTGAAGAACACGCATCCGGCCTCAACCAAAATGCCAAGAATATTCACAAAGGCAAATTCGATGCCCTCACGTTTCCAGTTCTCGGATCGGTCTTCGCGGAAGGTCCACAGGCGGTTCATAATCCATGCAAAGATGGTAGCCACAACGCTGGCAATTACTTTTGCCTTGGTATGTGCGTTCTCGAAAGGACCAAGCATCAGCGCCCACACCACGGCAGCGTTTACCAAGAATGCGGCACCGCCAACGGTACCGAATTTAAGTACCTCTAGACCGTAGGTATTCCACAGTGATTTAAGACGATCACCCAGTGTAGAGCGAGAGTCTGAAGCCATATTCTCCATCTTTTCTGCCCGTTAAGATGACCTGGGCGTCTGTGAGTTAAATTTTGATAGCATCCCTAAAATACTAGTACAGCCGATCCCGTTTTACCTTATTTTATTGAGTTTTATCATGCACTTCCCAGGTTATTTTCAAGTCTGCGGCGCGGAATACTACCGGTATTTGGGGGCATAAGAGTACACTTGAGTGATGTGACTTACCCTGTAACTGGACCTGTACTTGGTGTTATCGGAGGCGGCCAGCTGGCACGCATGATGGCGCCCGCAGCAACGAACCTTGGATTTGACCTTCATATTCTCGCTGAAAGCCCTACGGTGGGCGCCGTGGCAGCGGTGCGCAGCGCGCCCGTGGGAGATTATAAGGATTTAGAGACTTTGCGGGAGTTCGCTCGTGGCAAAGATGTTATTACCTTCGATCACGAGCATGTTCCCACCGAATTTTTGCAGGCGCTTATTGCCGAGGGGGTGAATGTGCAGCCGCATCCGGATGCGCTGCAATATGCCCAGGATAAGCTCATGATGCGCCAGGCTGTAGAAGATCTTGGACTACCGAACCCGCGCTGGGCACGCGTTGAAACTTTGGATGAGCTTCTCGCCTTTGGCGATGAGATCGGCTGGCCCGTGGTTTTGAAGACCCCGCGCGGCGGCTATGACGGCAAGGGCGTGATGGTGCTGGATTCTCCTCAGCACGCCCGTGAGCAGGCCGCTGCCTGGTTTGATGAGCTTCCTCACCGCACCGATTTTTCGGCGCTTTTGGCGGAGGAAAAGGTTCCGTTCACCCGCGAGCTTTCCGCTCTCGTGGCGCGCCGGGAAAGTGGGCAGGTTCTCCCCTGGCCTGTCGTAGAGACAATTCAGGTGAATTCGGTCTGTGATGAAGTTATTGCACCCGCACCGAGCCTCTCCCCCGCGATCGCCCGGGCGGCATCCGATGCAGCCGTTACCTTAGCCACCGAACTTGGGGTTACCGGCGTAATGGCGGCGGAGCTCTTCGAGGTTCCGGGCTCTTCAGCAGGCTTCTACATTAATGAACTCGCGATGCGCCCTCACAATACTGGGCACTGGACTCAGGAAGGTTCGGTAACCAGTCAGTTTGAGCAGCATCTGCGTGCGGTACTCGATATGCCGTTGGGCGCAACTACTATGCGCGACGAAGTTGCCATTATGAAGAATTACCTGGGCGGCGAGAATGAAGATATTTTCGGTGTGTACCCGCTTGCGCTCAGTGCCGAGCCACGCGCCAAAATTCATTTTTACGGTAAAGAAACCCGCCCAGGACGTAAAATTGGTCATGTGAATATTACCGGTCGGGCAGCTGAGACTCGGGCGCTACGCGATGCCGCCGCGAATGTGGCATCTATTGTGCGTGACGGCCGCCCGCTCTAAGAGTTTGCCGGTATATTTCGTGTCCGTAGTGTCTTATTAGCTCACAGGAAGGATTGTTCATGAGCTCCCCGTACGATTCAGATAAGCCCGTTGTTGGCGTTGTGATGGGGTCAGATTCCGACTGGTCCATCATGGAAGAAGCCGCTACGGTTCTTGAAGAATTCGGTATCCCCTATGAAGCGGATGTCGTCTCAGCACACCGCATGCCTGAAGATATGATCGCCTACGGCCAGCAGGCTCATCAGCGCGGTATTCGCGTAATCATCGCCGGTGCCGGCGGGGCCGCGCATCTTCCCGGTATGCTCGCCTCGGTTACCGCATTGCCCGTTATCGGTGTCCCGGTGCGGCTGAAGAATCTCGAAGGCATGGATTCCCTGCTTTCTATCGTGCAGATGCCCGCGGGGGTTCCGGTGGCGACCGTGTCTATCAACGGCGCACGTAATGCGGGACTTCTGGCGCTGCGCATCCTAGGATGCGCCACCGACAACTTCGCGCAGCAGGTGCACTCCGATCTTCTCGATTTCTCGAAGGATCTGCGCCAGAGCGCGGTAGATAAGGGAACGGCTCTGCGCGCTAAGCTCGCCGAGCATCGCGCCCAGGTTGCCGAAGAAGAAAAAGTACAGGCACCGGCGGCTCCCAAACCCGCCCCGACCGCCGACTCTACACGTGATGAAGGGGACGAACCGCAGGCTTACGTGCCCTAATGTATGGTCGTTTCTCGGTGTTATCGAGCCGTTCCGTATCTTCACGGAACGGCTCGTATTTTATCTACTCCCAAGGTCGCGTTCGCTCATCGTAACCTGCGGTTGAGGCTAAAATAGTTGAATGAGCAATATTCTTCAATCCGATATTTGGGCACGTTTTCAGCATTCTCTTGGTCATACCGTCATTCGCCACGAGGGCGAAGGCTGGTCCTATCTCGCTACCGTTGAGGGTGGGCGCACCGGCAAGTATCTTTACAGCCCCTACGGCCCGGTGGCACAGAGTGCGCAGGCTTTCGATGCCGCGCTCGACTCGCTGAAAGAAGAAGCAAAGGCTCATGGGTGCCTGTTTGTGCGCATCGAACCAATTGACTCCGCTATCTGGGGTTCGCAGGATGCGGCAGAGTTCCTGAAGGCACGCGGCGCTGCGCTGGCACCGCGCCAAGTTCAGCCTTCACACACGCAAATTATTGATCTTTCCGGCGACGAAGCCGCAATTTTGAAGGATATGAAGTCCAATAACCGCAATCTGCACCGTAATATCCACAAAAAAGGTGTCAGCATTGAGGTGTCTCAGAATCCCGAGGATATGAAGGTGCTCTTCACGTTCCTCTCTGAGACCGCCGACCGTAACGGGTTCAACCGTCAGCAGGACGACTATCTGATGCAGGTGGCAAAGACCCTCATGCCTGCCGATGCCGCGTCCCTCTATATTGCTCAGCTGACTGGCGAGGATGGTTCCAAGGAGCCTATCGCGGCGGCATTTGTCTACGATTCTGACGATACGCGCACCTATGCCCACGCGGCGGCGTCTTTTGCGCATCGTAAGCTCTCGGCAGGCATTCCGGTAGTGACCAATTTCATCTTGGACGCTAAAGCAAAGGGCCTGAAATATGTGGATCTTTTCGGCATCGCGCCCGAAGATCAGCCTGATCACGAATGGGCGGGGTTCACCAAATTTAAGAAGTCTTTCGGCGGGCGTTCGGTTGAGTACCCCGGCACCTGGGACATTCCGGTGAACACGCTAGGCTACCGCGCCTACGGCTACGCATACCGCGCGCGTCCCGCACTCAAGAAAGCACTGGGAACCGCTCAGGAAACCGCGAAATCTACAGTAGCTAAGGTTCGCGCACGCCTGAAAAAATAACGCTACTTCGGCAGCCTAGGTTCCCAGGCAGACCACGCTCATACAATAAAGCTTGTGCCGCGCTCTCAATGATTAAGAGCGCGGCACAGGCTTTATATCAAGACGTTACTTTGTATGCGACAGAATCTCGCGCAGGCGAGAAAGGCGATGCTCAGCCTCCACAATGCGCACGGTTCCCGAGGAGGAACGCATGACGAGCGACTGGGTGGTCACAATATTCTTGCCGTAGCGCACCCCGCGCAGCAGCTTGCCGTCGGTAATACCGGTTGCGGCGAAGAAGCAGTTATCGCTGGTGACCAAATCGTCAGTTGTGAGGATGCGGTCAAGATCGTGCCCCGCAGCGAGCGCCTTCTCACGCTCGGCATCGTCAGTGGGTGCTAAGCGGCCCTGAATTACGCCTCCGGTGGCCTTGATAGCGCACGCGGCGACGATGCCTTCGGGGGTTCCGCCGGTACCGAGCATCACGTCAACACCGGTTCCTTCACGGCAGGCCGCGATAGCCCCGGCAACATCGCCGTCAAGGATAATGCGGGTACGTGCACCGGCATTACGAATCTCTTCAATGAGCTTAGCGTGACGCGGACGATCCAGAACGCACACGGTCAGTTCGCTTACGTTCTTACCCTGTGCCTTAGCGACCAAGTGAAGGTTCTGTTTGACGGGCAGGCGAAGATCTACGAACTCTGCGGCTTCGGGCCCAGTCACCAGTTTTTCCATGTAAAACACGGCGGAGGGGTCGAACATAGAACCGCCGTCTGCTACCGCGATTACGGAGAGGGCGTTGTCCATGCCCAATGCGGTCAGACGAGTTCCGTCGATGGGATCTACCGCAATATCGAGATTGGGGCCGATGCCATCGCCAACAACTTCGCCGTTGAATAGCATGGGAGCCTTATCTTTTTCGCCCTCGCCGATCACAACGGTTCCGTTGAAGTGCACGGTCGAGAGACGGTAGCGCATCGCGTCCACGGCGGCACCGTCCGCGCGGTTCTTATCGCCTGCGCCCACCCAGGGACCGGATGCGATGGCTGCGGCCTCGGTGGCGCGCACCAATTCCATAGCTAGGTTGCGGTCGGCGTGGTTATTGTTTTCAGTCATTGCTCACCTTCGAGGTCGTTGTCATGGCCGGCTGGCTGGTTCGTTCCAGCGCTTTGAACCGGCACCTCCTGTTTACTAGCATAACGCGCCCGGCGGAATGTTCGCGTGTATTGAACGGGTTTGCGTGGACGCATGTACCGTGGTGAACATCCGCCCAGGTGGGTGTGGGAAACGGTATGTCTTAGAGCGTATGAGAGAATGTGTGAGTGGAAAACTCTCAGAATCACGCGCATACACCGGCTGAGAGCGATGGTCAGAACGCTCATGCGCCGAAGGCTCACGCAGATGCTTCTACCGATTCATCTGTTGTGCCACAAATTACACAAAAACAAGCGAAACGCATTAATGCTCCGGCGCGCAATATGATTATTTCGATGCTGGCGATGGTGGCTATTCTCATTCCGGTGCTCTGGCTCATGCCGCAGCCGGATAAGAATCCGTACCGCCCACAGGTGAATTTATCGCAGGTAGCGGCTGAATCTACCCAGCAGGCGGGCTTCCCGGTGGCGGTGCCGCAGCTTGAGAGTTGGCACTATAACTACGCGCGGTGGACGGGTAATACTCCCGATAATATCCCGTATTTTAAGAGCGGACAGGTGACCAGTAAAAATCATTTTATTGAGTTGATCCAAGCAAAGGATACAAACCCTACCTGGGTGGCTCAACAGGTCGATAACGCCGCGAAACAGGGCACCGAATCTATCGGCGGCGTGGAGTGGGAAGTACGTTCAGCCACCTCGAAGAAGAACAACGAAAAAGTGTACTCCTACGTGGCGCAGGTGCCTCACGGTAACGGTGAAACGACAACCGTGATACTCACCGGCACGGCAGACCCGGCGGAGTTCGCCCAGTTGGCGGATGCGACGGTCGCCTATATGAAAGCGCCGACGATGACGGTCTCCCCGGGTGCATCCAATACTTCTAATATTTCGTGATCTTCTCTAGCAAAATGTACGGTCTGTTTTCGGTAAAATAGAGGGAAGATACCTCTCACTTTAAGGAGCCTGCTCATGGGTTCTCGTCCGGTTCAACCCACCGCTGAGTATGTGCTGGAACGCCTGCAAGAGGGTAACGCACGCTTTGTACGGGGCGAGCTTTCGCATCCGCACCAGGATGTGGCACGTCGCGACGAACTCACAGGCGGACAGTTTCCTTTCACTACGATTTTTGGGTGTGCGGATTCGCGTACGCCACCGGAACATATCTTTGACCTGGGTCTTGGCGATGCCTTTGTGGTACGCACCGCAGGACAGGTTCTTGATGATGGTGCCCTTGGTTCGCTGGAATATTCCATTACCCAGTTCAAGACGCCGGTGCTGATCATTATGGGACATCAATCTTGCGGGGCTGTTCAGGCTACCTGCTCGTCGGTGGAATCGGGGCAGCTTCCGGGCGGATTTATTACGCGAGTAGTTGAGACTATTCAGCCTACGGTGCTGGCCCAAGAACTTCCCCACGGCGAGAAGCCAAGCCAGCATGTGAACGAGATGGTACGGGCTCATACGTCTGCGACGGCTTCCCGTCTGCTTCAGGAATCGCGCATTATTGCCGACGCAGTTGCTCGCGGCGAGACCATTGTGCTGGGCTACTTCTATCATTTGGATTCCGGCGCGGTCGATATTGTCTTTGACTCGCGCGAGATGAAGTAATTCCCACGCGTTTTATCGGTGGTCGCTGCCTCCTTCGTGTTATCCACCCGAGAAAACCAACATAACCCCAGAAGCTCCAACAGGCTTTACTTGAGTTCATACGGTACCGCCACACAACCCCACAGCGTGGTGAGTATCATCATGCACGGTATTCCCCAAATGTTCCGATTTTTACACGAAGGGTATGAAAACCCGCCATTTTGAGCCCTAAACTAGAGTTATGGCTGAAAATATTGAATACCGCATTGAACATGACACCATGGGCGAAGTTCGCGTGCCCGCCAACGCACTCTACCGTGCACAGACTCAGCGCGCGGTCGATAACTTCCCGATTTCGGGGCAAACCCTCGAATCAGCCCATATTCGCGCTCTTGCCCTCGTTAAGAAGGCAGCCGCGACCGCCAATGAGGAACTTCAGGTGCTCGATGCTGAGCGCGCCCAGGCTATCCGCGAGGCGGCGGATCTGGTAGCAACCGGTGAGTACGACGAGCATTTCCCCATTGACGTCTTCCAGACCGGTTCGGGCACCTCGTCGAATATGAACACCAACGAGGTTCTGGCGACTTTGGCAACCCGTTCCCTGGAATCACGGGGCATTGAAGTTCACCCCAATGACCACGTGAATGCGTCCCAGTCTTCCAACGATGTTTTCCCCACTTCCGTGCACGTTGCCGTGACTGAGGCACTGGTCAAAGAGCTGATCCCTTCCCTTGAGGTTCTCGCTGCTTCGCTGGAAAAGAAGTCCGCAGAGTTCAAGGACGTCGTCAAGTCCGGACGCACCCACCTGATGGATGCAACCCCCATTACCCTAGGCCAAGAATTCTCTGGCTACGCCGCTACCGTGCGTTACGGCATCGAACGTGTGAACGCTTCCCTGCCCCGCGTGGCTGAGGTTCCCCTAGGCGGCACCGCAGTGGGTACCGGTATCAATACCCCAGCGGGCTTTTCGGCACGTGTGATTGAGCTGCTTGCTGAAGAAACCGGTCTACCCCTGACCGAGGCACGTAACCATTTCGAGGCGCAGGCAAACCGCGACGGTCTGGTTGAGGTTTCCGGTCAGCTGCGCACCCTTGCATACGGTCTGATGAAAATCAGCAACGATATCCGTTGGATGGGTTCAGGCCCGAACACTGGTTTAGGCGAGCTGCACATCCCCGATCTGCAGCCCGGCTCGTCCATCATGCCCGGCAAGGTAAACCCGGTGATTTGTGAGGCTACTATTCAGGTTGCGGCACAGGTAATTGGTAATGATGCGACCATCGCGCTTTCCTCCACCAACGGAGCCTTCGAGCTGAACGTGGGTATTCCAGTAATGGCGGCTAACCTGCTCCAGTCCATCCGTCTGCTCGCCAACGTTTCTCGCGTGGCGGCTGAGAAGATGATCGACGGCCTGAGCGCCAACGTAGAGCGTTGCCGCTTCCTGGCGGAGGCATCCCCCTCGACCGTAACCCCGCTGAATAAGCTCATCGGGTACGAGGCCGCCGCGAAGATTGCCAAGTATTCCGTGGCAAACAAGGTCACTGTGCGTGATGCCGTGGTGGCTTTAGGTTACGTTGAACGCGGTGAGGTCACTGAGGCTCAGCTCGATGAAGCCCTAGACGTCACTAAGATGCTGGGCAACTTCTAGTCCGCATATCGTTTTCATGTGAACAGACACTCCTAGAACATAGTTGAGGGGCTTCTACACGATGTGTAGAAGCCCCTCAACGTTTGAGCTAAGACCCGCGCGGTGCGGGCGGATAGATAAATCTCTATCTCAGAATTTTGCTCGGTCTATTTGCCTTGTTCGTACTGATAGATAAGTTCCGCAAAGTCGGCGCGAGTAACGGCACTATCGGGCTGGAACCAGTTTTCGGACCAGAAAACAAGACCCCTCTTCTTCAGCCAGGTACTCTCCCGGTAGAACGGGGAATCAGCCGTCATATCGGCATACAGGGATTGTTCCGGTAGGTTCACGCTAGGTTCCCCAGCGTAACGGTACAAAAACGCAGCCATACTGGCGTGAGATGCAGCCGCCTCGGGGCGGAAATGACCGTCACTCCAACCGAAGCTGATACCACGTTCGCGTGCCCAAATAATCTCCCGGTAGTGCGGGTGTTCCGGGGTAACATCCACATAGGGAGACTCCTGCGGAAGAGTAACCTGAGGGCTTCCTGCCAGGCGGTAGAGGGCCACAACGGACTGTTCGCGGGTTATAGCATCGTAGGGGCGGTAATAGTCGTCCGCGCTATCGACAAGCTGCCGCTGCGAAGCCCAAAGAATCGCATCGCGATGTGCGGTACGATCGCGCACATCCTTGAAATCCGATTCGGGTGTAGGTTTCTCACCGGGTGCGGGTTTGGGGTTTGGTGCGGGTTCGGGGCCCGGCTGGGGCTCTGCCGGTTTGGGATTTGGAACCGGTTGATCCGCAGTCGTTAACGGGAGCTTTTGGTGGGCTTCGAAGATAACATCGTCCTTCGGGTCCTTTGGATATACCCCCGTACTAAGCTCGTATACGTGCCCGGTTTTGAGGGTATTCGCGGGAATGGTGAAGGTGGTCTGGAAGGTACCGTCGGTAAAGCCATCGTAGAGGTCTTTCTCTTCCACCCGGTAGGTATAATCCACTGGATGAGTGAGAACCGCGCCCGTTGGTTTGCCGGTCTTCTGGTCTATCTCGTTAATAACGAGGTTCATGCTCTGACCCTGTATCTCGGCATTTCCAGAGCCATAATATCCAGTACCGGTCACAGTAATCTCGGTATCGGCGGTCGGGTTCACAGCGGGAACGCTCACGTTCAGCTGCGGTGCTTTACTCTCCGAGGAAAACTCAACATCCAGGTATTCAGTCAAAGCGTTGTTTGCCAACGTTCCGTCGGGATTGATGACCTGGGTTCCGATGCGGTAGCTGCGGCGTGCATCCAGACCTGCCGGATAGGGAAGCGCAGTTTCAAAGAGGCCGCTCTGCGAGAGCTCCTCGGCAGAAATTTTCACCGATGACACGGTTCTTTCCTGAGTAACAACCTGACCTCTGGGCCAATCACCCTCAATAAGAGAAACCTGCAAGTATCCGCCTTGAGGAATAAACTTTGGGTCATAGCCGGTACCGCGCACCTTCACGGAGTCTTCCACCAACGAGTTAGGCTTACCCTCGACTTCCAGATTGGTGTTCTGGCGTGCAACCAGCACCGGTGCCTGGGTGTTGTATGCCGTGGTGGGCAAGATTTCATATCCTTGCGCCTGCTGCGTTGTCGAGGTCAGGGTACTGCTGACGACGTAATCGAGTTCCGGATGGAAATCGTTCAGCGGCAGCGGCTGGGTATTCAAATAGACCTCAAAGGTTCCGTCATGAATCTGCGATGCGGGAACATTCACATACCCCAGGTTATATACGCCGTATTCCGTAGTGAAATATGGGGAATCGGCTGGTGTATCTGAAGGGGTAACTTTGAGGCTGACCTGCTGATCTGCCGCCACACCGTAGAAACCGGTTCCTTTGATTTTGAGCGTCTTCCCGTAGTAGGGGTTGACTTCATCGGGGGTTTCGACCACGAGCTGCGGAGTTGCTTGAGGTTCCTGATCGGCCACAACCTGCGGGGTCACCGTAGCGGTGGATGCAGGGGTTGAAGCACCAGGATCGGTGACAGCTCCCGCTGGGGTCAGAGGAAGCACTAAAGCGCCTGCCACCACGAGGGCACAGGCGCTACGTCCGAGAGCATTTCTGGCTCTTCCGGGCGATTCGTTAGGTGAATTGTTTGTAGGGTAGATAAGAGACATTATTATTCTCCATTTGTATAGATGTGGTTGGGAGTGAGCAAGTTAAATCTCTCAACACTCATATTCACCTTATCAAAGCTTTAACTCAAAATACAGGGTTTTCCTATTTAAAAATTTCTTCTGACACATAATTTAATTCTTATCCTAGCAATGCACACACTATAAATATTACCCACCCATCCAACCTACTTCGCTGATATATCAACGCTAAATACCCATGAAGCAACATATACTTTTCATAAAGACGCCACATGTTTATTGTCACAATATTATGCACAGGTTTATTTTTTAACGGTGTGTTACATCTGAAAAATACATAGATATTTTCGGTGGTAATCTTCTATAATTTACAGATTTTAGATTTTTACAAGAAACCGAAATTAATGCATAAAACCCCCATTTTTATTTTTCTCAGATATGAACAACGGTAAGTACGAGAAAAATACTCAGATACGATCTTGGGAGTACACACGGTCTTCAACGCATAGCAAACAGGTATTATGCGGGCGCGCGGCTATCGGCTTAAGGGTGTATTAGAGGGAGTATTGACGGTTACCGAGAGGATTCAGGTCCATCTTTGGGAGCGTGAGATACATAGTCAAAACGACAATGTCCGTCATAGTTCAGCGCCGCATCAATGCGGTCAAGCATCCGCTCAGAGAGCATAGAACGCTCCTGAGGATCCGTCACATCTACCCATCGCACCTGGGAAGATTCCTCATCATTCACTCGTGCCTGCCCGGATACCCACCGGCACAAAAACGTGTGATCTAAAAACTGGCAGCGATCCCCGTTGCTAAAGCGCATCGCGGGGTCAGCCTTGACCTGAGCAAGCTCTAGAACCTCAATACGCACGCCCGCCTCCTCATAGGCTTCACGTATGCAGGTAAGCGCCGGGTTCTCGCCAGGATCGACAATACCCGTCACGGGAGTCCACCTGCCGTTATCGCTGCGTTTAACCAGCAGTACCTTGCCATCCTCATCGCGACGGATCACTGCGGTAGCGCCCGAAAGCCATAAATATTCGTGACCAATTTTCTTGCGTAAATTCACGATGTACTCGGGGGTAGGCATCAAAGATCCTTTCGTCGATCGGTGGTTTTGGCCCGAGGCCTTTAGAACGATAGGAATGAGTAGCTTGGCACCAAAACCGCCGCTATCATTCCTATCAGCATAAACGGTCCGAAGGCTATGCGGGTGCGCCGTGTAACGGACCTGCTCAGTACCAAGACCGCGGCGCATAATCCGCCCACAACAAAGGTAACCAACGTCGCCCACAATAGGTTAGCCCACGAGAAGTAGCCAATGAGCCCGCCAAGCGCGAGAGCAAGTTTCACGTCCCCTCGGCCCAGCGCCCCGAAGGAGAGCATCCTCATCAGGAGGTAGAAGGCCCAAAGTACAAGACCACTCCCCCATACACGCAGGATAGTTCCCCACTGACCGCTCAGAGCAGCAATAACCGGCAAAGCGGTGTGGGTGGCAAATACGAAAGGAAATACGATGCGGTTTGGTAGCCTGTGTTTTCGCAGATCCCAGCCCCATAGTTTTACCGTACACCCAGCTGCGTACAGCAGATAAAGAATCAGCAGAATACCGGCGAACCAGCCGGGTACTCCCTGTGTAAAGAGTTTCGAGAGTTCTTGAAGCATGAGTGGCTAAGATCCAAAGCGGCGGGTGCGACCCGCATAATCCCGCAGGGCACGCAAGAAATCTACCCGCGTAAAATCAGGCCAGAGAGCCTGGCAGAAATAGAATTCCGAGTAGGCGCTTTGCCAGGTCAGAAATCCCGAGAGGCGCTGCTCACCAGAGGTACGAATCAGTAGATCAGGATCGGGCATATCGCGGGTGTACAAGCGACGCGAAATATCCTCAACATTCAGGGTATCTGCCAGCTCGCGCATCGAGCAGCCCTGAGCCTCGGCATCAAGAATAAGTTCACGCACCGCATCCACAATTTCTTGGCGTCCACCATAGCCAACCGCGATATTCACGCGCACCCCCGGCAAGGGCGCGGTCTCTGCTATAACCCGCTCCAGGGTGTTGCGAAGCTCATGGGGGATAAGGGAAACGTTACCAACCGCGTGCACGGGTCCCTGCTGCGCGGTATGCAGCCGCCGCAGAAATTCGTCAATAACGGCAATAAGCCCGGTAAGTTCATCGGCGGGTCGCTTGAGATTTTCGGTTGAGAGCATATACAACGTGACCTGAGGTATTCCCAAATCGGCGCACCAGCCCAGAAAGTCAATGATGCGCTCGGCTCCTGCCGCGTGCCCCTCACGGGTGCTCAGCCCCCGCTGTGCGGCCCAACGCCGGTTGCCGTCCACCAGCACACCGATGTGTGTAGGAAGCATCTGCGGGGTTAAAGAAGTTGCCATAGAGCGTTCATAGACGCTCGGTTCCGGGGAGGTTCCCGGTTCAGAGGGAACCCCATGCACGGTAATAACGGGCAGCGCCAGAGTATCAGCGGGTGCCATGCTGATCGTCCTCGGACTCTGTATCCTGCTGGGCTTGGGCTTGGGCTTGCTCGGCCTCTTGAGCGGCTGCATATTGTGCACGGTACCGCAGACGGCGAGTACGCCGGGTCATATCGATGCCAAGAATAATGACGAGGAGGGATAGCGCCGCAGTCGCAAAGAAACCGCCAATACCGGGCGAACCTGCAACAGACCCATCGGGGTTGGCGGCTGGGGTGTTATCTGCTGCAAGCGCAACACCGTGAGCGGCAAATGCCACAAGGTCGGGGACTGTGGCGAGCGTATCAAGAATGAGGTGGCTCATGACTATCCTTCTGAACATTCCGGTTTCTAGCGGTAAGCCGGTCATGTGTGATTGTCTAAGTCTTCATTCTACCGCGTGACATCTTGTATATTCCCTCCTGAGGTTCATGTTTCAGCTAGGAATGCGCCAAGAGTTTAGCTATGTTCACAGTACTCAAGGCCTGCAAGCCTCTGCATCGTCGAGGGGCACCGCATGATCGCTTACGGAGGCGATAGGCTAGAAAAATATGCCGTCGCTCAGGGAATGTTCCGGCAGGGTTACCGGCACCCGCGAGTCGATAAGTGTATAGTCCTCCCAGGGCCAAATATGCTTCTGCTCATCGGTAGAGATCGCAAAGAAAATACCTTGCGGATCCACCTGTGAGGAGTGCGATAAAAGCGCCTGATCGCGATGGATGAAGTAGTCACTGCAGAGAATTCGCGTGGTGGTTTCGTGCCTGGTGCCGTCTTGGGCATCATTGAAACGGTGCGCCATATGTTCGATGAAACCTTCAAAGACGCTCTCGCCCCGCTGATCGAGCAGGTACTCGTGCAGGGCGACGGTGCGTTCGGGGTTGAAGGCACGATCATAGTAAAGCTTTAGGGGTTTCCAGGGTTCGCCTTCCCCCACGTATGCTTCGGGGTCACCAGCCTTTTCGTAGGCCTCGACGGCAACCTTATGAGTCATGATGTGGTCGGGGTGCGGGTATCCTCCCACCTCGTCATAGCTGAGAATAATATGAGGCCTGTACTCGCGTACGAGTCTTACCAACGGTGCGGCGGCCTGTTCGAGAGGCAGTGTACCGAAGCTGCCGAAAGAAAGTGGGGGAAGAGGGTCGCCTTCGGGCAGACCGGAGTCCATGAACCCTATCCATCGATGTTCGATGCCTAAAATCTCAGCAGCACGGGCCATTTCGGTGCGGCGTAATCCGGGCAGGTCACGGTGTGCTCTGGGAGCGTTACGAATTTCTTCGTTGAGGATGTCCCCGCGTTCGCCGCCTGTCATGGTGGCAACCATATAGCGGGCGCCGCGGGAGGTATAAGCGGCAGCGGTCGCGGAACCTTTAGAGGATTCGTCGTCCGGGTGAGCGTGGACGGCTAGGATGCGCAACCCTGCGTATTCCTCATCAAGAGGCTTAAGATCCTGCACTGCGGGATGTTCAGGCAGAATTGCTTTGATTTTTTCTAGCGCGTCGCTCACGTTAATCCTTATGATGACAAAGGGCTTATACTGTGGGGTTTAAAATGGTAGAGATTAAGACCATCTCCTAAAAGTGTAATCATACAGAAATAGCGCAAGAAAACCACTCTAAATGAAGCATTATGACGGTGTAAAGTATCGTGATGCAGACCATCTTCTGTACCGCATCGTCCACTAGACACCACGAGAAGAGAACTATGACAGATCCTTCACACACGCAGGCGAGCGAAACGGCAGCTACCGGTTCTCATGCCGATACCCTAGCGCAGCGCTATGGCGCCAAACCTGTTCGGCAGCGTGCCCTCTCCACGCGAATGTGGGTGCTTCTTGCTGCCTGTGTTACGGTTGTGGCGGGCGCTTTTGTGGTGTGGGTACAGATAGATTCTCAATCCCGCCCAAGTGCACGCGATACCGGGTTTACCCTCATCAGCAATGACGAGGCGCAGGGACGTTTCGAACTCTCTAAAAACCCACAAGACACCGCGATTTGTTCGCTTAAGGCGCTTAATTCTTCCCGTGTTGCGGTGGGATGGGCCGACGTCGAAATTGGTCCTAACAGCGCCGAGCAGGGCAACACCCGAGTCACACAACACAGCGCGAACCTGCGCATACTCTCGGAGGCAACCACGGTTACCGTGGATTCCTGTCGGCTTAAATAGGCGTATCACATCCACGATTCGGTGAGCGCTCAGCGAAATGATACACGCCCTAACACTCAGATATTTAGGGCATGTGTACTTTCTGCCCTAGAATAGGGTGATACTTTCCAGGGGAGAACCCCCAGACCAACGCGCCGGTTTATACCGGAGCATAACCAAAGGAGAAGCATGGCTGAAAGCAACGGCGCATGGCTCACTCAGGACGCATACGATCGGCTGACCCAGGAGCTTGAATATCTCTCAGGTCCGTATCGTCAAGAAATCGTTGACCGCATCGCCGCCGCTCGCGACGAGGGAGACTTGCGTGAGAACGGCGGATACCATGCGGCACGCGATGAGCAGGGTAAAAACGAAGCTCGCATCAACCAGCTTAAGCATCTTCTAGAAAACGCCCAGGTAGGAGACGCCCCCAGCGATGACGGTGTGGTTGCCCTCGGCATGGTTATTGAGGCCGAAGTAGCTTCCCGTTCCATGAAGTTCCTGCTGGGCTCTCGCGAAATTGAGGAGACTCTGCCCGCCAACTCTGATTTGAAGGTCTTCTCGGAAAAGTCTCCGATGGGTGCGGCGATTCTGGGGGCCAAAGAAGGCGATGAAGTCACCTATCTTGCTCCCAACGGCAAGGAATTGACCGCGAAGATTGTTTCAGTCAAGCCTTTCCAAGGCTAGAATCACGAAGCTTTAAACGCACGGTGGGGTTCGGTTTATGACCGAACCCCACCTTTATATCCTGTGGTTTTATGCCAGATGACCTCTCAAAAATTAGTACACCACGATGGGTTTGAAGCCTTCTTCCTCCAAGGCCGAGATAACCTGACGGCAGTGTTCCACGCCTTTGGTTTCCATATCGATCGTAATGGAGACATCGCCCATCGACAGGGAACCGCCCACGCGCGTGTGATCCACACCAGTAACATTCGCGTCATTCTCCGAAATGATGCGCGAGATCGTCGCTAACTCACCCGGACGGTCTGAGAGCATCATCTTAATCGTCATATACCGACCTGCCGCCGAAAGACCACGCTGAATCACCTTCAGCATGAGCATCGGGTCGATATTGCCGCCCGAGAGCACACACACGACAGTTCCCAAATCGCCGTATGTTTCCTTGAGCTTGCCGTTCATGAGCGCCGCCACCGGAACCGATCCGGCGGGTTCAACCACCAGCTTATTGCGTTCCATCAAGAAGATAAGGGCGCGGGCGATATCGTCTTCACTCACTGTCGCTACATCGTCGACAAGCTTCTTGATAATGGAGAACGGTAACTGACCGGGGCGCCCCACCGCAATGCCATCTGCAATCGTCGAGACCTTCTTCAACGGGACGAGCGCATCCGCAGCCAAGGAAAGCGGATATGCCGCCGCATGCTCAGCCTGCACACCAATAATGCGAATCTTTTTACCCAACTGGTCTTCCTTCGCACGGACCGCCGCCGAAAGACCAGCGAGCAGGCCGCCTCCGCCAACACCCACAATGATGGTATCGACCTCAGGCACCTGTTCCAGGATTTCCAAACCGATCGTTCCCTGACCCGCGATAATATCTTCATTATCGAAGGGATGCACAAACACCGCGCCGGTCTCTTCGGCATAGCGTTTTGCTTCAGCCAGCGCCTCGTCCACGGTCGTACCGTGCAGTTCGACCTCGGCACCGTGGTCGCGGGTTGCGGTCACCTTCGGAAGGGCCGCACCTAGGGGCATGTAAATACGCGCCTTGATACCCAGTTTTGCCGCTGCGAGAGCAACACCCTGCGCGTGGTTACCCGCAGATGCGGCCACCACGCCACGTTTCTTTTCTGCATCGCTGAGTTTTGCCATGCGCACATAGGCGCCACGCACTTTGAAGGAGCCCGCACGTTGCAAATTCTCACATTTGAAGAAAACTTCCGACCCCAGTTTGAGGCTCAGGGCACGAGAATGCGCCACAGGGGTTCGCTCGATAACCCCGTCGAGGAGCGACGCTGCTGTCTCGATATTCTCCAGGGTTACGGGTAGATCGGTTAGGGGTGCGTTCACATCGGATCCGTTCTTTACGCTCTCATCAGCTTCTGCCCTCTATTTTAGGCGATGAAGAAGCCTAATACAGAACAGAAAAGCCCACGTTATTCATCTCACGCGGGCTTTTCTGGAGGGAAACTGCACAATTACATATCGGCTTTGGAAGGCGAGACAGTTTTAGTCGCCTGTGCAGAGCTAGTCTCAAGTGCGGTGCCTTCGGAATCGTCTTCACCACGAATCGCTTCCCGCGCCTGCGCAACAACCTTCTGTGCTTTTTCTTCACGCTTTTTTGATTTCTCACGGCGCTCAACCTCATGCGGGAAGAGGAACTCTTCACGGCGCAGCTCCGGGTCATCCTCCCACTGCCGTGCAGCCAAGTAGCGCACAACCGAGTTCACAACGGCGAGCACGGGAACCGCAAATAGTGCACCCGCTGCGCCGAAAATCATGGACCCGCCTGCCACCGCAAAAATCACGGCGAGCGGATGCAGCGAGACCGCTTTACCCATGATGAGCGGCTGCAGAATATGCGATTCAAGCTGCTGCACCAACAGCACAATGCCGATCATAATGAGCGCCTGAACCGGTCCCAAAGCTACCAGTGCCAGCAGGACGGCGACCGCCCCAGATATAAGAGCACCAATAACCGGGATGAAAGACCCTAAGAAAACCAGAACGCCCAGCGGAATCGCCAGCGGAACCCCCAAAATGGCGGCGCCAACACCAATGCCCACAGCGTCAATAGCGGCCACCAAGATCTGCACCCTCACATAAGCGCCCAGGGACTTCCACCCTGCACGGCCCGCGCCGTTCACCGCATCGCGTGCCTGTTTCGGGAAGAGCTTGACGATAAACAGCCAGATGCGCTCTCCCTCCATCAGGAAGAAGACGAGGGTAAAAAGAGTAATAAGCACGCCGGTGGCAAACTCCGCAGCGGTAGAACCAACCTCTGATACGCTCCGCAAAACGGTTGAGGGGTTATTGCTCACCGCCTGTTCTATCTGATTAAGAATCTGGTTAAGCTGATCAGCGCCCAGCTCATACCCCATGCTCTTAAGCCAGTCCACGAGCTGCTGATACCCTTGAATGGCGTTGTTGGTAAGCGAGACAAACCCCCGCACAAGCTGCTGCCCGGTAAGGGCCAGTAAAGCGGCAATTCCTAAAATCATGCCGAGTTCGGCGATAGCGGTCGCACCGCCAGCACGAATACCGTGCTTACGCATAGCGTAGACGGCGGGGCTTAGAAGCGCAGCCAAAAGCGCAGCTACCATCGCCGAAATAATCAGCAGAGACACCTTTGAAAGCCCCTGCCATACAAGCCACACGGCACCGACCACCACGATCAGACGCCACGACCACGCCGCCGCGGTATTAAGAGCGTAGGGTACGCCGGTACGGGCTAATTTCTGTGCCCGCACATCCTGTTCGCCCTCCCCTGCCGTTAGGTTTTGATGCGTGCTGCCGGTTTTCTGTCCGGCTACGGATTCGCTCACTCAAATCTCCTGAAAAGTCGGTGCTATAGAAATCGTCTCTCGCCCATGCCGTTGCTGCGGCATATAGTTATTCCGCAAGTCTAGCAGGCTCAAAACAAAGAATCGGCGGCACCCACCGGTTGTGAGTACCGCCGTATCCTCAATGCTGTTAGTCCCTGTTGACCATTTCGTTGATGTACATGAGAATACGCAGAATCTCAATGTACAGCCAGACCAGCGATGCGGTCAGGCCGAATGCCAAACGCCATGACTCGCGCTCGGGAAGACCTGCTTCCACCGCCTCGGCAGTGTTGGTGAAATCCAGCAGAAGCGAGTAGGTTGCCATAGCAACAGTAAACAGCCCCACAATCAGACCCAGCGGAATACCGCCGATGCTCAGGCTGCCCAGGGGCGAACCGAACAGACCCGCACCGAGCCAGGAAACAATACCGTAGATCAGGTAAGCGAACATGCCGATCATGAAGATCTTGGTCATCTTCGGGGTGGCACGGATTTTACCGTTTGCGAAGAGAGCTAAAGTAAGACCGGCGACAATCACGCTTGCCAGCAAAGCCTGAATAGCGATGCCCGGGTAGCTCTTATTGAGCAGACCGGATATACCACCCAAAAGCAGGCCCTCGGACACGGAGTACAGCATAACCAGAGCCGGGGAAACCTTACGCTTGACGGCGTTAACGATACCCAGGATCAGACCTGCGATAAGGCCCACGAACATGAGGTAGGGCAGATACCAGGAAACTGCGGCACCGAGCACCACAAGAGCCAGGTTCAGACCGGTCTTCATGATCACATCGTTCATGGTGAGGCGGTCGCCCTCGGCAACGGGAGCATAGCCGGGCTGTGCATACGGATCGTACTGCGCCTGCTGGTACTGGTCATAGTTCGCTTGCTGCGGCTGACCATACCCGTAGGTCTGCTGACCGTACTGCTGCGGTTCACTGGAGTAGTTCGGCTGTGCCTGATACTGACCCTGTGACGAGGAACCACCCGCACCAAAACGCCCGAAACGGGGATCGCCTTGCTTATTTTGCTTGGCGATTGAATTAATAAACGGGTTACCCGCCATCATTCTCTCCTTCGGTGAGATTTACAAAGAGTTTCTCAATATTCTATCGAATTCTGAGAGATTCCGGGGATTATTCCTCCATAAAAGCTCATATTCCAGGGTAATTTTGAGGTGCCATCATGTTTTTTTCACCCTAAGCTGTACTCCCCCACAGTTTAAGACTTCTGCAGGCGCTCAAAATTACGGACCTCATTCAAACTAGCCGATTGTTTATTCGCGAAGCGGCCGCGAGTGAAAGCAAAGCCAGAATTAGGAAGCCCACCAGCAAAAGTATGAGAGTGGTGAACGCTAAGGGTAACGCGCCGATAACAGGCCCCAGGCTTGCTCCCAGGCGCGGTCACTACACCTTCAAAGCGAATGCGGTGCGCGCTGGGCAAGAGGCAGGTTCCGTCACGGACGATATAGACGCCGCCTATCTTGTACTTTTTATTCTCGCTATCGTGGGGTGGTGGTCGGCTATGCCGCAGGTATCTCGCATGCTCTGCGGCGAACCTACCGAGGAAGAGCACCACAAACGTCGCGCCGCCGTGGTGGAGGCAGCGCGGAGGCTAGGGAACCCACATTGCAAGTCGGATAAGAGCTAAACTCCTTTATTGGTACGGGGGCTTACCCGTCTAATTCGTCGAGCATGCTCTCTAAATAGTCGAGCACCGCACCGTCATTATTCGAGCCAATCACCCGCTGAGACACAGCCTTGAGCTCGTCTGAAGCATGGGCCATTGCCACACCGGTACCGGCGAACGAGAGCATCTCAAGATCGTTATCGCTATCGCCAAAGGCTACTATCTGAGTAGGGGTTATCTGCAAACGATCACACAGGTCTTTCAGCCCCGTTGCCTTATTCACACCGGCACGCACCAGGTCGATTGCACCGAAACCACTAACGAGCGGGGTTACCGTCTGCGGCAGGGTGCGCCGTAACTGTGCTGTAGCATCCGGCAGATCCCGATGCGTTACTTGCAGAGAAAATTTGATGGGAACACCACGCACCTGCTCGTAAGAACTAATACGCTCGGTTCCGGGATAAAACATACTGGCAAAAGCGAAGGGATCGATATTCTGCGGCAGCGGCTTACCCTGCACCTCAAAATAGTCCCGGATAATGTTCATAACCGTTTTTTCGCGGTTTTCCAGTATAAAGCTGCTCTCTTCCGTACACACAACGATCCCAAGCTGAGGCATACCGTTCAGTATCTCGTACACACGCGGCAGATCCTCGGCAGCAAAATGATGCACCGCAAGTTCCCCGGAATCATCCGCTACATAGGCACCATTTTCTGCGATATAAATAATGTCTCGATGTTCAAAACCATGCATATACTGGCGTAATTTCGTGTAGGTATTTCCGCTTGCCACCACAAAATAAATTCCATGCCGAGACAAGCAGGTTAGGATTCTCTCAAAACGCTCAACATCGAACGTCTTATCATCATTCAGGAAAGTACCATCCATATCTACGGCAACCATACGCACGGGCTTGTTACTGCGGTTTTCCTGCTGTGTGGGCATTGGGGTTCCTCTAATAATCGGCATGTACAAAGGCTACGTTTATAAACACAAGCTGACTGTACGCGGGAGAGAATATCGTTCTGCTCCGCACATTTCTCCATTAATTTTAGTTTCTTTATATACACAAATCGTGTGACATCACCAAAATTCCCCCTTTACGGGCGTTTTCTTTCTATACTGTGAAAAGCATTCACTCTATGCACACATACAATCTCTAGGAATCATTGATGTTAAAAACACTGCCATCGCGCTCTGACGCGCATGTTTTTTGGTCATCTGCATCAGATCAAGGGCGTTCCTTGAAACTCGGTACAAGATTTTCCGCAGCTTTTCTAGCCCTAGGACTTGCGCTGAGCGGATGCTCCTCTGAAACTATCACAATTTCTGAGTCTACCGTCTCTGCGTCCAGCACCCCCTCAGCGAACGAACACTCTTCTACTTCTTCACAAAGCACGGAGGCCTCACAGCAACCCACGGTTTCCGCGCAGGATTCGGAACAAACACCCACCGTGACCGAGGTAGGTGAATCACCCGAAGAGAATAATGCCGATACTTCGACGGCTCATCCGGGTTCCCAAATTCGCCCCGGAACCGTCACTATCGTCAATCCTGATACCAGCTCCGTTGAGCCTCAAGGAACGGCGCCTATAGGATCTGACGAGGCTAGTGAGGCCCTGCGCATCCTCAATACCCTTCCCGTTAAAGGCCGCGCCCCTAAGACCGGGTACTCCCGTGCCCAGTTCGGAGATGCCTGGAGCGATATCGACCGTAACGGATGCGATACCCGCAATGACATTCTCAACCGGGATCTCACTGCAAAACAGCATAAAAACTCTCGCGGATGCGTGGTGATCTCGGGCATTCTTAACGATCCTTACACCGGGAAGGTCATTAATTTCATGCGTGGGAAAGATACCTCGGAGCAGGTTCAGATCGACCACGTTGTGGCGCTTTCCGACGCCTGGCAGTCGGGTGCTCAGGAGATTTCAGCTCAAGAACGCTTACAACTCGCCAATGATCCCGAAAACCTTCTGGCAGTTGATGGTCCTGCGAATCAGCAGAAAAGCGATTCGGATGCCGCCACCTGGCTGCCAGCAAACGCATCATTCCGCTGCTCTTATGTGGCACGTCAGATTCGGGTGAAAGCTAAGTACCCCCTGTGGGTCAAACCAGCCGAAAAAGAGGCTATGATCAACGTTCTTACACCCTGCGCAGGAGCCGCAGAAGCACCACCAGCTCCGAAGCCTGCGCCTGATACCCCCGCTCCTGTAGTCCCGGCGAGTGCCCCTGCTCCTGTAGTCCCGGCGAGTGCCCCTGCTCCTGTGCCCCAGGTGGATGCACCTCCCGCGCAGAACCCCGCCCCGGCTTTGGCATTTCAAACCTGCGCTGATGCCCGTGCCGCAGGGTATCGTAATATGCACCGCGGTGCACCGGGATATTCCGAGCATCTTGACCGTGACGGTGACGGCATAGCATGCGAAGCACGCTAAGTTTCTGAACGTTCCCTCCGTCTGCGCTCCCCTACAGATGCATAAACCCCCGCCCCGACAAGCAGTCAGGGCGGGGGTTTACTGTCACAATTCTTCATCTTGAGGCCCATATAGACTCTTTAAGAGTGCAGCATCACGCCGAACCTGTGTTTAAGCTGTGTAGAACCTATGTAAAAAAGATTTATAGATGTTTACCTTTGCTTGATAAAACTTTACCTGACAACCTTGTAGTTATGAAGAATGAAATAACTAAATCTGTTGGCACCCTAATTTTCCGCGTAGCGCTGGGCTTCACCTTTGTCATGCACGGTTTCCAGAAGGCATTCCTGATCGGTCCCGCAGCAGAAGGTGCAGCGTTCGCCAAAATGGGTATTCCTGCACCCGAGCTTTCGGCGTACTTTACCATTGGTGCCGAGCTTATTGGCGGAGCTCTCTTGATCCTTGGTTTAGGAACTCGTTTTGCGGCCGCCGCCATCGCAATCGCTATGGCAGGTGCTTTTATTTTTGTTCACATCAACGACCCCTTCATCACCGATCAGAAGACCGGCGCAGGCTTCGAGTACGTTTTCGTCTTGGGCATGGCAGCCATCATGTTCATTCTGACCGGTGGAGGCAGGTACTCACTAGATTCGTTCTTCAGTCGCAATGAGGCTTAACCGCCTGAGCGTTCTTCCAGAACGTATCTATCACTCATTCGTCTACCCACCCGGAAGGCGCCGTCGTCGCGACGGTGCCTTCTTTATATACCGTGGATTCTCCCCTACCCAGCGATCCCATGATTCTCATAAGGTAGAGATACGCTCGCCTCCCAAGGCATACAAATAGCCCGTCGCATCCGATAAAACATTTGGATGCGACGGGCTATTATAGCGTGCCCCCAGTGGGACTCGAACCCACACTGGACGGATTTTAAGTCCGCTGCCTCTGCCAATTGGGCTATAGGGGCAAAGTCTAAACCCGCAAGACCATTACTAAGAATAGCATTAGTTTGCGGGTTTCGACGCTTTAAGCTCGTTAGAGCTTTGCCTTAGTCTTCGCCGGTGCCGTTCCGGTAGCCTCTTGGAAAGCGAGACGCGGGGAACGCTGGTGGCGAATTGTCGTGGTGTCACGACCAAAGAGCTGGTTGAGCGCCCAGGTCGTCATAACGCGCACGGTACGCTCGGTCGTGGGGATTGCAGAACCGTGGTAGCCGCGGTGCATAATCCATGCGAGCGGACCTGCAAGGGTCTTACCTTTGAAGTTTGCAACGCCCTTCCACAGACCTAGACCGGCAACCACACCGATGGTCTCATGGTAGTAGTCGGTCAGAGGCTCGCCGCGGCGTGATGCCAGAATATTCTTGGCGAGAACCAAAGCCTGGCGAGATGCGTGCTGTGCGTTTGGTACGCAGAAGCCGCCCACGCCGCCTCCGGAAAGGTCGGGAACGGCAGCGTTATCGCCAGCCGCCCAAGCGCCCTCGACCACGCCATTATCGCCAGCCACACGCAGATCTGCGTTCACGCGAACGCGACCGCGCTCGTCGATCGGGAAATCAGTGTTCTTGAGCATCGGCGATGCAGCAACACCAGCAGTCCAAATGAGCGTATCGGTATCCATCTCACCAGCGGGCGACTTATCTGTCATGTTGATGAGCTGCAGGTGACCGTCGGTAGCGTCCGAGAGGGAGGTATTGAGCAGAACCTCAATGCCGCGAGCGCGAAGCTCAGCCACAACCTTCTCGGCACGGTCTTCCGGAACCTCCGGCATGATGCGCGGCGCAGCTTCGATCATCACGAAGCGCAGGTCAGATACGCTCAAACGGTCGTTACGATTAACAGCTTCGCGAGCCATGTCTTCCAGTTCGGAGATGGTCTCAACACCGGCGAAACCGCCGCCTACGACGACGACGGTCAGAGCGCGACGGCGTGCATCGGGGTCATCCAGTACGGAGGCAACCTCAATACGTTCCAGCACCCAGTTACGCACGGAGACGGCTTCTTCGACAGTCTTCATGCCGATAGCAACTTCGGCAAGACCGGGGATTGGGAACGCACGGGTCACGGCGCCAGCGCCGAGAATGATCTCATCATATTTCAGTTCGAAGGGTTCGCCATTGTCGATGGGCTCAACTGTAGCAGTACGCTCTGCATGGTTAACGGAGACAACATGCCCGGGAATCAACTCGGTATCGCGCAGGTGCTGGCGGAGCGGAACGGTAGCGTTACGGCCTTCCATCGAGCCCGCAGCGACTTCGGGCAAGAACGGCTGGTAAGTCATATAGGGGTTAGGCTCTACGATGGTTACCACGCCACCGGTCTGTTTGATAGCCTTCTGAATTTTCTTGGCGACGGTAAAGCCTACGTAGCCACCACCAACAATAAGAATACGGGGACGATCCTGTGCCTTATGAAACGACATATATTGCTACTTCCTAGATTTTGTTTACTCGCTGCCTTTAGCGCGCGAGCACTCAATGATACGTTCACATGCGCTTCCCAGGGTGCAGGATACATGGACATGTGAACGAACAGAAACTCTTAAGCTTTCTCCGTAAGCCCCGATGTTCGGTGCCGCAAACGCGAAAACACTATTTTTCCTGCATGTTGTATGCCACTATTTTACGCGTTTATCTCGAGGAAAACACATTTATGTAGGCATACGAAGTAAGGAAAACCGCCCTTGGATGATAACGTTTCGCGTTTATGCGCAAGATTTTGCCCCGTCAGCGGGGTTGCGTTCCGCATCATGTAGCGCGTCCTTAGGGTGTTTTAAACCTTTGCTCTACCCACAGACCGGGTGTTAGGAGTCACGAAGTTTTCTTCCACATTTTTATCGGAAATGTTTATTAACTGCGTGCTTTTCACCATCACTAGGAGGAGCTAGGATTCCGTGGCTCAGGTTCGTGAGCCGATGAAGGCTCTGGAATACCAGATTCCGGCGCGGCGGGTATTGAGGAACGCCCCGAAGCGGCACCCTGCGGACGAAGGCGCGACGAGTTAGCCGTCTTCTTGCGCGGCGTGCGCATATTATGCTTCTTCTGGGCGGAAGCGACCTTTCGCGGTGCTGAGGCCAGGCGACCGTCCTGCCCCGTAGGATTCTGTACGGATGCTGAACTCGCTGCCTCGTCAGGAACATCTGGAACACCTGTTTCCGGAACTTGACGCTTAATCCCGGAAATATGAGGCAGACGAGGTTTCCGATGCGGAGGTAACGGACCCCTACTTAAACGGTGGGCTCGATGCTGTGCCATACCGTTCTTCTGAGTGGGCCGGTGCGAAGCTTTCCCAATCGTATCTGCCGATATCTGTGACGCTTCAGGAACGGAGGATTCCTGCCCTACGGTCGAGTTAGCCGGCTCGGGGGCGGGACTCTGCGGGGTGCGAGATACGCCCTCGCTCTGAGCTACAGTCTGAGCCAAAGCAGGTTTTTCTGATTCCTGAGGTTCAGGTGTGATGGGCTTTTGCTCGGGCGCAGGCGCATTCCCCTGGTCTGCCGGTTGAGTCGCTTTCGCGGATGCGGCAGGAACCTGCGTTATCGTATTGTGCTGGTCGGTCTGCTGAGACTCTGCCGGTTTCTGCGTCTGAGGTAATGGCTGTCCTGTAGCCACCGTTGACTGTTCAGCCACGCTTGATGCTGATGCCGCAGGTTGTACTGCGCCGACGTTCTGTGCCGAGTCAACATTGTGCTCCGTTGTGCCAACGTTCTGCACGATGGCAGGAGGCTGCGTGGGCACGGCGCTCTGCTCGGTACCCGCTGCGACTGCGCTCTTCTGGGTTGCAGCCGCATCCTGCTGTTTATCTAAGTTCTGATCCGCCCCAGGTTGGAGACCGGAGGAGGGCGCTGACGGCACTGCGGCTGCGGCATCTGGTGCCGGGGAGGGAACAGAGGCAGGTACAACCTGTGTTTGTGCCTGCGCATCAGGCACAGCAGTCTCAGGTTCGGGGCTCTGGGGCGCGCTGGCAACGGGCGGCTGAATGGCAGGAGCGACCGGAGCAGGAGCATCCGGAACAGCAACCGAAGCTGCGGAAGGCTTGGAATGTGAAGCTTGCTTTGGCTCACCGTGCCCGTGCAGATGAGGATGCGGCACTACATTGCGTACATTAACGTGCAAGCGATGCAGACGACGAACACTGCGCACCGTGAGCAGCCCCAAAATCACGAAGAGAGCACCCACGATGATAAACGGCAAAAATCCGCGGTCCTCAACCGGGCGGCTGGGCTCTGGGATCTTCGCCTTAACGATAGTCTCGCCTTCTTCATGCACCGGTGTGGCCGAAGCATCGGCGGGAGTTGGCGCAGGCACCTCTTGACGGCGGTGCACGGCTATCCATGCCTTCAGCGACCCTAGCGGATTCTCCGTAGCATCCTGCGGAGTCGAAGAATCCAAGGCCATCAGCGGATTTATGATGCCAAACCCATACACCGGGTCACGCCCGGCAGCGCCAGTGTCGTCGGCGCTTTCAGTAATACGCTGAATAATCTGAGCCGCACTCAGATTGGGGTACTTAGACTTAATCAACGCCGCAAGACCGGAAACCAGCGGAGCGGACGCCGAAGACCCCGACCATATCATGTACTTATTCCCCGGCGCGGCAGCAATCATATCGTTGCTCGGCGCCGTCACACCAATAGAAATACCCTGAGTCGAAGAGCCCTTGGAAGCCTCACGCTGACGATCCACGCCGCCAACCGTCAGTACCCCCGGAATAGTCGCCGGGGCACCCACCTGGGTAATACCGCTGCCACGGTTACCGGCGGATGCTACGACGACCACGCCCTTCTCTTCGGCGTAGGCAAAAGCATCGTCCCAGCTCTTGGGCCAGGTCGTCTTATTCGAGCCAATAGAAAGATTGATGACCTGCGCGCCATGATCTACCGCATAACGCACGGCGGCGGGAATCTGCTCATCAATACTTTTCTCAGCATTCGAGACCATGTTAAGGGAGATAGGCAGAATCTTGGCATCCGGCGCCACGCCGATAACGCCCGCAGGTTTACCAGGCTGACCGGCAATCTTAGGAATACCGGAAACATTATGACCGTGGCCGGCAATCAGGGATGCAACTTCGGTGCCGTGCATGGGTTCTACACCCAGCCCCTGCCAACCGTTAGGAGAGCCCTCGCCAGAAGCGTCATAACCCTCCAGCACATTATCTACGAGATCCGGGTGGGTGCCGTCGACACCGGTGTCAATGACGGCAACCGTCACACCCGATCCCGTCGATTGTTTCCACGCATCCACAATCCTGTAGTCGGTAAGCCAATATTCGTGCTGACGAACGTCGTCCTTACCTAGAACAGCTGCTTCAGCGGGAGTGAGCGTTATAGGGGTTGGTGAGGCCGTCGGAGCGGCAGATGCAGGAGCTCCGGACAGGGCTAAACCGGTCGCGAGCGCCCCGCATCCGAGAAGCGCTACGACCCGACGTATGCTTGTGCGCGTCATCGTGACGATGTGGTTGGAACGCGTCATACCTGTGTACCTACCGTCGTTGGGTGTTAGTTGTACATGCTTAACGTACCTGGGATAGTGCTATACCGTCCAGAATGTCATGTTCGCTCACCGTCACAGAATCGATGTTTCCTTCGGTGATCTCATGCAAACGAGTCATGATACGGGCGTAAATGGTAGCCCCGGCGCCAATAACATCAACCCGACCGGGGTGCATATACCCCAGCGCGGCGCGCTCCTCGCGGGTCATAGAGCGCAGCATCTCTGCCGTTTTCTGCACCGTATCTACAGAGATGGAAGAACCGTTAATAACCTCGGAATCATAGGTCTTTAGCCCCAATGCAGCGGCGGCGATCGTGGTTGCAGTACCGGCAACGGCAACGGCCCGGGTAGCCTTTTCGAGAGGAACGCTCTGCAATACGGTGTCGATTGCCGCATCGGTGTCAGCTTCAACACGTTGAATCTGATCCGAGGTTGCGGGAGCAGATGCCATATGCCGTTCGGTCAGGCGCACACACCCGATATTTACGCTTCTTGCCGCCTGCACGCCGTCTTCGGTCCCAAGCACGAATTCGGTAGACCCACCGCCCAGGTCAAAGACTACGGTCTTAGACTCATCGGCACCGACCGCCAGTACGGCGCCCGCAAACGACAGTTCCGCCTCTTCGTCGCCAGTAATTACCTCGGGTTCAATACCCAGAATGTCACGAATACCATCCATAAAAACCTGACGGTTTCCGGCATCGCGGGTGGCACTCGTCGCCACGAAACGAAGCTTCTTAACCTTGTGTTTACGCAAAAGTTTTGCGTATTCCCGCGTTGCCTCAAAAGTGCGGTCCAAGGCCTCTTGAGCAAGCCATCCAGTGGCATCAACCCCCTGCCCCAGGCGGACGATACGCATCTGCCGCACCACGTCGTTGAGGCGGGTTACCGTGCGACCGTTAACGGTTTCGGTGCTGGCGTCAGCGATCAGAAGACGGATAGAGTTGGTACCGCAGTCAATTGCGCCAACACGCATAATGGGCTCCAATCCACGCAAAGCGTGAGGTTTTTAAGGTTATCTAGCCTGCCGCAGATTAATGCGTCGAGCTACTTACATATTAGGTGCCCGTACCGGTTACAGGGAACGGCACGGGCAAAGTTCTTAAAAATGGCTGAAATTAGGCATCCCGCCATGATGGTTCACATGCGCAAACCTGCGGGGTCCACCAATCGGCGATCTCATCCAGACCCCAGTCCCCCATAGGGTTAATGCCGCGGCCCACCGCTAGGGTGTGACCAATCACGGCATGCAAGCATTTGACGCGCGTGGGCATCCCGCCCGCCGAAATATTCTCAATTTCGGGCACCTCATCGGTTCCGCTGATCAGACGTATGCGCTCACGCTCGGCCAGGTAGTTTTCGTGTGCTAGGGTGTACCGACTCGCAAGTTCGGTATCAGCCGCGAGCGCATCGGTCATCTCATACATGAGGCCCCCCGCTTCCAGGCGGGATGCGGCCGCAGTAATCGCCGGATGCGCCAGGTAAAACACGGTTGGGAACGGGCTTCCGTTCGATAGCCTCGGCGCTGTGGCGGCAACGAGCGGGTTACCGCATACACAGCGTGCGGGAATCTCAATAACATCCCGCACAGTACGGCCCAACTGTGCTGAGAGCACTCGGATATCTTGGTCGGTGGGCGTCAAGGTTTCTACGGTAACGCCGAAACCCTGCGGGGCGCGGTTTTTGAGGTCTTCTACAGTGCTCATAGATCTTTCTTGAAGAATCGGTACGTCAGGTTTTATCGTACAGCACGGTTCACGTGTACAGCCGTACCGGCGTTACTTATCAGCAGGTTTAGGCGAAGGAGCCTTACCATCGTTCAGGGACCCCCAAAGTTTGTTCGTCCACGAATCTTCGGGAGCATTTTTCCCGGAGGCAGAGGTGCTGTCAGCCCGGCCGTCATCCGAATCTATACCGGTGACTGTATACGGGGTATCGCCCGGCGCCACATAGAATAGACGGCTGCGGGCCTGCTGGCGCACATAGTCGTCGTCTTGCCACCAGGTTTTCTCGGCTTGAAGCTGCACGTTTTCCTGTTTGAGTTCAGCAATGCGGGCGCGGGTAGTGTTAATTTCTCGCTGCTGATCAACATAGTTAGTCAGCGGGTATGCGGTACCCAGCAGGAGCACCGCGATCATAATAAGAATGCCCAAAAATTTTCCGCTAAAGCGATGCGCCGCGACGGGAGTCTCGTAATTCTCATCCTCATCGTGTTCGCGGTGGATGCGGCGTTCACGTGCATCGCGTTCCCTATCGGTGCGATGTGCCCGGGTACGGGCACCGAAGAAACTATTGGCGGCGCGCATCCAGGCGGGGCGCTGCAAATACGAGCGTTCTTCAACGGTTCGATGGGTTGCGGTGATGTGGGGTTCCTTCGCCGCAGGTGCAGAAGATTTGACGCTCGCGAACTTAACCTGTTGATTGTGCGATTCACGATGCGCTGGCTGCGGGGGCGGCAGGGTGGCCTTCGAGCGCCGTGCAGTTGGCTTCTGTTGAGCCCGCTTATCTGCAGTGTTGGTCGTGCGGGATGAACCGGGTTTATGCGCCTTCTGCTTGCGAGCACGGGATTTACGGGCAGACGGTGGAGCATCGGAAAGACTTTCGCGCGCGGCGGCGGACTGGCTGCCACGTGATGTGCGACCTCGACGCGGTTCCTGCCCCGCCGGGCTTTTGCGTCGTTCACGTCCGTCGCGCTGAGCCATCATGTAGTGCTTTCCTTCCCTGCCCCTAAGTCTCTGGTTACCATTCTAAGCTACCGTAAACGTTCAGACGGAGTTATCCCCCGAAAAAGTGATATACCCGAACTATTGCGGGTGCATTCCCCTAACACCTAGGAAAAAAACTGAGCTGTTAGATTCGGAGGGATACATGTTCAAGAACCATAAAGCGCGCCATCGTCGTATGCGCCCTTCTAGAGAGAAGTCTACGAAGAAAAACAGGAGATAAAAATCTGGTGCTCTCGCAGGTAATGTACCAGTCGAGAGCACCAAATTATGATGTATACGGTTCTAGCTGTCCGTATATTATCGCGTTACGCCTTCTTGAAGCGGGGGAATGCTGACTTGCCAGCGTAAACAGCGGCATCGCCCAGTTCTTCCTCAATGCGCAGCAGCTGGTTGTACTTTGCCACGCGCTCGGAACGTGCGGGTGCACCGGTCTTGATCTGACCCGCGTTAGTTGCCACAGCGAGGTCGGCAATGGTGACGTCCTCGGTTTCGCCGGAACGGTGAGAAACCATGCAGCGGTATTCGTTGCGCTGTGCCAGTTCCATAGCGTCCAGGGTCTCGGTGAGCGAACCAATCTGGTTGACCTTCACCAGCAGAGCGTTTGCCGCCCCCTCGTTGATGCCCTTCTCAAGGCGCTCGGGGTTGGTCACGAACAGGTCGTCACCGACGATCTGAACCTTGTCACCAATCTGCTCGGTCAGGGTCTTGTAGCCTGCCCAGTCGTTCTCGTCTAGCGGATCCTCAATGGAAACCAGCGGGTACTTCGCCACAAGATCAGCGTAGTATGCGCTCATCTCTTCGGCAGACTTCTTCTGACCCTCGAAGTCGTAGGCACCGTCGTTATAGAACTCGGAGGATGCCACATCCAGTGCGAGAGCAACCTGTTCACCGGGCTTGTAGCCAGCCTTCTCGATTGCCTCAATAATGAGATCAAGAGCCGCAGCGTTGGATTCAAGGTTCGGTGCGAAGCCGCCCTCATCGCCCAGGCCGGTAGAGAGGCCACGGTCGTGCAGCACGGACTTGAGCGAGTGGTAAACCTCAACACCGGCGCGCAGAGCATCCGAGTAGTTCTCGAAACCGATGGGAGCAATCATGAACTCCTGAATATCAACGTTGGAGTCTGCGTGAGAACCACCGTTGAGGATGTTCATCATGGGAACGGGAAGCACGTGGGCGTTGGGGCCACCCAGATACTTGTAGAGGGGAAGATCTGCGGACTCTGCGGCTGCCTTAGCGACGGCCAGAGAAACACCCAGGATTGCGTTAGCGCCGAGTTTGCCCTTGTTGTTGGTGCCGTCCAGAGCAATCATGGTTGCATCAACAGTACGCTGATCAGCGGCGTCGATACCGATAATTTCTTCCGAAATCTCTTCAATAACAGATTTGACGGCGCCCAGAACGCCCTTGCCTAGGTATACGGACTTGTCGCCATCGCGACGCTCGACTGCCTCCCACTCGCCGGTGGATGCGCCCGAAGGCACAGCGGCGCGTGCGAAAGCACCATCTTCGAGCAGAACCTCAACCTCAACGGTCGGGTTGCCGCGGGAATCCAAAATCTGACGGGCGTGAACTGCGGTAATAACAGCCATGAAATTGCTCCTTAGAGAGTACAGGATATGACGGCTCGCTCCTGTGATGTTGGGCGAGTCCCGTTGCCCTAAATTTTACCAAAACTCCCACACAAACACACTAGTTACCACGGGATTTTTTGCGATTCCTGAGGGTATCCAACACCTTTAGTCCCTTGTAAACTCGCCTCTCAAAAGTCATTCCCCCTGTGGACGCAGCATGTCCTCGCACCGCAGGCACCAATTCGAACCCCAACCGATAACGACAAAGTTCTTTATCACACTCTACTAAAACGATTGAACATCTTTAGAGCCGGTTTCTACATCGCGCAACACAGGTGTGTAGTGCTTTATGCCCCACCCACGAATGTAACCAGTGAAGCTCTATTTCAGGGCATAAAACAGGCACCTTTAGATGCGAAAAACTATCGCATCTAAAGGTGCCTGATAAATACTCTTCAGCCTACGCGGCCACGAGGCTATTGGTTGTACTCAATAAACTTGCGGGTATAGGTGCGTAGGGCACGTTCCGCATCCAGCCCATTCTGACGCGCGCGGCACACAAGCGAAAAAAGTAGCTCACCGAATTCTTCCTCACTATAGGTAAAAGGAAGATCATCGTCCAAGGAGGTAGGCTCCGGCGGAAGCACAATGTCGGCCTTGCGGGCCTTAGCAATTGTCTTCTCCGCTAGAGCCAGCGCAGGAAGATGAGGGGGAATGCCGTCAAGCGGACCTCGATCGGATTTCTCCGTTTTCTTTAGTTCATCCCAGAAAACCTGTTGTTCGGCGGCGGTCATCCGAGACTCGTCCGAAGAATCGCTGAAAACATTCGGGTGCCGATCGTGAAGCTTTGCGTCCAGACCCTCGATCACCTGCTCGATCGTAAAGCCGCCCGGTTCTGCCGCCGCAATATCGGCATGGAAGAGAACCTGAAGCAGAACATCGCCCAACTCTTCGCGTAGAAGCTGCAGGTTCGTACCCTCGGGTGCCTCGACAGCCTCCACGACCTCATAGGATTCCTCAATGAGGTATCGAATGAGGGACTGATGAGTCTGTTCGGCGTCCCAGGGGCACCCGCCGGGCGCGCGCAGGGTTGCCATCGTCTGCACCAGACGCTCGAAGGCCTTCCCAGCTCGTGCGGCAACCTCAGCTACCGTTTTCTCAGAAACTCTATCTTCATTCACGGGCGGGCTTCTCCTACATGCTCCAGTGAGTCAGAGCATTCGCCATATGCGCCGGAATCTTAGCCCCCAGACGCGGGAACATGCGCAGTTCCTCTACGTAGCGATCGGCCTCAAGCTGGCGGGGGTACCGTACGAAAGCCTGCTCATTCGAGTAATCGAATGCAGACTGCACGGGCACGCCCGGGGTGAAGGTCAGGCTCATGGCGAGTGGCGACCCTTCACCTTCGCTGTAGGAGTCGGCCTTGAGCGTGGGAATACCCAAATCTTCTTCCGAAACTAACTCGAAGGTTCGTACCTGCTCCCAGAATCCGTTGCGGCGCACATGGGTGAGCACATCGTAGTAAGAGCCCACCGAGCGCACCCGGATCAACACGGTCGTTGCATCCTTGGCGCTGCCATTCTCGCCGAAAAGAGCTTCGGTTACCGGTGCCAGATGCTCGATCACCTTGGCGTCGGTGAGTACCAGGTTTCCCTCGGCAAGCGCATCGCCAGCGAGCACGGAGGAATGTGCCTGATGCGCGGGGGTATCCGGCTCGGCCTCTGCGGGAGGCAGATCTGCGGATTCATGCTGCGCGGTCTTACCGTTTACAGTTGATTCTCCGGACTGAGCAGCAACAGCGTATGCGGTCTGCGCGGCAGGCGCATCCTGCTTATTCGACGCCGATTCCTGAGGCTTCGTGTCGGTCGAGCCTGTCAGCGAGTCCTTCTCGACTTCGGGGACGAGAGCGAGGTCATCCACATGCTTGGGCAGTGCAGAGGAACTGTCGGTACTGGTGGTGCCAGCCTGGGATTCCTCCACCACAGCCTGAGTTACATTCGCACTCTGATTCTCCGAGGTGTAACCCGCAGTAGTCTTGGCATCACTCTCAGCCTTGACGGTGCTTTCGGAATCAGCCGCCTTCTGTGAGTCCTCGCTCGTCTTATCAGCAGCGGACTTCGAGCCGGTACCCGAAGTCTTCACCGCAGCGGAAGTATCCGCAGCGTCTTCCTTCGCGTTCGATGCAGTCTTCTTCGCTTCGGAGGATGCCACGATAGTCGCCAAAGCCGCCTGCATGCTGTTGAGTTCTTCTTCGTCTTCAGAAGATTTCTCAACCTTGGTTTTCTCTACCTCAGCTTCGGGGGTTGAGAGGCCGGAAGAGTCCTTGGCTGCAGATGCGCCAGACACCGCCGATTTCTCGGAGACAGCATCGGCTTTAGCGCTGTCAATCTCGGTCTTGCTCTGCTCAGCAGCTTGAGCATCGTGACGACCGGTGACATTCTGCGGATCCGCATCGTAATCGTATTCGTAGCGTGAATCCTCGCGGTCGCTCTTCGACGATGCCGCGATCCCGGCGGCTGTCACGCCTGCGGCGCCAAGGGTACCTGCAGCGAGCGCGCTTGAACTGCTCTTGGTCGATTCTGCTGTAGCAGAATCAGACTTTGCAGTATCTGCCTGAGCCTTCGCAGAAACTTCCTGCGCCTTGTCCTGAGCCTCGGAGGACTTCTTCTCGGAATCTACGGTATGTTCGGATTTCTCAGACTTCTGTGAATCTTGAGTATTGGCTTTGTCGGCATCAGCAGACTTGACGTTCTGGGTGTGGTCGTCAAGATCTTTCGCCTTCTGAGACTCAGCGGTCTTAGCTTGTTCATCGCTCTTATCCTGAGCGAGCTTTGCCTCAGATTCCTTCTGCGAAGAGGTATCATCGGCGGAATCAGCCAGCGCTGAGGTCTTCGCGGTCGACGTTTTCTGATCTGCAGCATCGGTGGATGCGGTGCTCTGGTCGGCGGAGGACTTTGCCGACTCGGCGCTTTTCGCTGATGAGTCTTTCTGCGAAGCCGAGTCTTTCTCGCTCGTTTCGAGAACGTAATCCGTGGTGTAACTCGATGCATCGGCGGTGTTCGTGTACGAAGCCTGTACCGCTACCAACCCGTTCTCGCTGGGGCTTGCTACCACGAGGGCACGGTTCCACACCCTGCCCGCGTCCTGTGCTCGAACGTAGAGCGAGGCAATCGACGAGAACCACGCATCGGTCGGAACCACAACACCCTGTTCGACTTCGCTGCCGCGATGGAAAATCCGGTAGTGCATATCGTCGCCCAGCTGGCGCAGTTCGTAGGACACCTTCCCGGAGCCGTATCCGCACATCGCAGTTACGAGGTCGTGCAGCGGATTCTCGGGGGTGAGAACCTCCGCCTTTTCGTTCCCTTCAACGGATGCTGCCGCCGCATGCGATGATGCGGCTGCGGCGCCGCTCTGAGAGGCTTTTTCATCGCGCGCAATTTTTTCGACGTCCTGCTTCTTGGAGTCTTTATCTGTGGAAGAGTGGGCTGGGACCTCATCGGCCACGGTCTTCTCGTGCTGTACAGCCATCTTCTCGGCAGAGGTTTTCTCAGCCGAAGTTTCGACGCTGCGATTCTTCTCGGGAGCCAAGGTTTCAGGGTCGTTACGGTCATCAAGATGTTTGGCGGAGCCCGTTGCCCCCGAGCCGACAAACTCGATCTTGTCGGACTTCTTCGAAGCCGACGGTGTAGACTCCAACCCGCTCGTCGCCTGAGCCTCAGGGCTAGGTGACTTTTTCTCGTAAGCAGAGACTTTTACATCCGAAGCAGATTCGGATTCTTGGGGTGTGGACTCAAGCGTAGACTTCGAGTCGGCGTTCGCTGTCTTCTTATCGTTTGAGTTCTTAGACTCAACACCGGGCGCGGGCACGAAAGCAGGCTTCTCTTCGGCATCGGTAGGCACGACTCCTGCGGCAAGTTTCTCCCGCTCACGATCCTCAACGTTCGGGGTCTTGATGTCCGCAGATTCTTTCTCTGCAGAAGAAGACGGGGAAGCAGCCGCTTCGGCGTGTGAGGATACTGAGGAGGTATTCCCCTTGTACTCGGTGCCGTATTTCGTCTCGTTAAATTCTTTAAGTGCGTCCTGCACGTTTTGTTTCTGGGAGCCTGCTTCACTCTGTACCGACGCGGTACCCGAAACCGACACTGCGTTCGATGAGGGAACCGCAGTGGCGGAAGAGTTAGTCTCAAATGCATCCGCAGGCATACTCGTTGCGCGGTATTCAGAAATCTGGGGTGCACGTTTCGGGGCGGAAGCGTCGGGTGCCTGAGCTGATTCCTGTGTGAAAGAACCCGTCTGAGCGGCATCTGCGTTCGCAGCCTGTGAGGAAGCGCCCACGGTTTTCTTGCCTTCTGCTGACCCGGAAGTCCTCGCTTCGCCTGCTGTGGACGCCGAAGGCTCAGCAGAAGAGCCGCTGTGCTGTGCAGACTGTTTCAAAGCATCGACGTTAAGGTCAGAAGTATCTTTGCTCTTCTGCTCTTCCTGTTGCATGCGAGTGCTCTCAGCCTGCACAAACCGGCGCAGGGAATTCTCCCAACGCTGCTGTTCATTCACACGTTCCGCGAGGGTACGATCCGATGCCTCTGCATCGGAGTTAGGGAGGGCGGATTTTACGTCGTCAGCCTGTGCTTCTGCCTCAGCCTGGGCGGCTTTCGCCTGCTCTTCCCACTTCTTCTTACCGATTCCAAAGAATCCCACAGAGTTCTCCCACTCGTCAGCTGTTCGGTGCCCCGCAATGATGCGGCGCGGTTCGGTCATCCCCTATAGTTTATCCTGCAAATGTTGTTCATGAGTGGGTATGACGCAGGTTTTGACGTTCATGCGCGGCTTAACACCGTTTTTTCTAGGGTAGACATCACTATTTTGGTTTTTCAGGCGCAATCCCACTCCCCCGGCAGATGCCCGCTATTTCGGCGATGCACCCGCACTTGACGTATTCCTCCTGTGACGAAACCCGTTCTTTCATAAAGTTTTCGTAAAGATTTGGCGGAGACCCCCATAAATATTTCTCGGTGCTGCGTGCTTCGGCGCCAGTGCCCGGAATATCCTCTATTACAGGTTGTCCGTAATATTAACGCGCCTCATCCCGCACCGGGTTCGCGGCCTTCGCAGCCTTCGCGAGCTCAAAACGCACGGCACGCAACGCGGTCGCCGCCATCACGCGCACACCCACGCCAATCGCCTGCTCATTAGGAGCGTAGTCCCCCTGATGTAAGTCGTAGACAGGATCTTCCGGGGCGCGAGTTCCTAGGCGGAACATCGAGCCTGGAACCTCCTGCAGAATCCACGCGAAGTCTTCTCCACCCATTGATTGCTCAACCAACACGATGGACTCTTCGCCTAATTCGGCGCGCGCCGCGTTTTCCAACATGGTAGTTTCCGCGTCGGTATTGACGACCGGGGGCACACCACGAATATGTTCAACCCTCGCCTGCACGCCAAAGGGAACCGCGACCTGCTCAATTACCTCGTCCAGCAGGTTACCCGCCTGACGCCACACCTCAACATCCAGACATCTCATGGTGCCCGCCAAATAGCCTTCAGCGGGAATAGCGTTCGGGGCAACCCCGGCGCTCACCTGCCCCCACGCGACCAGCACGCCGGAACGCACATCGGTACGGCGCGTGAGCACGGAAGGAACCTGCACAGCAATCTGACTCATCGCGTAGATAAGATCCTCGGTCAGATGCGGCCGAGAGGTATGACCACCGTGACCACTCAGGTGAATCTTAATCGTGTCTGAAGCACTCGTAATCGCCCCGATGCGCGTGCCAATTTTCCCCAGTTCGACCTTCGGATCGCAATGCAGAGCAAAAGCACGCGGGATATTGCGTAAAAGACCTTGCTCAATCATCTGCACAGCCCCGCCCGGCAACTGTTCCTCGGCGGGCTGGAACAGGATACGCACGCTGCGCCCCAGCGGAGTCTTTTCGTTCAGCTCGTGAAGCGCCAGAGCAACCCCGAGCATGACGGTCTGGTGAATATCGTGCCCGCAGGCGTGCATCACCCCGGGTATGGTCGATGAATAAGGCAGATCCGTCTGTTCGACGATAGGAAGCGCATCAATATCAGCGCGAAGAGCTAAAGCAAACGGTCCGTTTCCGATATCAACGTAGCAGCCGGTGCCTTCGCAAGCGATAGGGTTCAGCCCTGCCTCACGCAGCGTCGTCATAATGCGTTCAGTCGTTTTCACCTCGCGGAATGAGAGCTCCGGGGTACGGTGCACCTCGCGGCGGAATTCCACAAGGGTAGGCATCATGCGAGCCGCCCAGTCGTCGAAGACAGGGGTCGAAAGATCGTAACGTGAGTTTGCAAAAACCATAGTTCGAGAATAGCGCGAATCCGCAGCCAGTACACACCTTCCGGCGGCCCTCTTACGTTCGTTGAAGTTTTTGTACGCGACGTGACGAATCATCGCGTTGTGTGGCGGATTTATGACATTGTGACGGATTGTGACGAGACTGAAACCGCCGCCTGCAGACGCGGAAATTATCTAGCGAGCACCAGTTCGTCCTAATATCGCAAACAAAAATGTGGTGTGGGCACACCAACCTTGCGCCCACACCGCATATTTTGTGTCTCTACGAGTTCTCCAGCCGCTAGGCTTAGAGGGCTCGCGCCAAAATAGCCTGCTTGACCTCGGCAATAGCCTTAGTGATCTGAATGCCACGCGGGCAAGCCTCGGTGCAGTTGAAGGTTGTGCGGCAGCGCCACACGCCTTCTTTATCATTGAGGATTTCCAAACGCAGGTCCCCAGCGTCATCGCGCGAATCGAAGATAAAACGATGCGCATTCACGATGGCAGAAGGACCGAAGTACTGACCGTCCGTCCAGAAAACGGGGCAAGAGGAGGTACAAGCCGCGCACAGAATACACTTTGTGGTGTCGTCGAATCGGGCACGTTCTTCCGCAGACTGCAGACGCTCACGTTCCGGTTCATTCGAGTCATTGATGAAGAAGGGCATGATCTCGCGGTACGCCTGGAAGAAAGGCTCCATATCGACAATCAGGTCCTTCTCGCAGGGAAGACCCTTAATCGGCTCAACGATAATGGGCTTGGTAATGTCCAGATCCTTGAGCAGGGTCTTGCACGCTAGGCGGTTACGTCCGTTGATGCGCATCGCATCCGACCCACAGATACCGTGCGCGCAGGAACGACGGAATGAGACCGAGCCGTCGAGCTCCCACTTGATCTTATGCAATGCATCCAGCACGCGGTCGGTGCGGTACATGGTCAGGTTGAAGTCATCCCAGTATGCTTTATCCGATACTTCGGGGTTGTAACGGCGCACGCGAATCGTCACGTCATAGGTGGGGATGTTCCCGGAGTCTGAACCGGACATACCTTCAAAGAGCTTGACCGATTCCGGTTCGGGAGTTTCGTGTTCAGCCATTTTAGTACTTACGCTCCTTGGGTTCGTAGCGAGTGTAGACAACGGGCTTGGTATCAAAACGCAGACCCTGCACACCCTCAAACTCAGACTCGGGATCTAGATAAACCATCGAGTGCTTCATGAAGTTCACGTCGTCGCGCTTCGGGAAGTCCTCGCGGTAGTGACCACCTCGGGATTCCTGGCGGTGCAGTGCGCCCACCGACATCACCTTGGCAAGCTGCAGCAGGAAGCCGAGCTCAACAGCCTCCAACAGGTCAAGGTTGAAGCGCTTGCCTTTATCCTGAATCGAGATATTTGCGTAGCGCTTTTCGAGCTCGTCAATGGCGGCGAGAGCCTTGCGAATGGTTTCTTCGGTACGGAACACCTGCATATCGGCTTCCATCACACGCTGCAGCTCGGTGCGGATAGCGCCAACCTTTTCGGTGCCCTGCCCGTCACGAATACTATTGAGCATCGCGAGAGTGCGATCGGCAGCGTCATCCGGAACAGGCACGAAATCTGCGGATGCGGCGTATTCTGCGGCGCGGCGGCCAGCACGCTTACCAAACACGTTAATGTCCAGAAGTGAGTTGGTTCCCAAACGGTTTGCACCGTGTACCGACACGCAGGCTACCTCACCGGCTGCGTATAGTCCTGGAATAGTCTCTTCGCTGTTGCGGTACACCTCGGTATCGTTGTTCGTGGGAATACCGCCCATCGCATAGTGCGCGGTGGGGAACACCGGAATAGGCTGGTGGTGCGGCTCAACTGCCAGATAGGTACGCGCGAATTCGGTAATATCCGGCAGTTTCTCGTCGATATGTGCGGGTTCGAGGTGAGTGAGGTCTAGGAGCACATAGTCTTTATGCGGTCCGCAGCCGCGACCTTCACGCACCTCGTTCGCCATTGCACGAGCCACGATATCGCGGGGGGCTAGGTCCTTAATGGTCGGTGCGTAACGTTCCATGAAACGCTCGCCCTCGGAGTTACGCAGAATACCGCCCTCACCGCGGGCACCCTCGGTCACGAGAATACCCAGGCCCGCAAGACCGGTGGGGTGGAACTGCACGAATTCCATATCCTCTAGGGGAAGACCTGCACGCAAGGCGATTGCCATGCCATCACCCGTAAGGGTGTGCGCGTTTGAGGTAGTTTTGAAAATCTTGCCGCATCCGCCGGATGCGAAAATCACGGATTTCGATTGGAAAACGTGTACTTCGCCGGTTGCCAGGTCATAGGAGACAACACCTGCAGGTCGGGGGTTGCCGTTTTCATCTTCTGACATAATGAGGTCGAGCACGTAGAACTCGTTGTAGAACTCGACATTGTGACGCACGCAGTTCTGGTAGAGGGTCTGCAGAATCATGTGACCAGTGCGGTCGGCAGCGTAGCATGCGCGACGCACGGCGGCTTTACCGTGATCGCGGGTATGCCCGCCAAAACGACGCTGGTCGATGCGCCCCTCGGGGGTACGGTTGAAGGGAAGACCCATTTTTTCAAGGTCGAGCACGGCGTCAATAGCTTCTTTCGCCATAATCTCTGCCGCATCCTGATCGACAAGGTAGTCGCCGCCCTTGACGGTGTCAAAGGTATGCCACTCCCAGTTGTCTTCCTCAACGTTAGCTAAGGCGGCGCACATACCGCCCTGTGCCGCACCGGTGTGCGAGCGGGTGGGGTATAGCTTCGTCAGCACCGCGGTTCGTACGCGCTGCCCCGCCTCAATAGCGGCACGCATACCTGCGCCGCCAGCGCCAACAATCACTACATCGTACTTATGTACCTGCATGATGCTCTCTCTCGTATGTCAAAAATCTTTAGTGTTTTACCCTTAGGGGGCCGGGCAGAAACTAGGCAGCAGATTAGCCGCCGCACCCGAGGGGCAGGGATCAAAAGCGAAGATCGTGAGGGTTCCGACCAGCAGCACAAAAGCGGATGCTGCGAAGAGGATAATCTTCAGCCACACACGCACGCGATCCTTTTCGGCGTAATCGTCAATGACCACGCGGATGCCGTTGGTGCCGTGGAGCATAGCCAGCCACAGCAGCAGCAGATCCCAGATTTGCCAGAAGGGGTTTGCCCATTTACCGCCCACGAAACCGAAGTCGATCGCGTGAATGCCGTCCCCCACCATGAGGTTCACGAAGAGGTGCCCGAAAATCAGCACAACCAGCACGACACCGGAGAGGCGCATCCCCAGCCAGGCGAACATTTCAAAGTTGTTGCGCTTGCTGGAGGAGCGGTTGTATTTCACACCATCAATCTTGTTATCGCGCAGGCGAGGAACCGAAACGCGTGATTTGAGTGGAGTAGACATAGCTTAGTGACCTCCAAGGTGTGAGAAGACGATCGGCAGGTGGCGAGCCGCGAATCCTGCAACAGTAATTGCCCACAGGAACAGAACAACCCACAGAATCTTAATGTGCGGATAGGTAGCCTTCTGGTTGATCTCGGGGGAACCGTCTTTGCCTTTGCTCATCACATGCTCGACTTTGGCGTTAGTAGCTGTTCCCCAGAAGTCGATAAGAATAATGCGAATACCGTTGAAGGCGTGGTACACGATGGCTGCCACGAGCGCGGTCTCTCCCAGACCCATCACGGGGTTTTTGTAGAGGCCGAGAACGCTATTGTATGCCTCGGGAGAGATACGGACCACGGCGGTATCAAGTACGTGAACCAGTAGGAAGAAGAATATAGCGATACCTGTCACACGATGAGCGACCCAAGACCACATGCCCCATCGGCCGCGGTACAGGGTCCCCTTTGAACTATTCAGCACTGAATAACCTCCTGTCGCCGCTGAGACGACGTCGGGGTCTGTGTGTTTAACCTCGGCGGGAAGCGCGCTCAGCAACTCCTGTGATTTCATATTGTTAGTTTCAAGATACCAGGTAATTCACAGGCTTATTGACACCTCGTCTCCTTATTTCGCAGGAAACTACAAGGTTAATTACGAAATAGTTATTTTGCGATACCCCTCCGTGAGCTGAGTTCATGCGGAACTAACCTTTACCTAATGTGATGCATCTCTTGATATTTTTTATCTGAGACTTTCCTGGAAATCACTCTAAGAATTCGGCATATTACAAAAGCCCCCGGTATTCTGGAACTGATGAATACTGCATTAACCCGTTTCCGCCCGCTTATTCCAGCTGGCGGTGTTGGTTCGCGTTTGTGGCCGCTTTCGCGTGCTCAGGCGCCGAAGTTCCTTCTCGACCTCACAGATTCAGGTAAATCGCTCTTGCGTGATACTTACGACCGTCTCATTGATTTGAGCAACGGCTCCGTCATGGTCGTGACCGGCACTTCTCATGCCAACGCTGTAACCCAGCAGATTCCCGAATTACGAGCCTCCGACCTCGTCTTGGAGCCCTCCCCGAAGGATTCTGCAGCCGCTATTGGTTTAGCGTGCGCTATTATTCACGAGCGTGAACCGGATGCGATTATTGGTTCCTTCGCCGCTGATCACGTCATCAACCCCGTTGATGAATTTCAACGCGTGGTGACCGAGGCGGTTATCACGGCAGCTTCAGGAAAGATTGTCACTATCGGCATTACCCCCACCGAGCCGTCGAGCGCGTTCGGATATATCAGAGCGTGCACTCCACTGGGGCTTGCTCACGCACCGAACGCCCTTGCGGTCGAGTCTTTTGTTGAAAAACCCGATAGCGAAACCGCGCAAAAATACCTAGACTCCGGGGACTACACCTGGAACGCTGGCATGTTCGTGGCGCCCGTATCCCTGATGCTGCAGCATCTTGAAAAGAACGAGCCCGAGCTTTACGCCGGGGTTATGAAGATCGCCAAGGCTTGGGATACTCCCGAGCGTGAGAGCATTATGGAACAGACTTGGGGCACTCTCCCCAAGACCGCAATCGACTACGCCGTTGCTGAGCCTGCCGCTGCTGCTGGCGATGTTGCAATGGTCCCCGGCTCCTTCAGCTGGGACGACGTGGGAGACTTTGATGCCGTTGCTCGTCTTAACCAAGAGAAGCATGGTGAAGGCCTCACAATTCTCGGTGACGAAGACAATGTGATCAATCAAGGCTGCAGCGGTATTGTTGTCGCGAATAGCAACCGCAAGATCTCGGTGATTGGCCTTGACGATATTGTGGTGGTTGATACCCCCGATGCGCTCCTCGTCGCACCGCGTGAGCAGGCTCAGGCCGTGAAAGACACAGTTGCCGAGCTCAAAGATCGCGGCTTGGCTGATCTTCTCTAAAAGCGGCCATCGCTTAAATAACCACGCCGTATGGCGTTTATAACATTCTCAACACTCACTCATCGGGTGGATCGGCATGATATTCGCGCTGATCCACCCATTATTTATATCCCGGCTCTTACTTATTCAATAATGATTCTCATGTGTGATAGTCTCTGTGTATGTCCAACACACGAAAATCATTTTTGACGTCACTAAGTTCACTCGGTCTCGTATCCTCCCTGCTCCTTGCAGGATGCGCGGGCGGCACATCCTCTGCAGGCTCCTCAGAGCCTTCCGCAGGAGCGTCCTCAGGGGATTCAAACGCAAGCGCCTCGCAGTCTCCCATCGTTGAAGGCAAAGGCGCGTCAACCCGCCTAGCCATCACTTATGACGGCGGCGTGATGGTGTACGACGGTAAAGATATGAAGCTTCTGCAGGATATTCACAAAGATGGTTTCCTGCGCCTGAACGATGCGGGTGATAACCGCCATCTGATCGTAGCCGATGGATCCAGCTACACCTTCCTCGACACCGGCGTATGGTCGGTAGCACACGGTGACCACTCACACTACTACACCACCGCTCCCAGCCTCTCGACACTGTCGCTTCAGGCCGACCACACCGGGCATGTTATTGCCGATAACGGTAAGGTTGCGGCATTCGCAGACGGTACCGGCACCTTCGACGTATACGACCCCGCAAACCTGGTATCCAATAAGCGCACGGCAACTAACCTTGAAACCAAGCAGGTTAAGCTCCCCAATCCTCACCACGGATTCGCTATTCCCCTGCCGAATGACCAGTACCTCGTAGCAGTCGGGGATTCCAAAACCCGCACGGGCGCAGCCGTGGTAGACGCTAACGGTAAGACCATAACAGAGAACAAGGAATGCCCCGGTGTACACGGCGAAGCTATCGCGCGGGATAATACCTTCACGATCGGATGCACCGACGGCGTACTCATCTACCGGGACGGCACTTTCACGAAGGTGACAAACCCCCAAGATCCCTACTCACGCTCGGGCAACCAGGCAGGAACGGCAGACTCCCCTTACGTTCTGGCGGATTATAAGACGGATAAGGACGCCAAACTTGAGCGTCCCGAGAAGTTTGCCATCATTGATACGGTCGCCCGCACGCGAGAGGTATACTCACTCCCCAAAGGAGTCAGCTACACCTTCCGTTCCATGGGCCGCGGACCTAACGGTGAGGCTCTGCTGCTCACCACGGACGGTAAGCTGCGTATCTACGACCCGGCAAACGGCACCGAGCTTGGGTCTGTACAGCTAATGAATACGTGGACCGAGTCAGAAACTTGGCAGGATCCTCGCCCGGCATTGTGGGTAGACGGTAAAACTGCCTATGTGACCGACCCTGAGACGAAGAAGCTTCACGCGGTATCACTCTCGGATGCTTCTCATCCAAAGACCCTCATGAGCATTGATCTGCCGCAGGTTCCTAATGAACTCAGCGGTGTGTCTTCCGCGAATGCGGCGCCCGTAACTGCGGACTCCCACTAGGAAGAAGTTAGAGAGCGCAAGCCCCGATACCTGAACCGGTATCGGGGCTTGCGCTGTAGGTACATATATCAAGATTGTGGAGCGCAGTTATGGCTTAAGAGATAGTGCTCCCAGAGGTTCCCAATCCGAGCCATCATAGGCATATACGTGCAGAGTATCTACAGTGAACGAGCGTTCTTGTTCTGGTAAATCGTCGAAAATCCGATGCGCTTGCCGCACCTGATCCGGCGTCAAAGAACGCCCCAAGGTAATATGCGGAACGTAAGGGAAAGGCGATGCCCACTGCCCTAACTCCTGCACGCACGCGCCATGAAGTTCGGCAAAAGTATCGGCACCTAAGATAACGTCCAGATACTCGATCTCAGAGTTTGGGCGGAAGGTGCACACTCCCCCAGCGCGCGCCTGCGCCGTACCAATTGCGGCGAGTGAATGCGCCAGTGCATCCGAACGCCAGTCGTTCTCATTCTGCTCGGTCAGCTCGCTAACATACACAGTCACATGATTACTCAAATCAGTGGGAAGAGTCATGCCGGTTCTCTTCTTCCAGTCCACAAGACGCTGCCCCAGCGGTCCGTTCACGTGAGCAATCAGACTCAAATAACGCTGCCCGGGGTGAAGAGTGGGCGATTCCTCAGTGTGTGATAGATTCTCGCAGGTGTTCTTAACAGTCACAGCGTACCTCCTTCGGTCTAGCCGCGCTGTGCGGGCAAAAAACCCACTTTATCGTAGACATTCTCGATAGTAACAGTCGCTATTTCACGAGCTTTCCGAGCACCCAATGCCAGCAAGCGGTCAAGCTCGGCGGGGTCCGCCATAAGCTCTAGGGTACGCTCACGCAGGGGCGAAAGTTTCTCGACCACAACATCCGCCAAATCAACCTTGAGATGACCGTACATCTTACCCTCATAACGTTTGACGAGAGAGTCGATGCTCTCACCAGTCATCGCGGAATAGATCGAGAGCAGATTAGAGACGCCAGGTTTCGCCTCACGATCATAAGCAATAACGGAGCCGTCGTCAGTCACGGCAGACTTAATCTTCTTCACAGTCGCCTTCGGCTCATCCAAAAGTTTGATAAGCCCCTTATCGGAGGTGGCAGATTTCGACATCTTCGAGGTCGGCTCCTGCAAATCATAAATCTTGGCGGTTTCCTTCATAATAATGGGTTCGGGCACCACGAAGGTTTCGCCAAAGCGCGAGTTGAACCGTTGCGCCAGGTTGCGGGTAAGCTCTAGGTGCTGGCGCTGATCCTCGCCCACCGGTACGCCATCGACCTGATACAGCAGAATATCCGCCGCCATCAGCACCGGGTAGGTAAATAACCCCACCGAGGCGTTATCAGCACCCTGCTTCTGCGATTTGTCCTTGAACTGGGTCATGCGTGAGGCCTCACCAAAACCCGTGAAGCAGTTCAGTACCCAGGCAAGCTGCGCGTGCTCAGGCACCTGCGACTGCACAAAGAACGGGGAACGCGCAGGGTCAATACCGGCGGCAATATACTGGGCGGCGGTCAGGCGGGTGCGTTCGCGCAGGGACTGTGGGTCTTGGGGCACGGTAATAGCGTGCATATCGGGGATAAAGAACAGGCACTCGTTGGCGGGGTTCTCCTGCAGGGCAACCCAGTTGTTCACCGCGCCAATATAGTTGCCCAGGTGCATCGAATCTGCGGAAGGCTGCGCACCGGAGTAGACACGCACACGATCCAAAGACGCATTGGGAATGAGTGATTTATCCTGTTTCTTTTCGTCAGACATGATAGATACTTTCTTCAAGGGGCGCACGATGCGGACGGCCGGTTAGCCAGCGCATCCGGCATCTTATCGGCAGGTGAATTCTAGAACTGATAATCGACGACGAGCGGCGCGTGATCGCTGAACCGTTCATCATAGGAGGCGGCACGATCGACCGTTGCTTCCACGGCTTTCGCAGCGAGCGCTGGGGTAGCCATATGGTAGTCAATGCGCCACCCGGCGTCGTTATCGAAGGCTTTGCCGCGGTAGGACCACCAGGTATAGGGCCCGGGCACCTCACCTGCGAGTTTGCGCGCCACGTCTTCATAGCCGATTTCGCCAAAGAATTTATCGAAGTATGCACGTTCTTCGGGCAGGAAACCGGCGCGTTTCTGGTTTGCCTTCCAGTTTTTAATGTCGAGCTCGGTGTGCCCCACGTTGAGGTCTCCCACAATGAGCACGTGATCTGAATGCTGAGCGAGTTCGGGCAGGCGCACGAGCATGCGGTCGAGAAAGCGGTACTTGTCATCCTGGCGGGGCGTTCCAACCTCGCCGGAGTGCACGTAAGCGCTTACGACGGTCAGGGTTTCGCCGGTGGGCAGGGTGTAGTCCGCCTCAACCCAGCGGCCAGCGTCTGCGAAATAGTCTTCGCCGATCGTGGAGCGGGTAGCGACAGGCTGGTTTTTCAGAAGCTCACCGTTCGCATTGGGGTGCTTGCGGGTTGCCACCAGTACCCCGGCGCGTCCTTTGGCGGCGGCTTCGGCGTGCAGAATATTCCAGTCGTCTTCGTTGAGAAGTTCGCGCACGATCTTATCGGGGGCACGAACCTCCTGCAGGCAGAGAATATCAACGTCGCGGCCAGCGAGCCACGTGGCCATATCTTTCCTGTAGGCGGCACGAATACCGTTGACGTTCACGCTGGCGACGCGCAGAGTTTTAGCGGCGCGGCTCATTCTTCACCCCTCATTTCGTCGTTGACCATTCCCATCCCATTGGACGCTGTGGTGTTAATAGTATCTAAAGCCCGCTCGATCATGGCGCGAGATTCTTCGCTGTCGTCCGTGAGGTGGTTGGCAATTTCGCGGGACTGCACAAGCACGATCTGAAAGCTGTGGGCAAGTTTATCGGCGAGCATCGCATCCGATTCTTCGCGGTGGATGCGGCTAAATTCGGCACGATCCTGTTTGATGGATACCAGCACGATACGCACTAAGTAGACGGCGAGCGCCAGCCATCCAAGAATAAGGCCTGCCAGGATCCAACCGAGCACGCTGTTGGCGTTGAAAATTGCCAGAACGAGAAGAAGTACAAGGAGCCCAACGCCGATGCAGGACCCAATAATGGCTTTACGCACGGAGGCGTTATCGGAGTCGGCGGTGGTTACAGAATTTTGCTCGCGTGTGTGCATAACATCAATTATGCCAGGATAAATGCCTCGACATACACGTAGTGCAACGCTTTTAGGGTCGGATAGGCGTAAACTATCTGTGATGACTCATTCACTCAACTTTTCAGGTTCTGTCTCTAACTCGGGTTCCCACGAGGCACCCGAGGCTTCTGCGCGTGGTTCTATGATGGAGAACGCCGAGGAACTTCACGACGATCCCACCATGCTACCGCCGGTTCCTGGCCCTAAATATGAGCAGGTTATCCGCTACCTGGAACAAAAATATGTAATCCCGGGTTCTCCCGGAGATAAACTCCCGACTGAACGCGCTATTCAGGAGAAGTTCAAGGTAAGCCGCCAGACGGTGCGCAATGCTATCAAGGCTCTACTGGAGCGCGGTCTTATCTATAACGTTCAGGGTTCTGGAACATACGTTGCCGATCGTTCTCAGGGAAGCTACATTCCGCGAGTATGCTCGTTCGCCGAAGATATGGAGCGGCGCGGGCTGCAGGCTTCAACCAGAATGCTTTCAACCCAGTGGGTTGAGGTGACAGAAGAAATTTCACGTTATTTGAGTGTCACCATAGATTCTTCGGTGCTTTTGGTTAAGCGTTTGCGCTTGGCTGAGGGTGAGCCTATCGGTTTTGAGCTCGCCTATTTGACACCTGAGGTTGCAACATGCCTGCTTGAAACGATGGCCTCTGGCGGTTCACGCAAAGATCCTCACGACCATTGCGAGTACACAATCGAACACGGCATGATGCGCATGGAAGCAACCCTGATGACCGAGGCGGATGCGGAAGCCTTCAATCATCTGCCAACCGTGGGTGCCGCTGCTTTCAAGGTGACCACCACCAGCTATACCTCGCAGGGTTCACCCGTTGAGCACAGCGTGACGCTCTATAAAGGGGATGCCTATTTTTACGAGATGCTGCTGTAAAAAACTCCACAGCAGGCATAAGACGGGCGATAACAGTGCCCGAGTGCGACAACAATATGCACCCGGGCATTGTCGTACCTAGCGTGTTTCACAATGGCGCGCGGTTATCCTCAGAGCCCTCTCACGTGCTGCGGCATGGAACGTTGAGCTGACGGCCAGGCTAGTTCTTCGCTGCCTGACGTTCTGCGGTCTCTACGACATTCACCAGCAGCTCCGCGCGGGTCATGGGGCCCACACCGCCGGGGTTCGGGGATACCCAAGATGCCTTCGCGGCCGCCTCGGGGGAAACGTCGCCGAAGAGTTTCTTCTTACCGGTTTCAGGGTCTTCGGCACGGGAGACTCCCACATCCAGCAGAATTGCGCCGTCCTTCACCTGATCCGCTTTGAGCACATGCGGCACACCCACGGCGGCGACAATAACATCCGCCTGGCGCAGAACCTCGTCAAGGTTCTGGGTACCGGTATGCGCCAAGGTCGCGGTTGCATTGATCTCACGGCGGGTCAGCAGCAGCCCTAGAGGACGACCCACGGTAATACCGCGACCGAGCACAACCACATTCTTACCGTTCCAGTCGATACCGTGGCGTTTCACCAACTCAATCACGCCGTTCGGGGTGCACGGCAGGGGTGAATCTAACGGCTCCGAAACGTTCAGCACCAGCTTGCCAAGGTTAGTGGGGTGCAAACCGTCAGCGTCCTTCTCAGGCACAATCTTCTCCAAAATACGGTTAGTATCCAGGTGCTTGGGCAAGGGAAGCTGCACAATGTAGCTCGTGCAGGCAGGGTCGTGATTGAGCTTATCAATCTCGGCTTCAAGCTCTTCCTGGGTGATATCGGCGGGCAGATCTACACGGATCGAATTAATGCCAATCTCCGCGCAGTCGCGGTGTTTAGCGCCCACATAGGAGTGTGAGGCGGGATCATCCCCCACGAGTACCGTTCCCAAACCGGGGGTAATGCCCCGTGCTTTGAGCGCCTCAACGCGCTCAGTCAGCTCGGATTTAATGGCGGCGGCGGTTGCCTTACCATCAAGAATCTGCGGCATAGCAGTTTTCCTTTCTGTTCATGTCATGGATTCATCCGTGAGAGGTTTACACTGGGCAAAAGACCCCGCAGACGCTTTACGAAGCGTACAACGGGGTCTTCATAAGTTTTACCAGCTCTCACTTCCCACATAGAGCGGGTACTTATCGCAGAGCTTATTCACGCGCTCGCGCAAGGCGGCGATATCGTGCTGCGGCAACAGCACCGAAGCGATAATATCGGCGACCTCGGTAAAGCCTTCGGCATCGAAACCGCGGGTTGCCAGGGCCGAGGTACCGATGCGCAGCCCGGAGGTCACCATCGGCGGGCGGGGATCGTTCGGCACCGCGTTGCGGTTAACGGTAATACCCGCGTCGTGCAGCAGGTCTTCAGCCTCTTTACCGGTGAGCTCGTGGTGGCGCAGATCGACCAGTACCAGGTGCACGTCGGTACCGTCGGTGGCGATGGAAACGCCCGCATCGCGCATATCCTGGTGGGTCAGGCGCTCTGCTAGGATGCGCGCCCCCTCGATTGTGCGCTTCTGACGGTCTTTAAACTCTTCGGTCGCGGCAACCTTGAACGCGGTCGCTTTCGCGGCAATCACGTGCATGAGCGGTCCGCCCTGCTGCCCGGGGAATACCGCTGAGTCGATCTTTTTCTTGAGCTCTTCGGTGCACAGGATAAACCCGGAGCGGGGTCCGCCTAAGGTCTTGTGCACGGTCGACGAAACCACGTGGGCGTGCGGTACCGGGTTGGGGTGCAGACCCGCCGCTACTAGACCGGCAAAATGGGCCATATCAACCCACAGGTAGGCACCAACTTCATCGGCAATCTCACGGAATTTCGCGAAATCCAGCTGACGGGGGTATGCCGACCATCCGGCAATAATAACCTTGGGACGCTCAGCGAGTGCGAGCTGCCGAACCTGTTCCATATCGATCCGACCGTCTTCGCCTACCTCGTAGGCAACAACCTCGTAGAGCTTACCCGAGACGTTCAGCTTCATACCGTGCGAGAGGTGCCCACCGTGAGCCAGTGAAAGACCCATGATCTTCTCACCGGGGGTCAGCAGGGCGTGCATGACGGCGTTATTCGCCTGGGCACCGGAGTGAGGCTGTACGTTGGCGTGTTCGGCGCCGAAGAGCTCCTTAACCCGTTTAATAGCCAGGTCTTCAACGATATCGACGAATTCGCAGCCACCATAGTAGCGGCGACCCGGGTAGCCTTCCGCATATTTATTGGTCAGCACTGACCCCTGCCCCTGGAGTACGGCACGCGGCACGAAGTTTTCGGAAGCGATCATTTCCAGGGTGTTTTGCTGGCGCTTACGTTCCAGATCGAGTGCTTCGGCGACCTCGGGGTCAAGCTCCGCGAGGGGAGCCTCAAGCACGGTTCGAGTCTGCTCGGTCATACCACTCCTCAAAGTGTGATTCTGCATAAAATGTGATGAGAGCTTATGATGTGACTCTCATCTTACCGTATAGGTTAGTGCCTGCACAGATATGACGCCCACCGTATGAGATGGCCATACCAAGGGCTCTTTGGCATGTTCGCGGCGATCCTTGCAGCGAGTTTTCCATGCCGAACCGTGAGTATTGTCCCGAAGGAGGCAGACGCGCGCAGGCGGCGCATATACACCGGGTTATTCCTGAGTCAAAATAGCGGTTGCATATGCGAAATAGGCTTCACGGTTTTCTTTTCCGAGAAGCTGAGTCTGCACCACATACCCGCTAAGCACCGAAAGCACCGCCGCGCCCATGACATTAAGCCACTGCTCAAGCTCTTCAGCGGTTACATCGAGTTCGCGTTCGCCCCAGGCACGGTAACGTTCCATTGCCATGGCGCGCAGTTGATGCATTTGCTCCCCCACTACGGCGTTGATAGCGGGCATTGAGACAGCCTCGCCCCAGGTGGCGAGCAGAAAGCGGCGGGTTTTTGCCGTATCAAGAATCTTCAAGAACCCCAGAACATAATCCCATGGAGAATCCGCACGCACTTTCTCGAAGGGAGCCATGTCAAGGCGTGCGGCCTCTACCATGATCTCTTCTTTCGAGGAAAAGTGGTTGTAGATAGCTCCTGCGGAGAGCCCGGTGGCGGCAATAATCTCGTTCATCGAGGTCTTTTGATACCCGCCTTTAATAAAGCATTCACGGGCGACATCGATAATCTGTATACGCCTGTTCTTTTTGTATTCTTCACTGACTTTAGGCACGTCTTAATCCTATCGAATATTTACCCCGTATGCGTGCCAACCCAACCCGTGCACACCATAACTTTTGCAGCCGGATTGGGTTGGCAATATTCACCGTGCATCAGCCTACCTGGCTGGCGCATTCGATTGTTGAGACAATGCCGGAATTTAGTGGAAGAAGTGGCGGGTTCCAGTCAGGTACATGGTGACGCCCGCATCCTTCGCGGCCTGAATAACTTCGTCATCACGGATCGAGCCGCCGGGGTGCACGACCGCACGGATACCGGCGTCGAGAAGAACCTGCAGGCCGTCCGCGAAGGGGAAGAAAGCGTCGGATGCGGCAACCGCACCGCGGGCACGCTCGTGGCCTTCTCCGCCGAGTGTATTGGCGCGTTCAACCGAGAGTTTGCACGAATCCACGCGGTTAACCTGCCCCATGCCGATACCCACGGCGGCACCATTATGGGCGAGCATAATCGCGTTCGATTTGGGGGCACGCAGGGCACGCCACGCGAATTCAAGATCGCGCAGAGTGGCTTCGTCGGCAGGTTCACCGGCGACCAGCTGCCAATTCTGCGGGTTATCACCCTCGGCGTTAAGGCGGTCGGCTTCCTGGAAGAGCGCACCGCCAGAAATCGAGCGGTACTCGATAGTCTCACGCCCGAATCCCTCGGGAAGCACCAGCAGGCGGAGATTTTTCTTGGTTTCCAGGATTTCGAGGGCTTCCGGCTCGTATCCGGGCGCCACAATAACCTCGGTGAAAATATCTTTAACGGCCTGCGCCATATCCTTGGTGACCGGGCGGTTTGCCGCGATCACGCTGCCATAGGCGGACAGCGGATCGCAAGCATGAGCCTTAGCGTACGCATCGGCAATTGGATCTGCGACATTAGGGCTTGCAATTGCAATACCGCAGGGGTTGTTGTGCTTGATGATGGCGACCGCAGGCTCATCAAAATCGTAGGCTGCGCGCAGGGCGGCATCGGCATCCACATAGTTGTTGTAGCTCATCGCCTTGCCGTGAATCTGCTCAGCCTGGGCGATACCGGGGGCTGCTGCGGGATCCACATACAGAGCCGCGCGCTGATGCGGATTCTCGCCGTAACGCAGGGTCTCGCTGCGTTCAAAGCCCAAACCAGCGTACGGGGGCCAGAAGTTAGCGTCTTCATCCTGCTGGAACTGCGCGGCGGTCCAGGTAGCGACGGCGGTATCGTAAGCGGCGGTATGGGCGAAGGCACCGGCGGCCAGACGGCGACGCTCCTCCAGGGAAAACCCGCCATCCTGGGCGGCGGTCACGGTCCGTTCGTAGTCTTTGGGGTCTACCACGACAGCGACCGCATCGTGATTCTTCGCGGCGGCACGCACCATTGAGGGACCGCCGATATCAATTTTCTCGATAATAGCGTCTTGGTCAGCACCGGATGCCACGGTCTCTGCGAAGGGGTATAGGTTCACGACCACCAGGTCGAAGGGCTCAACGTCGAGTTCGTTAAGGGTGTCGATATGCTCCTGCTTGCGGCGGTCGGCCAAAATACCGGCGTGGATGCGCGGGTGCAGGGTCTTCACGCGGCCTTCCAGGCACTCGGGGAACTCGGTAACCTCGGTAACTTCTGTGACGGGCACACCGGCGGCGGCGATCGTGGATGCGGTCGAACCGGTAGACACCAGCTTCACGCCTGCCTCGTGCAGACCGCGGGCGAACTCCGCCAGATTAGTCTTGTCGTACACGGAAATGAGGGCGCGGCGCAGGGGCAGACGATCGAGCTTCTTCATAGACACTAATTACTCCGTTGCTTCTTGCTCGGTGAATGGGTGGTACCCCGTGGCGGGGTATTGATACTGCCCGCATGCACCAGGATGCGGCGCCGTGCGGGCAGGAAGTTCTAGGGGTTTTGAGTTTTGGGGAGGGCAGCAAATTCTGCGAGGATCCGCACCAAGAGCTGACGTTCTTGCACCTTGATGCGCTCATGCAGGCTTTCTTCGGTGTCACCGTCCTCGACGGGCACCGCGGCCTGGGCGATAATCGTGCCGGTATCGACCCCGGAATCCACGAAATGAACCGTCAACCCGGTGATTTTAACGCCGTGGGCGAGCGCATCCCGCACACCGTGTGCCCCGGGGAATGAGGGCAGCAACGCGGGGTGAGTGTTGATAATCCGGTTCTCGAAGCGGGCGACCAGCTGCGCATCCACAATGCGCATGAACCCGGCGAATACAACGTAATCGGGGGTGTAGGAGGCGATTTTCTCTTCGAGAGCGCGGTTCCATTGCTCGCGGTCAGCATAGTCTGCCGGTTCGATCAGAAAGGTTTCAACCCCGGCTGCGGCGGCTCGATCAAGACCGGTGCAGGGCTTATCTGCGCCTACGGCGGCGATCTCTGCGTTCAGCTCGCCAGCCTTTACGGAGTCGAGAATAGCTTGCAGGTTAGTACCGGACCCGGAGACCATTATCACAATTCGCACAGCAATAGTTTATCGCATCACATAGCGGCTGGGTAGCACCTATGCCACGGGCACCGCACCAGAAATTCTTGTAGTTAAGCCAATTCCGAAACGATAAGCTGGCGGCCCTCGCCCAGTCTAGATTTTCAGGGTTTCACGGTGATTCTCATGCCCGCAGACCGCCGCAGGGAGGTACCCTTAACCTATGTCAAATATGCCCCCGTCTTACCCCCAAGTGCCGCCGCAGCAGCCGATACCGCCTGCGCCGAAGCGTCCGCAGCTCACCCCTAAGGAGCGCCGCCGCAAGCTGATGCGCAGTTTATGGCTGTTGCTTGCGGGTTCTATGCTGACCCTATCGGGAACCCCCTTCTTGCTGAGTCCCTTCCCCCTGTTTCTTCTGCTTTTTGTCTTGGTACTTCTGGGGATTGGGCTGACCATTATGGCGATAGTGCGCAATGCCCAAGGGCGGGGACCGTGGATTCTCTACGTTGCCGCTGGACTAAGCCTTCTTTTTGCGGGGTGGACGCTTCTTTCGGGGCTTGTCATGGCGTTGAACCCGGATGCGCAAAACTATCGGCAATGTTACTCCCACGCCCTGACGGATACCGATGTGAAGCAGTGTCAAGAGTCCTTCGACCGTACAGTGCGCGCCAATACTTCTGTGTCGATTGGCGAACCTGCTCCTTAATTTCTTCTTGGGGGAGCTTTTCAAATAATTGTGCCGAGTGAATCTTAAGGATTCACTCGGCACAATTGCTATATTCCGCTGTGCTCCCAGCCCTCTAGGTGTTCCCGATATATCACCATATAGGGCGCGAAAGTTATTTCTTCCTCTTCTTATGCGAGGAATCCTGCCCCGTGGAGGGCCCTTCCTCCGAAGATTCGTCCTTGGTCGGCTCAGAGGCTCCGAAGATAACAGCCATCGCCTGAGTGGGCGTGAGCTGACGCTTCTCCTGAACGGTAGTCTCGTGAGACTGCGCCGAACCTTCCGTATTCTCCTGATCGGATGCGGGCGATGCGGCAACCGGGCGCGGCACACCAAAACGTTTATACCCGGACTCGTGAAACTCCACTGACGAAGGGGCTTTCTGCGGCCCAGACTCCCCTGTACGAGCGCTCTGCTCTCGTGTTTCCCGCTCGACCTTAGTATCACCGCCATTACCCGAGGTTTCGGGGCGCGGAACGCGGTTAAAGACCGGCTTCCCCGGGGCTTTCTCACGCTTACCGGGCTTGACCGTGCGCGGCGCGTCCTCGGTACCCCCACCGGATTTCTCAGAGGTATCAAGTTCCACGGTGGGTTCATCCGCTCCCGACAGCTCGATGGTTTGTTCGTCAGATGCCGCATCCTTCGAGTCTGCAGCTTCGGCAGAACTATCCTCACGCAAGGATTCTTGCTCCGTTTTGATACCTAAACTATGCGCTCGCTGTGCTTCTTCTTGCTCAGCAAATTTATTGAGTTCTGCACGGCGGGCGTGCACCTGTTTGACTCGTTCGCGCCGCTGCTGAGCCCGCTCACGCGCCTGCTCTTCACGTTCTTGTGCCTCGCGTTCCTGCTCATCGTTCCTGAGCTGTTCACGCTCTGCCCGCGCCGCGCGACGCTGCTGCAGCATCTCGCTCATGCGACTGCCCAGATTGGGACGTTCATCGGCAAAACGCGGCAGCTCACGACTGCTGTCGGGAAGAAGCACATGGCACAGCAGGTTACCCAACGCGGTACCCGCACCCAGGGTTATTGCGGTCGCCACGGCGAAAGCTGCGGGCGATGCGCCTACCTCGGTAAAACGCCCCACACCCAACGATCCGCTGGAAATCCAACCCAAAATATAAGCCCACACGCCGCAGAGCACACCCACCAGCGAACCCAACACGAGCGAAGAAAGCGGCAGCGCAATCACCCGGTAACGTACCTTCATGGTGATCCACTCCTCCACGTGGTCTTCACCTTCACGCAAGAACCACCAACCGGCAACGGCTCCGGCGCCCAGCGAAACCGCCAGACCCGCATACCCTATCCAGCCCAGGCTCTCAGGGATAGCACCCAGCACCGGAAAGAGCGGAAGATCGCCCATCGTCGTCTGCGACCAACCCACATGTGTATCCACGCCGAACGCAAACCCGGCGCCGGTAGTCCACGACATCGCGTAGATCACCAAGTTCGGAAGGTAACCAAGCTGCAGCAGGGTCACGGCGAGCGCCCCCACCGGCCCGGCGTGAAGTTCCTGGTAAATTGTTGCGATTTGCGACCAACGCATCATCATGGCAACCACCAGCACCAGAGCACCGCCCATAATGAGCGAGAAAATCGCCACCATGGAGGCACGCACAATCGACCACACATAGGAGCTCGCCCATCGCGAGTACTGGCTCATCTGCGAAATCTGTTCGGCGGTGTTCACGCCCACCATACGGGCGAGCGAACGCGATTCATAGTAGCCGCCCCAGATCAACCCGACCAGCACCACTATCTGCGGAATCAACGCCGCACCAACAATACCCAGCAGATGCCGTTCGGTACTCGCCCACGCAAAGGCGACGGCAGCAAAAATACCGTAGGCAGCGCACCCTAATAGTACGGGCTTGAAGAATTCCCCCTCATAGGATGCGCGCGCCAGTTTTCGCCCAGACCTAAAGCATAAGAGCACCGGAATAATGCTCAGCCCCATGGGTACCAGTGTGAGCATGCCGTGCGGCAGAATAATGCCGAAAGCATTCGGAATATTCAGCGGCACACCGTGCATGAGCAGCCACAGGTGGGAGGCAAGAGTTGCGAGTGCGGGAAAATCCATGCGGTTAAAACCGTTGGTAAACCACACCGCCATGAGCAGAACGAGCACAAGCCCGAAAGAAAGCGCGGCGGTAAAAACTAATTCAACGATGCCCTGCAGCCAGAGTGGCATAGGGGCAGAATACCGGGATGTAGAAGAGCTACTTTTCATCGTTCTTCCATCATGCCATGAAACCTGTCAGCGCGTGTGAGCCTGCTGGGCTTTCGGGGAAATAGTTCCGGTTAAATGGCGGCTAACCTTCGTTAACCGCTCACCGTGAACATAGGGGTTACACGAACGTTACTGATGCGCTCTCACCGCCGCGACAGCGCATACAGCTAACTGTGCCGAGCATTTCTCACGGCTTTCTCGAACACGCAGGTACTCCCCCGGTGCTTACGGTGAAAATACTGTGCGGAAGATTAGTCTTCAATCCACGGATTCACCGCGGGCACGCCCCAGGACCGGTACACCTCAGCCTTTGAAGAAACGATTTCGAGGTCGTGAGCTTGGGCGCTCGCCGCCATCAGACCTTCGAGGGCGGCAGTGGGCAGGGGCTCGGCATCTTTACGCCCGTGACTGTGGGTGCCGCGCGGGGCGCTGCGTCCCGCCCATTCGAGGCTTACGCGCGCATCCACGTTAATGATGTGGTCGGCGAATCTGTCGAGAAGTTCGGCAATCCATCGGTCGGTCTCTGGGTAGGGGTAGAGTCCTTTGAGCTCGCCCACACTCAGCACCGAAATGTAGAGGTGTTTATAGGCGCGGCGGCGCAGAAAGGCAACAACTTTGGGATCTGGTGTGGCTTTGCGGATCTCGGCGAGAACATCCGAGTCGAGAAGCAGTCCTGAGGCGCTCATACCCCTATGCTACGCGCAGACCGGCATATTCGACGGCGGGAATACCCTCGGGGTTGGGAAGAAGCAGAAAATTGAGGAATTCGTCGCGCTTAGAAGAAATACGTGCGTAGTCCTGAATACTTACTGCCTGGTAACCGCCGCGTGCGGGTACGGATGCGGCACGCAGATTTTCCTGATAAGAGCGTGCAGGAGTAAGGGGGGATGCTGTAGATGAAGAGCTGTTGTACATTGACAACCATGCGCCGAATGCGCGTTCCTTTCGCGTTGCTCTTGCCTGTACCAAGTGCCACCTGAGGCGGCGAATACAAACCGCTTCGTCATCCGAGCCACCCGTGAACATGGGGTTGGCGTTCGACCATAGTCGGAGCTTATCAGTCGAAACTCTTGAAGCTGAATCCAGGTTACAACAGCTTTCAGGAATCTGTAAACGCCCGAACCTGTCAAATCCTTGTGATTTACATAACGCGATTATGAATGCATACCTGTATATAGCCGCCTCATGGCGGCGTAGTGTGAAGTTTTGGGCCTTCAGAGCAGGTCTACACATTCGAGAAAAATCACGGCACACTGGGTAATGTACAGAAATTTATCTTGCCTCTGATATATCACCATGTCACGCCCACTTTACGCTTCCGGAAAGAAAGAGTGATAACTGTGAAAAAGACTGTACAGATCATGGGGATAGTGGCCGCAATTTTTCTGATCATTGGGTTTGGCTTGTTCATCCTGGCCGGTTGGGGCTCACTCGTAGAGTATCATGCCCTCGAATGGAGGAGCGTGCAGCATAAAGGAGCAAGTCCCCTAACGCGAGCAACCGGCAACCTCAGCTACTGGTTCTTAGGCACCGGCTTTCTTACTGGCTTTATCGCCTTGATTCCGTTCTTCACCACGGCGATCAGGAACTCCCGCAAGACGCACAAAAAGTATCCTAAACAGGCTCAAGACCTACTGAAAGATGGTCAGAACCAGGTTGATTCATAGAGCCAGTATCTAAGGAGCACTTATGAAACTAGTTATATACGCTATTGGTGGACTGGCCATAGCACTCCTCACCATAGGAATCTTTCTGTATATCCTCATGCAATGGGGCGCTCTTGTGGAGTACCACGCCTTCGAGTGGAGGGGTGTTCAACCTACCATGAAGAGTCCATTGACCAAAGCAACCGCTAACCTCAGCTACTGCTTCTTAGGCACCAGTTTACTCGCCGGGCTCTTCGCCTTTATTCTGCTCTTCACCACGACGCCCAAGAAGGCACGCAAGACACACAACAAGCATCTTGAACAGAATAAAACACCCTCAGCAGAAGACCAGAATCAGATTAATTCATAGAGCCAGCATCTAAGGAGCGCCCATGAAAAAAGCTATATACACCGTTGGAGCAGTAGCCGCAGTACTTCTGGTTATCGGGTTTGGATTGCTCATCCTAGCCGGCTGGGGTTCACTCGTGGAATACCACGCCTTCGAATGGAGGGGTGTCGATCCCGCAGGAGCAAGTCCGCTCGTCATGGCGACTAATAATCTGAGCCTATGGTTCCTAGGCATTGGTTTCCTCACCGGCATTATCACCTTTATTCTGCTCTTCACAACGGCGACCAAGAAGGCACGCAAGGCACACAACAAGCATGCTGAGCAGAATAAAACACCCTTGGCAAAAGAACGGGACCAGATGAATCCATAAAGTCAGTTACTCAAGGGGAAAGCATGAAAACTGCACGTATGGTCGGGGCAATAGCTGCACTACTCCTCATTCTCGGTATTGGATTGTTCATCCTAGCCGGCTGGGGAGCAGTCGTTGAGTACCATGCCCTCGAGTGGAGGGGCGTCCAGCCCAAGGGGTCGAGTCCTCTCACACAGGCAGCCGCTACCCTTGCCGTGAGCGTCTTATGCGTTGGCTTCCTGACCACCATCATCACTTTTATTATGTTCTTCACAATAGTCATCAAAAATGCACGTAAAAAACGCTCAGCGCATCTTGGACAGACCTCATAACGAATTACCGCGCGCTTCTTTGACACCCTTGAGATAATGGAACGGTGAGCACGCCAAACCCTTTCCCCGATATCCCCGTCACCGTTGCGCAGATTATTCGGCAGGCGGGGCATAAGGCATACCAGCGCGGGCTTGCTTATGCCCGTCAGCGTGAAGTGGTGCGCTACACCTACGACGAAGACGAAAACACGCTGGAAGGTCTGGTGAATGGGAGCACCCCTATTCCCTATGAGGTAGATATTCGCTTCTTCCCGGGTTCTGACGCCGATTCCAATCTTTTCAACGCACGATGCACATGCCCGGTCGCCGCCGACTGCAAGCACGCCGTCGCTCTCATGCTCACCGCACTCGACCGTGCCAAGACCGCGCGGAAGGCTCTCGACAATGCGCCCGGCGACCGCGTCCGCCAGTCTATGAACCCGGAGAGCCCAGAGGATACCGTGCGACAGGTTGCGGAGGCAGCTGACGATCCCCTGGCGGCGTTGCGCGCATCGGGGGCGATTCGTTCGGCAAGCTCGCTCACCACCGACCCCGAGCCTCTCCCCCTGAACGACCACGAGAATACGCATTCTTCGCCCTCGAAAATTTCGGTGTGGCGGCGCGATATGGCACAGGTTCTCGCTGCCCGGGGCGAAGCATCCGGTATTGATTCGGCACGGGTTCCGGGGGCGCTCGATCTTTCCTTCAGTATCTCGGGTTCATATGCGCGCGGGCGCAATATTCCCGGTGCAACCCCGCCTATCAATTTGCTGGCGCGGCCGCTGATGCAGTCCAAAACCGGGCGCTGGATCAAGGGTGGGCTCAGCTGGGAGACCTTCGCATCCAGCGTGGGTGGGCCGGTCGGTCGTCACGAGGTGTACCCCGAGCACGAACGGTTCTTCGCCGAAATATACGCTATCGCACGCCCGTGGCAGAATATGTACTCTTCGCATCGGGACTGGATTTCGCTCACCGCCACGAACTCCACGCTGCTGTGGGATGTTCTGGCGCGCGCAGAGCAGATTGGCCTGCCGATTCTTCTCGAAGGGTTTGAGGTGACTACGGCGGTTCTGCCGCCCGCCCAGGTGAGGGTACATGCCGGAGCCGTTGAGGCCGAATCCCGACAGAACGCAGAGGCTGCCGTGAGTGAAGATTCCGCTCCTGACCTGGCTCTTCATGCCGCCTTGGGATGGGAAACCCGCGAAGATAACCGGGTGCGGCAGCTCTGGTTTGATGCCGCGCACTGCCACCCCATCGGCTCGCCGCGCTCAGGATTTTTTGCGCTCGGTTCTCTTGTGCAGCGTATTTACGAGGAACAGGCGCATCGGGTGCATTGGAAGAGCACGCGCAAAGGCGCCTTAGACGCGCCGCATCGCGATGTTTTTCAGGCTCAATCTTCGCAGGAACAGGCAGAGGAGAGCGCGGGCGAAAACGAAAATTCTGAAACACAGACGGTCGGGCTTATTCCCGAACTTTCACTCGAAAACACAGCGACACCGACTATTCCGGACCTGCCGGAGGGTCTTAATCTGGCGTTTATTCCGCTTGCCGAGCCCTTAGATGCAACCGCAGAATCATTGGTATCTCGCGGCGAAATGCGTATTCCGGCGAGCGAGCGCGAGGCTTTTCACCGCGAGTTCTTGCCCACCCTCACGCGGGCCGTCCCGTTCCTTACCCCAGACCCGGCTTTAGCACTGCCGAAGGTTCGTTCGCCCTATTTGGTGTTTGAAGCGCATTTTGATGATGAGATTTCGCACGATGCGCTCCTGAATTGGTATTGGGAGTACCCGAAGAACCCACTCGATGAAGAAGGCACAGACTCGGGGGTTCGCCGCCTGCCGGCGCTGGGCTTGGGCACAGAACGCGACGAACGTTTTGAGGCGCGGGTGCTGCGCGCGGTACGGTCGGCGACTGCATCCAACCCGGTATTGGCAGGCGGGTTCGGGGAACGCCGTTCTCAGGGGTGGGAAACCCGCGATATTCTCGCTCATGTGCTGCCCGCCTTGCGGCGTATTCCCGGGGTTCGCGTGCGGCTGCTCGGTTCCGTACCAGAGTTTACCGAGGCGACCGACGCCATGATTGAGGTCAAGGTGACCGAGGGTAATTCGCGTGACTGGTTCGGGCTGGGTATCGCTATTAAGGTCAATAACTGGACTGTGCCTTTCGCCCAGGTTTTTGAGGCGCTCGATCGGAATCAGGATCGTATTTTGCTGGGTAACGGCACCTATTTTTCACTCAATCGCCCGGAGTTTTCGGCGCTGAGAACCCTTATTGAGGAGGCCCGCACGCTCAACGAAACCGGCGGTGAGCTGCGTATTAACCGGCATCAGGCGGGGCTGTTCTCTGAGCTGGAATCGCTCGCTTCGAGTGTGGAAACCGTGGCTTCTTGGGATGCCCAGGTTAAGAGTCTGCTCGCCCTCGTGGAGGCCGCCGACCGTGCGGGGGAGACTGCCGGTTCCGAAGAAGTTTTAGAGAACGAACATTCCGATTCTTTATCTGTTTCTTCCGGCGTATTTTCAGCGAATCACCTGCCCTCTCCCCCGGGTCTTACCGCAGTTCTGCGGCCTTATCAGCTTGAGGGTTTCCGCTGGCTCGCGTTCTTGAGGCAGCACCGGCTGGGCGGGATTCTTGCCGACGATATGGGCTTGGGCAAAACCGTGCAGGTGCTCGCTCTGCTTGCCCAAGCGATCGCCGAGCATGAGCAACGCGCCGATCACACCGAGTTTGCACCTTTCCTCGTGGTTGCGCCAACATCCGTGGTGGGTAACTGGGCGCAAGAGGCTGCACGATTCGTGCCGGGTGCGAAGGTGGTGACTATCACCGAGTCTACGAGCAAAAGCGGCACGAGCATCGCCGAGCTGGTACAGGGTGCGCATCTGGTGCTCACGAGCTATGCGCTGTTCCGTCTCGACGAGGATGGATACATCGAATTCGGTAACCACGTTCCCGAAAACACAGAGGATGATGCTCCTCCGCGTGCAGGGTGGGGTGCGTTGATTTTGGATGAGGCGCAGTTCGTGAAGAACACGAAAACTCGCGCATGGAAGGTGGCGCGTGCCCTAAACGCGCAGGTAAAACTCGCCATCACGGGCACCCCAATGGAGAACAACCTCATGGAGCTTTGGGCGCTCTTGGCGATTGTGGCGGATGGCTTGTTCCCGTCAGCGCGCATGTTCCGCGACCTATATGCGCGCCCCGCCGAGTCTAGTGAGGACCCGCAGGTTATCGAAAAATTACGCCGCCGGGTTCGCCCTCTGATGCTGCGCCGTACGAAGGATGTGGTCGCCGCCGATCTTCCCGAAAAGAACGATGTGCGGGTGAACGTGCCGCTCACAGCGGCGCATCGGCATATTTACGATATGCATCTGCAGCGCGAGCGGCAGAAGGTGCTCGGGCTTTTAGATGATATGGATAAGAACCGGTTCACGATTTTTCAGTCGCTCACGCTTCTGCGGCGTCTAGCGCTTGACGCCACGCTTATCGACCCGGACGAATACGCCGGGGTGGCTTCCGCCAAGCTCGAATATTTGGTGGAGCATCTGCCCTCGCTCTTAGGCGACGGGCACCGGGTGCTGGTGTTCAGCCAGTTCACGGGGTATCTGCGCACAATTGCTGAACGGCTGCAGGCTGAAGGCATCGACTACCTGTACTTGGACGGCACAACCCGCAACCGCCCGCAGGTTTTGAAAGATTTCGCCGAGGGTGCGGCGCCGGTGTTCCTGATTTCGCTCAAGGCGGGCGGGTTCGGACTGAACCTGACGGAGGCAGATCACTGTTTCATCATGGACCCGTGGTGGAACCCGGCGGCTGAACAGCAGGCGGTGGACCGCATCCACAGGCTGGGGCAGGAACGCGATGTGCACGTGTACCGACTGGTGGCTGAGGGCACCATTGAAGAGAAGGTCATGGATTTGAAGGCATCGAAAGCGGCGCTGTTTGATGCGGTCGTCAACGACGGCTCCTTCGCCTCGTCCCGGGTGGATGCGGAACAGATTCGTGAGCTTTTCACCCCGACTGATTCCTAACTCCCCTGCTAAGAAGGCTCTTTATACGCCCATCGCCGCCTTATACGTCAGGTCAAATCCAGCCGTTAGTACGCGCCGTATGAGCAGCCTCTACACGTGAAGTACAGTGAAGAAGTTGAATGGCTTCAGATAGGTAATTCTTCACAGTACCGTGAGAAAGGTATAGTTCCCGTGCAATTTGATTGACGGTTTTTCCTTCCATAGTCAGTTTCAGAACATCCTGATGTCTGGGTTTGAGTGGATTAGCTGGCAGCGTAGCACCACTAAGAAGCAGTGCAGAATCAACCACTACCTTCCCAGAATGTATATCCCGAATAATGTTTGATACTTCTTCAGCATCTTGATCTTTTGTTATAAAAGCACAAGCACCGCTTTCAAGAGCACGACGAACGTAACCAGGAGATTGAAAAGTTGTCAGAATAGCTATTTTCGTGTTTATGCCTTGCTTCTGAACTTCATCAAGAACATCTAGACCGTTAAGTTTTGGCATTTCAATATCAAGAAGCGCTACATTTGGAATATATGTGACAATACTATCCAGGGCTTCCTGTCCATCTCGACAAACACACACAATTTCCAAATCTTCTTCTTCATCAATAAGACTGGCGAGCGCGCTGCCGAACATCGTCTGATCATCAGCTATAAGAACAGTAATCATAATTTTATGCCCCTCCAGTAATGATGTTAGAAGCTGGGATCCTAGCTCTGACTTGGGTTCCACCCTCAGGTGCGGCACCAAGAGTTGTCTCTCCACCTATATGTTGAATGCGGGTATTCATATCTGCTAAACCGGCACCGGTGTTCCGCATAGAACTTTCCTTCAGTCCTATACCATCATCCGCGATAATAAGCATATAGTCACCCGAAGAATGTTGTTTTAGACTCACCCAGCAATTTTTTGCGCCGCTATGTTTAAGAACATTGGTGATAGCTTCAAGAAGTACCCAATACAGTGCTGTGAGGGTACTTGGGTTAAGGACCTTGAGAACATTCTGCTGAATATCCATGTGGGCTTGAATACCACGATATGACAGTAATGACGGTACAGCATTGAGTTGATGCGAGAAATCAACTGTATTAAAGCCTTCTACAACGTCGCGTAAATGAGCTATAGAAGAACGTGTCATTTTCTGTATCGCACGCGCTTCATATGCCACGTCTGAATCAAGAGGTTTTAAGGTACGTACCAATTGTTGCAGGCGAATATTAATAACTGTTAAATCATGCCCAATAAGATCATGAAGGTTCGCCGCAATCTGGGTCCTAAACTCTGCCTGTAGGTTCTGTTCACGTAACTCTTGGTTCTGTTCAGCAATATAAAGTTCTTCTTGAAGCCGCCGGTGTGATACTCGGCTAATCCGAAGATTCATGAAGAGAAACCCCACGATGGCAACAATAGCCGGATCATGGGAACTGGTATTGATCTCCCAGCTAGGTTCTAAAGTCTGCAAATAGTTAAGAGCCACAACAACTGCCAGGGTTGTAATAGCCGCTATTTTTGTATTCCTTACTCCGGTAACTGCTATAGCACAACATAAAATCCCCACTGGGAGCATAGATTGCTTAATGCCTAGAATACCTACTAAGGAAAAGATAATAATAATGATAGAAACAATACTATGAATCTTCCCTACGGTAGGACGCTGGATTCTGAGGTACCCAATCCAGACCACAGCAAGCACAAGAGCACACCAAGCCAGAGCGGTCCATATACCGTAAGTATCAAACATGGGTGTAAAACCTTACCGTAGAAGCTAGGAACTCACGAGAATCTCGCCCACAGGAACCAGTCTATCGGATGAAATGCCTGTGAGTGTTTCAAACGCGCGGGCATCGCCACCGCCTAAAGGGCATACGTTGAGCGGTATTTCTTCCGCAAGCAGGCAGGCCGTTTGCATCCATGCTCCTACGTGTTTGAGGGTAAGAGAATATGCGACTCCTTCATACGTTGAAGTCACAAGGTCAAAATCAGCAGCTAATAAAACAAGCCCCTGTACATCTTCAGTCTTTAGCCGTGCCGAACTTGCATAGGTACGCAATAGACGCATGTACGCGCTCTGAGTTTTCTCCTCAACAGCCGCAACCTGTTCATACTGACGAGTATGCAGGTTTGCATACCATAGCCCTTGTTCCAGCCCTTCGATATTCTGAGCAATGATGAAGGGGTAAAGCTCGTGAAGAGCGCCACCGCTGGGAAAAGGCAGCCGTGTTATATTTTCACTCTTATGGGAAGTTTCACGCAGGCTTTCTTCCAACAGTGTTGTCAGAGATTCAAGACTTAACGAAGGTTTTTGCGGTATGCGCCGGGATGTTCGTTGTAGAAGCGCCTGATCCAGAAGAAGTTGGTGGCGGCGAGAATCAACTTTGGGGAAGGGAAATTGTCGAAGAGAAGCCAAGCCTTTGAGCAAGGTTGTGTTGTGCTCACGTGTTCGAGTAGCGCCATACCCTCCGGTTGCCGTATCAAACCTGGAACGTCGGTACATAAAATAGTCATGAGGTTCCCAACAGTCCCAAGGACCATATTTATGATGCTGTTCTTCAGGCGCAAAAATCCCTATAAATTCCAGAATTTGGTGGGTTACGCCACCCGTCATAGCATCTAACCAGGCTTGGGCATTGAGAGTCACTCGTAAAGGCCGATGCGCTATTTCAAAGCGAGTATTTCCATTCATCCCGTAAATAACAACGCCCGGCGTAAGAGTGCAGTCAGTATGACCAAGCGGATAATTTGCCTCGTCAAGAACAGGTTCCAGCGCGTCTTCAGTCAGCAGGAGCTCAAAGCCAGAAATCTCTATGCTTGCTCCGGTTTCAGAGTTGATAAGACGTTGTATAGGGTTTCTTGACGAGCTCTGTCGAGTCAATATCAGAGCGGCCTGCTGTGCAGATACGTCTAAGTTCTGAGCCCAGTCTTCTAAAGTTCCGAACTTTTCATTGTTTTGAGGATGCGTCTGTTTCAGCTGATATTCACAATGAATCAAAGGTATTTTGTGTGGATTCAGGTGGGTCTTTGTCACGGGGTAACTCCCTCTAGAAGAACATGGAGGTCGGATTGAGGTCAGTTTCTTGGATGGGCTGGGTAAGCCATCCGCATTGAACCGGCACATCGTAGAGTCGTCCCGCCGCTAAGCGCCTCCACCACGGACGCAGCCCCGGGACTAGAGCACGTACTACAGGAAGCCCAATATAAGGACGTGTAAGCTCTTGAAGGTACACAGGTAAACCGACATCTTCTAGACGCGCAATAATACGTTGGGGATCGGCTTGCTTCCACGGTACATGCTCTACGTTAAGTGCCTGTGGATCAGGTACAAGATGAGGATTATCGGCTAGTTTAGCGTTTTGAAGCCAATGACTAGCAGCATCATCTACCGAAATTTTAAGGAGGTCTAGATCCATACCTTCTGCGGTCCTAAATTGCGCTGGCAGGGCACACATAAACTGCAGAGCCTCTGTTACTGCACGGGTTGCGGCAATTTCAGGGTTAGGATGCGCACCGAACCCCAGAATGATCTGATCGGACACACCCCCAGGTTTAGGGGCTACAGCGGCAGCTACAGGAATACCTATGTCTGTTGTGATATCTAGAATCTCTAGGTTGCGGCCAATACTTCGCAGCCATTCTCGGGTACGCTGAATAAAAGGGGTATCCGTAAACTCGGGTGCCATTATCTGGCGGGGAATTTTGTTGTACCACCAAATGGCAACGGCATCGCGCTCAATAAGTTCAAGCAGAGCCTGCGCGGCGGCATCGCCTGGGGTAGAACCACTTGCGAGACCGTTTGAATCTGAACGCATCATTTTCTGTCCAAGCGGACATTTTGCACCTGGCAGCATCGCTCCGTGATCAAACATGAATAACGAGTACGCTGCAGGAATCCAGGCAGTTTCATCACATGCGGGTCGCCAAACAGGCATCCAATCAATCTCTGCTGTGGGATCGAATTTTTCTGGAACCCAATGATATGGATCCTTCACTTGGTTGAGAACATCCCGTTGCTCGTATTGATCCTGAGAGAACTGTGTCAGGGTTCGAGGGTCTAGAGCCTGCTCCCCCAAGTCTTTATAGCTGGTGTGTAAACGGGCTTCAGTGCCGTCAGAGATCGCACTATGACGTTCAATAGCTTCTGCCAAACCGGATACTCGGGCGCCTAAATCGGTGGTTCCTTTACCCGAAGAACGACCGCGTAAGCTACGTGTGAATTCTTCAGAGCTACCGTGATTGAGCGCCCAGTTATGTCCCGCCCCATAAACGTGTACCAGGAGCTCTTCGTCTTCAGGTACCAAACGTTTAAGGCTTGAGACGACTCCTGTTACATCAGATACAAGATGTCGATAGGTTTCCCAGGTCTCTCGGGTAGATTTTGCGCGTCCAGCGTCGTTGACGGGATTGAAACTCAGGTCAATTTTTTTAGCCTGCGCGTCAAGGTTCAACGGTTGAGCTTTAGTAGTCTTGGCATCCGTCATGACGTAGTGCTCCCCTTCAAAGAGACCGTTTTTAAAACGTAAGACTGTATTCTCTGCGGGATCTGATGTCTTCATTCGCTGAATTGCCAACCAGATAAGCGAGTACACCGCGGAACGCGGAGTTACTGAGGCCGCCCCCATAACATTGTCCAGAAGTTTACCGCCCGAAAGAGCATACTGTGCGTTAACTTGAAGACTATGCTTGAGCTGGTCATAAGGTACGCTCGACGAAGTCCCCAGCACTGGGCTTATGAGAGCATCCGCTCCCTGTAATTGCACTAGGCAGTACAGATGCCCCGCCGCCTCATACTTCCTAGACAGCTTTTCGGCAGCGGGAGAAATCATATCTTCGCAGACAATCACCGTTGGTAAACCCGAATTCACGCTAGGAACCGTGTGCCCATCAATAACCCGTATGCCGTCTTGAGGCGAGGCAGAGAAAGACTTAAGAACTCGGGCACGAGTAACGTCAATAATCTCAATATTTCCCTGCGTAGTATGGTCTGAAAGTTGAGTCTCAGTCATAATAAGCCCGCGATACTGCAGCTGAGCCGCAAGAGCAAACATGAGTGGAAGATCCGCTGCCCAGCGGGGTAAACGCATCATATCTTCCAAGGTTTTCCCGTCAACTTCAGCGATGAATTCAGCCTCAGGTCCTTCAAGCAGCACTGTTGTTTCGGGCGAAGAAGCAACAACTGTCGTGCGATTTTCCCGGGTCTGCTGAGTAAAGTGGAATTGTGGGTTCCTTACATATCGTTCAGTTCCTTGGGGATATAGCTCAGCGGTCTCAGAATGGTTATCTAACGATGCGGTTATCATAGTTCTCTCCTAGTGTTGTCGGGGATCCCACCGGAATTTAGTAATCGCAAAAATAAGTGAAACTGCACACCATAAACCGATAACAAGCATCCCTTGAGTACTGATGAACTGAGTTCCTGAAGGGATGGTTAATCCAGTATCACTTACCTGCGCGTGTGCTACATCGAGCCCGAACCACGCGGAACGTAATGCATCCGTTAAGTGCACAAGGGGGAACCACCCTGCGAAGTCTCGTAGCCCAGCTGGGATAGTCCATACAGGTTGGAAGATACCTGAGAGGAACATCAAAACTAGAGCGGGCGGCAGCAGCATAATCTGAGTTGCTTCTGCACTGGGAATAAACGATGCGTACGCAGCACCGATGAGCGAGAGCACCACCGTAGTCAGCAGAATAACCAATACTGTCAATGGAATATTTTTAGGCATAGGCAGGTGATACACCGCCATGCCAAAAACAATAAGGATTAAAGTACACGCTAGGGCAATGATGGATGCAGTCACAATGTAACCAGCGATTACTGCGGCGTCCGATGTGCTCCGAAGTCGCAGACGTTTCAGGAGAGAGGTCGAGCGCTGCGCCGCCATATCACCTGCTACACGCACAAATGTACCCATCAGGAGCGTGTAGCAGCATAAGCCCACGATAGTCCAGCTTGCCATTGTCACATCAACTCCCTGCTGAGCGGGAATATTAGCCTGTCCTGAAGATCCACTGGCGAAGAGCACGATCATCATAATGGGGAAGGCTAAGGTGAAAAAAACACTCCGCATATTGCGGATAAAGACGGTCAGCTGCATGGCTATTTGCGCATACAGACTCCGTGTGAAGTTTGAGATTGTGGCACTCACGTAAGTGGCCTTCCTAGTTCGTGCGGGTACTACCTATACCCTGTGGGGCATCCGTAGATCGCACAATGCTGCCGTACGCGTTTTCAAGTGAATAGTCGCTGAGCGCAAAATCAAGGACAGCATCACGATATGCGGATGTTGCAAATAAGTTTTGTAACCCTGTTGGGGACTCTACATCGAATGAAACCGTGGCATCATGAACACGTATATTCTTGTACCCGCTCTGCGAAGAAAGGTCTCCGCCAAGAGCTTGGGCGTTCTGGCAGTCCGAGAGTTCTACCCAGCCTTGCCGTGTGTGACTGTATTCTTTAGCAATATGCGCTGGGGTTCCGCTCGCAACAATCTGCCCGTTAAGGAGAATAGAAAGTTGCTGGCAAAGAGCCGAAACTTCATCAAGATAGTGAGAAGTAAGCAATATAGTAGTACCTGTTTCGGCAAGGTTCTGAATAACCTCCCACACATCTCTACGTGCTAACGGATCAAGCCCGGTCGTAGGTTCGTCAAGAATAAGCAGAGAAGGATTGCCCATCATAGCCAGATACAGGTCAAGTTTGCGCCTTTCGCCACCGGAAAGCTCGTGGATTCTGCGATCTGCTAGTTTCTCAAGATCGAAAAACTCAGGCACTGTGTATTCTGTTGCAGACATATAACGCTGCCAGCAGGTGACAGCATCTTTGACTTTGAGTCCAGTCGGGAATGCCGCTTCCTGCATCACAATACCCATATGTGAACGCACAAGGGCAGAGTTACGATGCGGATCAACGCCGAGGACCTGCACCGTACCGCTTGTAGGTTTAGAAGATCCGGTGCACAAATCTACAAAGGTGCTTTTCCCCGCGCCGTTAGGGCCGAGAATACCGTGAACTGCCCCCCTTTCGACCGCGAGGTTGACGCCTTTAAGCACCTTCACATCACTATAATTTTGGTGAATGTCCTCAGCGATAACACTGTATTGCTCATATCCCTGCATAAAGATTCTCCCCAGAGATTGAAGGTATAAGGTGTACCGGCATTTGGATCCACGTAGAGTTGATCATCTCCGGTAGTGGTTCAGGATTTTCACCAAGCCGTAAAGTACACGCAGATTCTGCGATTTTATGGGTAACTGCCCCCATGAGAGGACGGGCGATGGGGAATCCGAGGCATGCGTGAGGTCCCATCCCAAAGGTTACTTCTGACGCATGCGGTCTGCCGGGCGTAAACTCATCGTGGTTTGGGAACATTCTGGAATCGTGTTGTGCGGCATGAAGTAAACACACGATTAATTCCCCCGCACGAATGGACGTTCCACCTATTTTGGTATCGACAGTAGCGAGGCGTCCTAACGCTGCGGTAGGCGTGTATAGGCGCAGTGCCTCATCAACCATAGCGATAGAGTTCTCGTAATTTACTGTTTCCCAAAGGTTACGCTGTGTCAGTACGGTCAAAACGTTAGTCATAGCCCATTGCAGGCTCTCATGGGTGATTGAGGCGAGCATACTGACAATTTCGACTGCTGCATCGTGGGGCATACCGTCGTGACGATACTGATGGTAGAACCCTCCTGCACCCATAACGTCTTCGGCGAAGAGCTGATGCGCGTCTGGAGCAGAGAGTTTCCCTTCTCGTTTGCTCGGGACAGTACCCCGTTTTCGGCACCATCGAGAAAGCTCGATAATATCTCCTTCATACCCGATAAGAACACTAATCAGGGATACCGCGAGATCATCACACCACCCTGCAAGATCTAGCTTTTTCGACTGCGTGAGCATCGTGACGGACTGCTCGATAGCATCTCGACAACGTTCGACCGCTTTCTTAGAATTCGCAGCGGTAAAAGGAGTACGTAGCCTTTTGCGCATCTGGCGAAGAGGGGATCCATCCATATGCGCTAAGAACCTTTGCTGAGTTTGAGGAATCTGAAAATCTGCAGGCTCAGGTTTCGCGTAGTGTGCCTGGGACTGCATTTGACTCAAATATTTTTGTCCCACAGCAGAGAACCTTTGGTCATCATGCAAAACCGTTTTGACACTCTCAAACCGAGTGGCCAACAAAACGCCAGAAATATCTGATGCCCCAATACCCTCAGGAGCGTGGCTCTGCCAGGCTAGAGCACTCGAAATAGGAGATTCGTACCAAGCGGATGTAAAAAGATGCGGGGGTTCAGGCATCTGAACTAATCCGTTGTCATATGTAAAAGTCATAGGAACGGCCACCAATGATTGGCTGAAGCGTTAATAAGCAAAAATCCGACGAGTAACGCTCCACGAAAAACCCAACGACCTGTTGAACGCTTTTTCATGATTTTCCTTCACTGTGTATCCAGGGTGGGAACCAGGCTAGTACTCAAGCTTTAATAGCCTGGTTCCCATCGTTGTTTATAGCCCTTCAGAACTTAGCAAGGGCAGCAGCAGCACCAGCAAATACCGTCTTCAGGGGATTCGGTGGTATCAAGATCTTCTTCGACTGCGGGAGCGATTGCGATGACGAGTTCTTCCCCGTCATCAACAACCTTGTGGTGCCCCAGAGTTAGGGTTTCATCTTCTACCAGGCGGACCTGAGTTCCTGAGGGAACAACGCCTGCTTCAGCCAAAACCTCGCTGGGATTTGCCACAAGTGCACGGCGGTGAGCGGGGCTACCCGCTGCCGTCCCGAAAGTACGTGCGGCTGCAAGAGCATTGACTTTAGTGGTGACTAGTGCAGTCATCATATTCTCCTTAGAACACCGATTGGATAGAAGCCTTTTCTATCCCGGCTATTCCAGTCTCTCGAAGAAAACTCTTCACAGGCAGTGCCGTAACGTCAGTAAGAATGTATGACTATAGTCATGTGACTTTCTGATCGGCAGAATTCAAATCCCGTTTATCTCTACAGCTCATACTTTTTGTCTTTTCTGAATCTAAAAAGGCTCTTTATACGAATAAATCGGGATTCTTCACGCTTTATATAAATCAAGGCTCTTTTTCCGCGCCCTGGGTAGGAAGGAATGTCATGCGCCACGGCGTGGAACCGTACTGCGGGCTAAGGTTTCGCGCTGGGCTGGATGCGCCCGTCACCCTAGCGTGCGAGCGCATCCAGGGGTACCGTTGAAAACGTCAGTCCCCATCAACTTTCAGGAGAAGTAATGGTCAAAAACATCACGTTCAACGACGGCAACAGCATCCCTCAGCTCGGGTATGGCGTGTGGCAGATTGAGGATAATGGTGCCGCCGATGCTGTTAGTACGGCTCTCGAAACGGGATACCGCCACATTGATACCGCATCCATTTATGGGAACGAGGTTGGGGTAGGTCGCGGTATTGCCGCCAGCTCTGTGCCGCGCGAGGATATTTTTCTCACCACCAAGCTGTGGAACTCGGATCAGGGTTTCGAGAAGGCTATTACCGCGCTTGATGCGTCGTTAGAGCGGCTCGGCACCGATTACGTGGATTTGTATCTGATTCACTGGGCTATGCCTCAGCAGGGCACCTATCTCGACTCGTGGCGGGCGCTCATCGAACTGAAAAAGCAGGGTAAGGTGCGTTCGATTGGTGTCTCTAACTTTCCGCAGGCTCAGCTGCGCGAGATTATTGCCGATACCGGGGTGACCCCGGCGATTCACCAGATTGAGCTGCACCCGTATTTCTCGCAGGAAGATATGCGCGCGGTGCACAGCGAGTTTGGTATTGTGACCGAGGCTTGGTCGCCGCTCGGTCAGGGTGGCGAGATTCTGAAAGACCCGGTGATCGTTGAGATTGCGGGTAAGCACGGTATCTCTCCGGCGCAGGTTGTGCTCGCTTGGCATCTGGCGAAGGGGATTGTGGCGATTCCGAAGTCGGTTACTCCTGCGCGCATTGCCGAGAACTTTGCGGCCGCTAATGTCACCCTGGATGCGGCAGACATTGCGGCGATTGATGGGCTTACGCGGAAGGATGGTCGCATAGGCCCCGACCCTGAGAATCCTAAATTCTAGGCGCAACGTACCGCGAAGCTCTGTCGTAAGTTTTTGCGGCTCGAAGCCGGAAAATTTTTAACCATATTTCGTGCGGAGGCGGATATACGATAGCGGCGCAGTTCTGACAGCATGACTGGCAAGACCGCCCACGGTCGCAGACATAATGCTGTCAGTTGTTTGAGCACGCATCGTCGTATCCGCCTCCGCCCGGTGAAGCATGCTGCCACCCTTATCAAGAACGTTTATTCGTTTTCTTATGTGTCGTCTCCGAGCGACTCGAGTCGCCCGCATCTACCAGCAGCGAGAGCGAAATACGGCGGCGAGACGCATCCACCTCAACAACTCTCACGGTCACGATATCGCCGCTTCGCACAATGTCGTGCGGGTTCGCAACATAATCGCGGCTCATCTGCGAGATATGAATTAGCCCGTCTTGATGCACCCCGATGTCGACGAAAGCACCGAAGGCTGCCACATTCGAGACGGTTCCCTCAAGCACCATCCCAACGGTTACGTCCTCAAAGCGAGAAATATCCTCAGAGAAGTGTGCGGTACGAAATTCGGGGCGCGGGTCACGCCCGGGGCGGCGCAATTCCTCAAATATATCGCGCACGGTGTATTCGCCGATGTTCTCGTTCACATAGTCAGCGGGGTCAAGTGCGGTGAGCGGGTCTTCCCCGTTACGACCGATAAGCCGCCCAGATTGCCAGAGTGCCCCGTGATTCCGCTGCGCATCGGCGATAATACGCCGCGCCACAGGGTACGATTCGGGGTGCACGGCAGAGGCATCCAGCGGTTCGGTACCGTGCAGAATCCGCACGAACCCCGCTGCCTGTTCATAGGCTTTAGCCCCTAACCGCGGCACATTCAGAAGCTCTTCCCGGGTGGTGAAAGCCCCGTGTTCGCCCCGGTATGCCACGATATTTTCGGCAATCGTGCGGTTAAAACCGGCAACACGCGCAAGCAGTGCGGCGGATGCGCTGTTCAGGTGGACCCCCACCGCATTTACGCAATCCTCAACCGTATTATCGAGGGCGCGTCTTAAAGCGGTCACGCTAACGTCATGCTGGTACTGCCCCACGCCTAAAGACTGGGGATCAATTTTGACGAGTTCGGCAAGCGGGTCTTGCAACCGCCGGGCGATCGAGACCGCCCCGCGTACCGTTACGTCAAGATCGGGCAGCTCTTCGCTGGCGAGTTCGGAGGCCGAATATACGGATGCCCCCGCCTCTGAGACGGTAACCTTCTGTGCCGCCTTATACCCCTGAGAACGCAGCTTCGCCAGCAGTTCGGCGGCGAGTTTATCGGTCTCACGTGAGGCGGTGCCGTTGCCAATGGCGATAAGTTCCACGCCGTGGGTGAGCACCGCATCCTCAAGGGCAGCGAGCGCACCGGCACGGTCGTATCGAGGCGCGTGTGGGTACACCGTGAAGGTTTTCAGCACGTGCCCGGTGCCGTCAATAACCGCGCATTTCACACCGTTGCGCAGCCCCGGGTCAAGCCCGAGGGTGACTTTTTGCCCGGCGGGTGCGGCAAGCAGAAGGTCGCGCAGGTTCGAAGCGAAAACGGTGATGGCTTCGCGTTCTGCCATCTCGAAGAGGGCATTGCGTATGCGGTCTGCCAGGCGGGGGTGCAGTCGTTTGCGCCATGCGGTGCGCACGGTTGCGGCGAGCCAGCCGAGCACACGGTCTTCACTGTCGACGGTGTTGAGAACCTGCACGGGTATGCGCAGCGCAGAGGCGACTTCACGCTCGTATCCCGAACGAACGTTCTCGTAATTTTCGGTGAGGGCAAGCGCGGCGGCGCGCGCTTCACCGCGGAGTTTGCTCAGGGGCGGGGCTGGTGTGGCACCGTCAATACTGAGCCGCACGATTCCGGCTTCTTTGGCGCGAAGCAGGGCGAGAACCCGGTGTGGGCGAATACGCCTGATGCTATCGGAGAAGTCGAAATAGTCGGCGAATTTTGCCCCTTCGGCTTCTCGCCCGGCGATAACTCGGCTAGAGATCGTTCCGTTGGCAACCATTCTTTCGTGAAGGCGTTCGGCGAGCGTTGGGTCGGTCAGTGCCCGGTCGATCAGGATAGCGCGGGCGCCGTCGAGGGCTTCTTCCACCGTTGTAATTCCGGAGTCTTCGGATTTTCCGGTATCTGCCACCTGTTTATCGTCGGTTTCATTCGGTTCGTCCACATAGGCTGCGGCAATATCGTAGACCTCGGCAAGGGGAACTTCGAGCAGGTCTTCAACGAGCGCCTCCAGACCTGCCGCGCGGGCACGCTGCGCCTTGGTGATGCGCTCGCTCCGGTAGGGTGCGTAGAGCGCTTCGAGGTCTTGTTTAGTGGATGCTGCGCCCACCCCTGTGATGAGCTGTTCGTAGGTGAGCGGGTCGATCAGCCCGTCTTCGCGGCGTTGGGCAAGCGAGCTGAGAATATTCTCGCGGCGAGTTTCGAGCGCACGCAGGGCATCGAGCCGGGTGCTAATAGCACGCAGGTGGGTGTCGGTGAGCGCACCCGTAGCTTCTTTGCGGTAGCGAGCGATAAACGGAACCGAAGCCCCAGAGTCGAGCAGCTTTACGGCGGCACGAACACGCGTGGGTTTGAGGTCTAATTCCTTAGCGAGCATCGTTAGGATGCGGGTGTTCGTAGCTTCGGTGCGCTCGTGTTTTTCGCTCATTCTCTCAGTTTCGCATTCTCGGGTGTGCTGTGCCAGTCTTGCGGGGCGTGCGGCGCGGGGTATGTTGCGCATCGGAGCGTAATAAATTTTACAGCTATGGTCCCGCCTCTAGAATAGGTAATAACATCACATCGCTATTTTTCAGATAGTCCGGCGATTGTGCAGAAGTTATGCGCCGGGGCATAGAAGATGACATGACGGTAGCCGGTTCACGGTGGACTGGCTGAAAGAAGGTTTCGCATGTATGGTCGTGCTGACGATCGCGCACAGGCGCCTTCACGTTCGTCTTTGCCGGCGGGGTACGCGGAATTTCATCAACAGTTTGGCACGCTGATTACCGCATTGGCTGCGCAGGGTTGGACTCCGAGCGAAACGCACCGGCGTATTCGTGTTCTTTTTCCGCAGGTTAACCGGGAACATCTTGATTTTGCTTTAGATTCTGGCATGTGGGAGTTTGGTTCGCACGGCGAGCAGACTCCCACCCATGTTTTGCTGGCGACCGCCGTCTGGTATGCGGTGGCGGAGGCTTACGGTCTGGCGCCGGATGGTTCCTATGCCGCAACAACTCTGGATGCAACGGTCATGGCGGATATGCTGCGCTTATTGGAGAGCGCACGGGTTTCACCGCAGAATATCGCCCTGATTTTAGGGAAGGTGGGTGCTGGGCTCAAGTACCTGGCGCTGCATCCATATACGCAGCTTGATGAGCTTACCTACCGCGATGTGTGCCAGCATCTTCCGGCTGAGTCCCAAGACGTGGCGCACGGTTCGTTTGTATGGCCGCCCTCCTGCGAGAGCATTCGTGATCAGCTGGGCGATGGCGGATGGTCAACCGCCATGCTGCGCACCGGTGTGTGTCCGCCCGATTATGCGGAGTACAACTGGCAGCTGGGCGGTACTTCGCTCACGGATATGGAGTTCCGTAACCAACTGGGCAGTTTCATGAGTTACTGTATTCGGTATGATCGGCAGCCGACGGTGCTTGCCTACGGAACCTGGTCTACTATGCGCAGTAATCTGGGGCGGGTGCCGTTTCTGGCGGCGGTGCGCGCGAAGTACGGGTCATGGCATACCGCCTTGCAAGTGGGCCGCACAATGGTGACCGATGCCCTGCAGATGACGAAGAGTGAGGTCGCGCCGGTGCGGGTGCCGCCGCATCCGCCCAGTATTTCACCCGAGCAGCTTGCGGTGCAGGGTATTGGGGTTGTGAAGTCTGAGCAGACGGTTTCTGCCCGCGACCGCTGGGACGAGGTGACGAACTCACTCGGTCAGCGTTTGGCGAGCCTGCCCTGGAGCAGGCATCTGCGCACCTACTATGTGCTCACGGGTGCCGCGCATGCTAACGCAATGCCGCTTGTGTGTATCTACCGCTCCCCCGCCGGGTTTCTGTGCGAAATTGCGATGGAGGCTGAGGTTCTGCCCAAGTTCAGTACCGACTACCTGCGTTCGCACGGGTGGGCGGCGCCAACCCCCATGCAGCCTATGTGGAATCGGAATGTTTTTGACCCTCATGAGGCCGCGCAGGATGTGGTGCAGGCGATGCGCTGGGGTATGGGCTGTTCCCGTTGGGACTACTACCGCACAGATGACCTGGTGTTGGATGCCGAGGATACCTCGGGCACCGAGGCCGGTTAAGCCGGGGCGCGGATTCTTCCGTTTGCTCCTCCCCTATCACGCTAAAAGGCTCTTGATGTGAATAAAGCGCTAGTAACGCCGCCCTATTCACATCAAGAGCCTTTTTATACCGGAAGTAATGCGGAACAGATAACCGCCGAAGTGTCTTTACTTATTATTCTTCGGTGCCTTCATATCCACCACCGGATGCGACTGCGTAATGCTGGTCTCCGGGATTTCGGGATTGATGCTGTTCTTCACGAACCACCCGATAGTCAGCAGGATGAACCAGATGGGCATGAGCATTAGACCGGTGAGAGTGTCTTTATCGGTAGCAAGAATCCCGATGATGAAAGCAAAGAACGCAAGCACGATCCAGCATGCCACCACGCCGCCGGGCATGGGATAGGTGGTCTCCCGGTGCAGGTTGGGGCGCTTCGCGCGGTAGCACAGGTAGCTGACGAGGATCATCGACCATACGAAGATCACAAGTACTGCCGCCATCGTGGTGACCAGCGTGAACGCCTCAATAATCGAGTCGCCAGCATAGAGCAGGGCGATACTGGAGAGTAGCAGAATCGAGGTGAGGAACAGCGCGTTGCGGGGCACACCGCTCCCGGAAAGGTTACCGAGGAACTTCGGTGCATAACCTTCCTGGGAAAGACCGTACACCATGCGCGAAGTCGAGAAAATCCCCGAGTTCGCCGATGATGTTGCCGAGGTCAGCACCACAATGTTCACGATATGCGCCGCAATGGCAATACCGGCGAGGGTAAACATGGTCACGAAGGGGCTCTTGGCCGGATCAATTTCACGCCAAGGGTTTACCATCAGAATAACGACCAGGGCGCCCACGTAGAAGATGAGAATACGAACCGGCACGGAGTTGATAGCCTTCGGCAAGGTCACCGTGGGGTTCTGGGTTTCGGCGGCGGTAGTACCTACTAGCTCAGACCCCATAAAGGCGAAGACCGCGATCTGGAAGGCGCCTAAGAATCCGGTGGCACCGTTAGGGAAGAATCCGCCATCGTTCCACAGGTTGGCTACCTGAGCATGAGCACCGCTGGGTGTCGTGAAGCTCGTAGCAACCATAATGGCACCCACGATAATGAGGGCGCAGATGGCAACAATCTTAATCATGGCAAACCAGAACTCGATCTCACCGAAGTTCTTCACCGAGGGCAGGTTCAGTGCCAGTAGCGCAATAATCACGACGAGTGCTGGAACCGCCTTCGGTAAATCGGGCCACCACAGCTCGGTATAGCCCACGATCGCGATAATATCTGCGACCGCGGTGACCACCCACATGAACCAGTACGACCATCCGAGGAAAAACCCTGCGGGGCGCCCGATCAGGTCGGTAGCAAAGTCTGAGAATGACTTATATTTCAGGTTTGATAGAAGGATCTCACCCATCGCACGCAGCACCAAGAAGATTGCGGCGCCGATAACCATGTAGACCAAGAGGATAGATGGACCAGCTTTAGAAATTGCCTTACCGGAGCCCATGAAGAGCCCGGTACCAATAGCACCGCCGATAGCAATGAGCTGGATATGTCGGTTGCTCAGCCCGCGGTGCAGTTCTTCAGCATTATCTGTCGTGTCTGCCGCCGATGCGGCATTATCGTGAGGTTGCTGCATGACAGTTCCTCTTTCGTGGTTGGGTCCCGCAGCCGAGCGGGACAGCCCCGGCTTTCGGGGCGGCAAGTGCAGCACTCAGCCCGTAAGATACGGTGAGCTATCACAACTTTTGAATATATATTCTACATAACAGGGACGCTATTGTGTAATTATCTCCAGGAAGTGTGTCGCGTATCTATAGCATGCATCACGAATAATAAATTCTTTATGCCGCGATTTAAAAAAATTCGGAAGGAATCTGCGAAAAACCCTTGACAATAAGCCTTACTTTCGGAAAATACGGCACGCGTGAGGTACGTCCCTTTGCTGCCCAACTCGCCACATCCTCAAAAGAAAAATTCTCATCATATATGATTTCTATACAAATTTAAGAATATCTATACATATTGGTGTCTGTTCTGGTACATGCCGTATGTCATCGCCTCATAAGACACAGCGGGCGGGATGCCGAACGTTTTCTCTACGCACCGCATCCCGCCCGCTAATGAGGAAAAATAAACTCGCTACTTAGTTTCCGCCCGTGCCGACTCCGAAAGAAGGCGCTTACGTGCATGACGGCGCACCATCACCTCGTACCCAAGCTCAACCCCGATAAACCAGATAGGGCTAAGCGCCAGAGCCAACCCGGTTTCTGGCTGCAAGCTCAGGGCATAGATCATCAGAGCGAAGAACACCAAACCAACCCAGCTCATCGTGCGACCAAACGGCATCTTATACTTCGAGGCTTCATGCCGTTTAGGGAACTTCTTGCGGTATACCAGGTACGACACCAGAATCATCGACCACGTGAAAATACCCATAATTGAGGCCACCGAAGTCACGACAGTAAACGCTTCCAGAAGCTCACGCCCAAACGCCAGCATCACCAGGCTAAAGAGCAGAAGAACCGTCGTCAGGTACAGAGCGTTTGTGGGTACGCCGTTCTTCGAGAGCTTCTTCAGGAAGGAAGGCGCATTCCCATCCTCCGCCAGTCCATACACCATGCGCGAGGTCGAAAAAATACCTGAGTTCGCCGAAGACGTTGCCGACGTCAGCACCACAAAGTTAATGAGCGATGCGGCAATTGACACACCCGCCAGTGAGAACATCCCCACGAAAGGACTCATATTAAGGTCGAGTTTATCCCAGGGAGTCACCGCAAGAATCGCCGACAGCGGCAGCACATAGAACAGCACCATGCGCAGCGGCACGGCGTTAATTGCGCGCGGCAGAGTACGTTCGGGGTTCTTTGTCTCTGCCACGGCGGTACCCACCAGCTCAGCGCCCACGAACGCGAACAACGCAATCTGGAACGAACCTAAGAACCCCGTCAAGCCGTGAATAAACACCCCGTTGCCCGAAGGTCCCGGGTGATCCCACAGGTGCGTGATGGAGGCGACCGTTCCATCCGGGCTCGTAAACCCAGCCACGACCATCACGGCACCCACGGCGATAAGCGCCAGAATCGACACGATCTTAACCATGGCGAACCAGAACTCGATCTCACCGAAGTTTTTCACCGACGGCAGGTTCAGTGCCAACAGCGCCCCGATCACAATAAGTGCAGGAATAAATGAGGGCAGCTCGGGGAACCAGTAATGCGTGTAATCCGTAATCGCCAGCACATCCGCAATACCCGTGGTCACCCAGAAGAACCAGTACGACCAGCCGACGAAAAAGCCCGCGCGAGTACCCAAAATATCAGATACGAAATCGGTAAATGACTTGTACTTAGGGTTCGACAGCAGAATCTCGCCCATCGCACGCAGCACAAAATAGATAATGATGCCAATAATCGCATAGACAAATACGATGGAAGGGCCCGTCAGCGAAATAGTCTTCGCCGATCCTAGAAATAACCCCGTACCAATTGCACCGCCGATAGCGATGAGCTGGATATGCCTGTAACTTAATCCACGCTGCAGGCTCTCTTCACCCGTGGAACTCTCATTCTCGGTAACTGTATGCTTGGAAGGTCGCTGTGTCACTATTCCTCTTTTCTGTGTGTGCTCTGCCCTGCGGGCTACAACCTCGACAGGAAGCCCCGACCTTCGGGGCATAGCGATACGGTTCGGACTTTTTCGCGTAAGCGCAGCTCATAGCAAATCGCGCCGTATGCGCCGTGACTACACAGAATTCTACCCGCAAAAGATGCATACCTCGCATGAACCTTGGCTATGCCTATGCTATCTGGGGGTGGCGACACGCCGACGATGCTTCTCCCAGCCAGCACTCTCCCCCGCTAATACGCTGAAAATAATGCTTATCGCAAAAAATATGTTAAAACTTTACGATTAAATAAACTTTCCTGAGGTTTGCCGCTACAATTGCAATGCCCGGTGTGGAAATACCGCATTACTCATCTCATCACAAAACATCAGGAGGACACTCACTCATGGGTAAACTATCAAATGCTGCACTGCGCCTCACCACGGGCGCGCTCGTGCTCGATGCAGGCATCAAGAAACTCGGCGCCGACGAAGGTACCTACGCATATCTGCAGCAGATGGCGGCATCAGGTGTGCCCGCCGTCGCCAAGCTCGACCCCAAAACCTTCGGTAAACTTATTTCCTACTCGGAAACCGCGCTCGGCGCTACCCTGCTGACCCCTTTCATCCCCAGCCGTCTGGCGGGCGCGGGTCTGACCGCCTTCGGTGCGAACCTCATGACCATGTACTTCCGCAACCCCAATATGCATGACGGCGCATTCCGACCCACTCAGGATGGGCAACAGCTCGCCAACAACATCGTGATTCTCGGCGCGGGTCTGGCACTGCTGTTCTCCGGCAAGAATAAGTAGCCTGCACGGCGACTTCGCGGTCGTAAAGACCAAACGGGGGCAGTTTCTTCATTCGAATGAAGAAACTGCCCCCGAAACTTTTAGTCCCCAGATTTTTAACAGTGCTCGCCGCCGAGCGCCGCTACGTTATCCTGATAGGTATGTCATCTAACGAGCAGAACGCGCAAACCACCGCATCAGCCAACGCCGATGCGCCCCAGACGCCCGAGAAGAAAACGGTACCGCCCGAGTTCTTCCGCCAGCCCTACTCCTTCGTGCGCCGCGGCGACCGCCTGACCTCGCGCCGCCAAAAAGCGTGGGACACCTACTCCCAAACCCACGTGCTCGACATACCCCGGCTGCGGGCAGATACCTCTGTAGCCCCCGAAGCCACCTTCGACCCGGTCACAATCTACGGACGCGAAGCCTACCAGGTTGTCGAGATCGGTTCCGGGCTGGGTGAAGCAATTGTGCACCGCGCCTCCGAAATGCCCGAGGCGAACTTCCTTGCCGTTGAGGTCTACACCCCTGGCATTGCGGATCTGCTGCTCAAGATGGGGCAGGCCGGGGTTGAGAATGTGCGCGTCGCTCAGGCTAACGCCCCCGAATTGCTCGATAACATGCTGGAAGAAAATTCGGTTGATGAGCTCTGGGTTTTCTTCCCCGACCCTTGGCACAAGTCACGCCACCACAAACGTCGTCTGGTCTCCCCCGCTTTTGCCGACAAGGTTGCGCGCGTGCTCAAACCCGGCGGAATCTGGCGCTTGGCCACCGACTGGGAAGAATACGCCCACGTGATGCGCGATGTTATGGAGGCGCACCCCGATTTCGAGAATCTGCATGCCGGTGAAGGCGCTACCGAGGACGACCCCGTCGGCGGGTGGGCGCCGCGCTGGGAGGGGCGCATCCTGACTAGCTTTGAACGGAAGGCTCGTGAGGCGGGCCGCTGTGCCCACGACCTGACGTATAGGCGTAAATAAGTTATCTGCTGGGGAAAGGGTAACGATACCTTCCGGCGACGCCATCGAATAAAGCTAGGGAGATAAAGCAAGAACCGCTTGCCTAGCAAACGGTTCCAGATGCTCTTTCAGCATCTTGGCTGATGAGCTATATCAACCGTACCACACTGGCTGTCCGCCCCTATTTCTGCCGGTACAGCACCACCGCCGAGGAACGTTTGCGCGGTGCCGGGCGCTGACCCCGCTGAATGTTCACCACATCCCCGCGGGTGCTGGCTGCGAATACTCGTTCCGCCAGCCCCAGCTTGGCGTGCGCATCCTCAAGCTGAGCCTGCAGGCGGGCAATATGATCCCGGTGTTCCTCAACCATCTCTTCAAGCTCAATAATCCGGCGGATTCCCTCAAGCGAAACGCCTTCCTGCGAGAGTTGCTGAATACGCTGAAGTAAATCCACATCGCGCTGCGAATAGCGCCTGGCCTTACCCGGCGCACGCGAAGGCTGCACCAGCCCCAGGCGGTCGTATTGGCGGAGCGTCTGCGGGTGCATACCCGCCAGCTCCGCCGCCACCGAAATCACAAAAACCGGCCTGTCGGTGCTGTAGGCAGACGCCGATGATTGCTTACTATGGGCACTCATAAGCTACCTAACTTTCTTCAAAAGGTCCTCACGGGGGTTCTCCTGCGGCGCCAGGGCAATGAACTTCTCGAAGGCTTCCTTCGCTTCATCGCTCAGGTTCTGAGGCAGGTGCACCTCAGGGATCACCAGCAGGTCGCCGGTGCCCGACTTGGTTTTGAACCCGCGTCCTTTCGCACGCAGTTTACGACCCACACTGCCGGGGGTTAGTCGCAATTTGACGGTTTTACCGCCGGGTACGGGCACTTCCAGCACACCGCCATTGACGGCTTCCTCTAGGGTCACGGGGGCGCGCAACACTAGGTTGTTTCCCTCGCGGCTGTAGTGCGGGTCATCCGAAACGCGCACGGTCACCATCAGATCGCCGCCGGTGCCGGGGCGTCCCTTACCACGCACACGCACTTTCTGCCCGTCCTTCACACCCGCCGGGATGCGCGCCTCAGTACTCGTGCCGTCCGGCAGGAACACGGTCGCCTTGGTGCCCGTGTACGACTGCGGCAGGGTAATACGTGTGCTGGTGGAGAGGTTATTATCCTGCGGGGCACGCTGCTGCCTGCCGCCGAAGCCTTGAGCTCCCCCGAACCCGGTGGCATCCCCAAAATCGGCACTCGTGAACCCGGCGGTACGGCGTGAACCACCCGCGCCGCCAACGCCACCACCGAAGAGTCCACCGAGCAGGTCTTCAATGTTGATACCTTCGCCACCGCCGCTGGTCGTGAAATGCACGTTTTGGCCGTTAAATCCGCCGAACCCACCGGCACCACCAAATCCGCCAGCGCCGCCTCCGAAGCCGCCATTAGCGAACCCTGCGGCACCGTATTTACGAATCTGGTCGTATTCTTCGCGCTGTTTCTTATCCGAGAGTACATCGTAGGCTTCGGAGACTTCCTTGAATTTCTTCTCGGCTGTCTCGTTCCCGGGGTTTAGGTCGGGGTGATATTTGCGCGAGAGTTTGCGGTAAGCCTTTTTAATATCAGATTCAGAGGCGTCTTCTTTCACGCCGAGGGTTTTGTAAAAGTCTTCTGACAGCCAGTTTTCGCTTGCCATGTAAGTTCTCCTTCCCCGTCGTCCGGGGTTCTTGTAACGCCCCGTCCAAAGGGGCACAACCTTAGTTTTTAATCCTATATAAAGTTTAGTCTACTAGACTCAATTTTGGAAGAGAAATCCCGTAGAAAACCGCGGAAATATACGGTAAACGGGCGGGTTCTCAATTTCTCAAGAACCCGCCCGTTGTGTGCTCTACGGAGCGTTTACTCGGCGACAGCCACCGCAACTTGGGCGGTGCGCACCACGCGATCATTCACGCGGTACCCGTATCGCAGAACCATCGAAATATGGTCCGGTTCTACCTCTCCGGTTGGCTGCTGGAGCACCGCCTCGTGAATATTCGGGTCGAAGGGCTCGCCCACCTCGCCGAAGCGTTCCACGCCTTCCTTCTTGAGAGACTCCTCAAGTTTGGCAGCGATTGCAGCGAAGGGACCTTCCTGCAGGTCACCGTGCTTGCGTGCGGCGTCAATATCGTCGAGCACCGGCAGAAGCAGGCTCACAATATCGCTCGCCACAAACTCCCGCAGCTGCTCCTTCTCGCGGGCGGCACGGTTCTTAAAGTTTGTGAACTCCGCCTGCAGGCGAAGCAGGCTGTCCAGGCGTTCTGCCGCGAGTTTCGCATCCTCTGAGGGTGCTTCCTCACTCGGCTCGGGGGTTTCCCCCGCCGCAGCATCGGCTACGGCAGGGGCTTCCTCAGCCTCGGGGTGACCCTCGGCGGCGGGGGCGTTGAATGCCTCCTCCAGTGGGTCTCCCGCAGTGTTCTCGTGTTCAGCCATGATTACTTCTTCTCGTCTTCGTCCTCGTCGATAACCTCGGCATCTACCACATCTTCGTCATCTTCCTTAGAGGAAGAAGCGGAGTCTGCGTTAGCCTCTGCCTGTGCGGAAGCGTACAGAGCCTCGCCCAGCTTGGTCTGGGATGCCTGCAGCTTCTCAAGAGCAGACTTCACGGCATCGTCATCATCGCCTTCAAGAGCCTTCTTGAGCTCATCGACATCGCCCTGAACCTCAGTCTTGACGTCTTCGGGCAGCTTCTCGCCGTTCTCCTTCAGGAGCTTATCGACGGAGTATGCCACAGACTCGGCTGCGTTACGGGTGTCGGCTGCCTCACGGCGTGCCTTATCCTGCTCTGCGTGAGCCTCAGCATCCTTGACCATGCGGTCAATGTCTTCCTTCGAGAGGGAGGTACCGCCGGTGATGGTCATGGACTGCTCAGCACCGGTACCCTTGTCCTTTGCGGAGACGTGCACAATGCCGTTGGCGTCAATATCGAAGGTGACCTCAATCTGGGGTACGCCGCGCGGTGCGGGGGCGATACCGGTCAGCTCGAAGGTACCCAGGTTCTTGTTGTCGCGGGTGAATTCGCGCTCACCCTGGAACACCTGAATCGACACGGAAGGCTGGTTGTCTTCAGCGGTCGTGAAGGTCTCAGAACGCTTGGTCGGAATAGCGGTGTTGCGCTCGATCAGCTTGGTCATCACACCGCCCTTAGTTTCGATACCGAGGGACAGCGGGGTCACGTCGATTAGCAGAACGTCCTTACGGTCGCCTTTGAGTACGCCTGCCTGCAGGGCTGCACCCATTGCCACAACCTCATCGGGGTTAACACCCTTGTTGGGTTCGCGGCCGGTGAGTTCCTTCACCAGGTTAGCCACGGCGGGCATACGGGTGGAACCACCCACGAGCACAACCTCGGAAATATCCGAAACCTTGATGCCTGCTTCCTTGATAACGTCCTGGAAGGGCTTCTTGGTGCGTTCGAGCAGGTCGCTGGTGAGGTCCTCAAACTTTGCGCGAGAGAGCTTCTCGTCCAAGTGAATCGGACCTTCGGGGGTTACCGAGAGGTACTGCAGCGAAATGTTGGTGCTGGATGCGCTGGAGAGCTCCTTCTTAGCCTGCTCAGCTGCCTCCTGCAGACGCTGCAGAGCAATCTTGTCTTTGGAGAGGTCTGCACCGGTCTTGGACTTGACCTGCTCAAGCAGCCAATTCACAATGCGCTGATCCCAGTCGTCGCCACCCAGACGGTTGTCGCCGCTGGTTGCGCGCACCTGAATGGTGGAGAAGCCATCTTCGTCCTTGCCAACTTCAAGCAGGGAGACGTCGAAGGTACCGCCACCAAGGTCGAAGACAAGAATCAGTTCGTCTTCTTTACCCTTGTCCAGACCGTATGCCAGTGCAGCTGCGGTTGGCTCGTTCACGATACGCAGAACGTTCAGACCTGCGATTTCGCCGGCTTCCTTGGTGGCCTGGCGCTCAGCGTCGTTGAAGTATGCGGGAACGGTGATAACCGCATCAGTCACCTTGTCGTTTAGGTATGCTTCAGCATCATTCTTGAGCTTCTGCAGAATACGTGCGGAAATTTCCTGCGGGGTGTATTTCTTGCCGTCAATTTCCGTCGTCCAGTCGGTGCCCATGTGGCGCTTGACGGACGAGATGGTGCGATCAACGTTAGTGACCGCCTGGCGCTTTGCTACGCTGCCCACCAGAACGTCGCCATCCTTGGAGAATGCGACCACGGAGGGGGTGGTGCGGGCGCCTTCAGCGTTAGGGATAACTTCCGGTTCGCCACCTTCAAGGGTGGATACGACCGAGTTAGTGGTGCCGAGGTCAATACCAACTGCACGTGCCATGTTTTGTACTCCTTAGTGTTATGCCCCGCTTCTTGGCGAGGCGGGTTCCTTGGTTAAATCTTCGGGGCGTAAGGGGGTTTAGGCCGAGCGCATGCACGGTGAAGATGTGCTGGGATGCTGCCCGGTGAGTGACCCCTTGAGCCTCATGTACTCAAGTTTTACATATGTTTGGGTGGATGTCAACAGACTTGAGCGAAAAAGACTCAACTTTTTGAAGTGAGTGTGAGTTATGGTGCAGTGGCAAGGGGTGTTGTGCTGGTGATTTTGGTGCGGAAATTAGGGGTTCTTTGGGCGGTAATCTGCGCGAACACTAGGGACTACCCCACCCCTACCTCACGCAATATGTGAGGTTAGCAACGGTAATTCCGACATATGCGGTTACCCTCGCCCTATGATAGAAGGTGAGTATTTGATCTAGGTTGCAGGAATACTAAAGATACTAATGATTACCCTGAAGATAAGCCCAAAAAAGATATGGGATGCACTCTCTAAGTTTTTTAAGAGAATTTTGAGATGGTTAAGCAAGAACTGGTTCTACACGACCCTTATCGCTGTTGCTGTGATAGGTGGAGTGTGCGCATTTTTGGTGGTCCCCTTTGCGGTACCCCAACCGTTCAGCAAAGACGATAGTATCTCAACTCTACGTCAAGCTGTTCTTGTAGCCACTGGTGGCGTTCTCGCAATCCTTACTCTGTGGGAAAATCGCCGTAAAAACGATCAAGAACACATGCGACAGGTACATGCCGAGCGACGCACCCGCTATGCTACAGCGATTGAACAACTCGCCGATGAAAAAGCACCTATTCGCCTTGGCGGTGTCTACACTCTGATCAAGCTGGTTGACGAGTGGCTAGCTGATGAGAAGACTCTTCCCAGCAAAGAAGAACGCCGGGAAGAAGGTCAAGCAATCATTAATAGCCTCTGCGCCTACATCCGCTCACCATTTGACCTTACCTCCAAGTCCAAAGTGCTGTCTGAGAATGAAGTACCAGAGAGTTATGAAAGTGGAATACAACAGTTTGCCAAAGATCAGGCAAGGTTCCGTGAAGAAAAAGAATTGCGGCTAACAATTCTGGACGCAATCAAGACTCGGCTCAATGACGGTATTATTACTGAAAAAGACGGAACTAAGAAACTTTTAAAAGGTCCTTGGTCAGATTTCGATTATGACTTTTCAAACACAATTTTCTTCTACTCTATTGATTTCAGAAATAGTCATTTCAACGCTTCGTCAAATTTTATTCAGGCGACCTTCACCCAGAACGCTGACTTCTCCGGGGCGAAAT
>NZ_KV793082.1:0-55535 GCF_001808385.1 Rothia sp. HMSC08A08
TAAAGGGTGGAGTCTTCTCAGAAAACTAGATAAAACCCGGTCAGCACACCAAAAAACAAAAATCCCCGACCTCGAAAACTCGAAGCCGGGGAAAGAGCGGAGGATGGGGGATTTGAACCCCCGAGGGCGTGAACCCAACACGCGTTCCAGGCGTGCGCCATAGGCCGCTAGGCGAATCCTCCAACAAAACACCCAAAAGGGCGAACGGATAAAACTATACAGGGAACCCAACACTAAGGCAATTCTGCCCCAACGAAAGTGCCCAATGCCACTAGGCACCCCAAGGCCCCGACACCAAGTTCACAACCACCACAAAATCAGGTAGACTGGTACGTGCCTCTTACGTGGCGTTATCTTGGAAAACTCCCCCAGGACCGGAAGGTAGCAAGGGTATTCGAGCTATGACGGGTGCGTAAGAGGTTTTTTATATCCAAAAACATTCGCAGCAGAAACACACCGTCATAGTGCGCTCACGCGCCCGCTTCGCGGCTTCAACCTCAGATTTATTTCCTCGCGCGCTCGGAATCTGAGGCTTCAGCGGTTGCGTAAGAGGTTTTATCGTTAAACTTCGGATGCATTACACAGTGCATCAGGCTGACAGGATTTCCCAGCTTTACAGGGACCCTGTCAGCTACGCTCGTTCCTCGTTTGCTGACATCCCTAGGCGCTTAGAAATCCTGTAGCCAGGATGCACCTGCATCTCGTTTCCCTTGGGGCGGGAGGGGCAAGTGTTTCTGGGTTTCTAGTGTTTTTTGGCAAAATGATGTTTTCCGTTTCAGCGTCGAAGGTGGATTCTAGGTTCTTCTAGACTTCGGGAGCGTTTTCTTCAAGAGACTCATCTGAGATAACCTGCCCACCATTTCTCACAGGCGAGAATTTAGGTATAAACCATCCCACGCCGGTAACGAAACCAAGCCCCAAGTGTGCATCCGTGAACTAAAATAGTGTAGAACCCCGCATCGTCAACCAGAAGGTCACCCGTGAGCACAGCACTCTACCGCCGTTACCGCCCCGAGACCTTCGCCGAAGTCATCGGGCAAGAACACGTCACCGAACCGCTCATTACCGCACTCACCAACAACCGCGTCAATCACGCCTACCTCTTCTCAGGCCCGCGCGGATGCGGCAAAACCACCTCCGCACGAATCCTGGCACGCTGCCTCAACTGTGCCCAAGGACCAACCCCCACCCCCTGCGGCGTATGCGACTCCTGCCGCGAACTCTCCCGCGACGGCGGCGGCTCCCTTGACGTCATCGAAATGGATGCGGCATCCCACGGCGGCGTAGACCATGCCCGCGACCTGCGTGAACGTGCAACCCTCGCACCCGTGCGCGACCGCTACAAAATCTTCATCATCGACGAAGCACATATGGTCACCCGCGAAGGATTCAACGCCCTGCTCAAAATCGTCGAAGAACCGCCCGAGCACATCAAATTCATCTTCGCCACCACAGAGCCAAATAAGGTTCTCGGAACCATCCGCTCACGCACCCACCACTACCCGTTCCGGCTGGTACCGCCAGAAGTTCTTCTGCCCTACCTCGAAAAACTCTGCAGCGAAGAGAACGTGCCCGTCGAATCCGGGGTGCTTCAACTCGTCATCCGTGCCGGCGGCGGCTCCGTGCGCGACTCGCTCTCCATTCTTGACCAGCTTATCGCCGGTGCCAACACCGAATCCGGCATCAGCTACGACCGCGCGGTCGCCCTGCTCGGGTACACGCACGCCCAACTTCTCGACAACGTGATTGATGCGTTTTCCGCCCAGGATGCGCCCTCCCTCTTCGAGGCGGTCTCGCGGGTGGTGGCGACCGGGCAAGACCCCCGCCGTTTCGTCGAAGACCTGCTCGAACGCCTACGTGATTTGATTGTGGTGCAGGCGGTACCGCAGAATGCCGCGCAGATTCTGCAAGGCGTTCCCGCCGATCAGATAGAACGCCTCAAAGCGCAGGCGCAAGCCTTCGCCACGGCCCAGCTGACCGGCGCGGCGAGCACCGTTAATGAAGTGCTTAATTCTATGACCGGTGCCACCAACCCGCAGCTGCAGCTTGAACTGCTATGTGCGCGGCTGCTAGTTCCTGCGGGCAGCCCGGGCGGTGCTGGCGGCGATCTCACCGCCCTGGCCTCTCGGCTGGATGCGCTCGAACGTCGTCTTGCCGCCGGTGGTGCGGGTGCGCCTCAACGCGGGGGACGCTCGGGAAATCCCGCAGTGAGTCAGAGTACGCCTTCCGCCGCGCAGAATAACGTATCGCCCAGCGCTAGCGGTTCCACCGAACGTCAAGCTCCCACGCAGCACGCCGCTCCCCCATTAGCTGCAAGCGTCGGAGCATCAAAGAAGGCGGCTGGTGCCGAGGCTACGAACGCATCGGCGCAGCATCGCGGCCCCGTTTTAGGGCAGAACACGAATCAGCAGGTGCCTAAGTCTGAAACGGAAGGCGAGCAAAAAGGGACGCCCCAGAATCAACAGTCTCAGGGTTCCGCGCCTCAGGACTCCGCGCCATTGGCCCCTGCCGCAGGGAGTACAGGATCTTCCGAAGGTGCGCCTTCGGAGCCCACACCATCCCGTTCGGTTCCCTCAGAACCATCGGCCGCGCAGGAACCTCCCGTCAAGCGCGTTACCGTCGCGGATGCAGAAGACCCGCTTGCCTCGGTGCGTGCCAACTGGCGTGCCGTGATTGCTCGGGTGAGTGCGCCGGGCGCATCCGAAAAACTATTACAGGTTGAACCCGTGCGTCTGATTAGCGGCGAACTGTATGTGCGGGCAGATATGCCTACGCTCAAGGCGGTCGCTTCTTTTGTGCCGGAGTTGAGCGCGCGCGTAAGCGATTTTCTGCGCAAGCAGGTGCGTGTGCGTGCCGAGGTCGCGCGTCCCCAACCCCAGCCAGATACACGCCCTGCCCAGGCACCCGCCGCGAACCAGGAGTCTTCTGCTCCCGCGCCTATTGCTGACGGCCCGCGTGGCGGCGTGGATGCGTGGAACCGTCACGGGCAGCCCGTCCCGTCTGGGCAAGAAGCGACATCGCAGGGTACAACCAACGTGGATGCGCCCATCACGGCCTGGGAGGTCGCGCCTATCCCGCAAGATTCTGAAGATTCCCCCGCCGAGCTACGCCCAAACGATGCGGCTGAGGGCCAGCCCGCCGCAGCATCACAGCCCGGTTCTTCCCCGCAAGATACAGCGCCTCAAGATTCCCCGTCTCAGCCCAGCGCATCCTCGGAGGCGCAAGCGAACTTGCCTCCCGAAACCGAGCCTGTACCCCCTGAAATACCCGAAGATAGCGGGAATACGAGGGTTCCCGAGGGCGGTTTTGGCGAGCGCGATTCCTTCGCGGCTTCGGGCAGCGGGATTCCGCAGCAGGATTCTCCGAGTCCGCACGAACAGGGTGAGGATAGCGGTAATAAAGATCCTCAGGATGCCGGCAACCATGATGAACCGGTGGACGATTCCGCGCCGGATCCGGGCGAGACGCAGGGTGAGAGCTCTTCCCCCTCAGTTTCCCTTGAGTCTGTAGGTACCGCCGAAAACGCCGAGTTCAGCAATATTCCGGCGCCAAGCGCATCCGCACCGCTGGCTGCGGGGAATAAGCCGGCTCGGGAGGCTGCCGCATCCGCCCCGGTCTCGCCTTTACCACCCCTGGCTCAGCGACCGGATTCAGCGGCAACAAAACCCGAAGAGCCGCCCGCCGAACCCGAGCAGGAGACTGCCCCGGCACGCGGACAACGCGCGCAGCAGGAGCAGAGCGATGAAGAAGATGTCGTTTCTGATGACGACGAAAGAATTGAGAACAGCGTTCATATCGGTTTACGCGCCATCGAAAAGATTATTGGCGGCAAAGTAATCGACGAACGTCCGCTCCATCAGATTTAGCGCGGCACAACGCGCTCACAGCACACACAGACGAGGAGAAGCATGTACGAGGGCGCAGTCCAAAATCTCATCGATGAACTTGGTCGCCTGCCGGGGGTGGGTCCCAAGTCGGCGCAGCGCATCGCCTTCTATATTCTCAACTCTGATGCCTCAGACATGGCACGCCTGACCAACGCGATTTCGAAGGTCAAATCGAGTGTGAGCTTTTGCGAAATATGCGGCAACGTTTCGGAGACGAAGCAGTGCGTTATCTGCCGTGATGATCGGCGTGACCCGGGCCTGATTTGCGTGGTTGAGGAATCCAAGGATGTGGTGGCGATTGAGCGCACCCGTTCCTTCACTGGGCGTTACCATGTGCTGGGCGGGGCTATTAACCCGTTGGCGGGGCTTGGCCCCGAGCAGCTGCGTATTCGTGAGCTGGTTTCGCGCCTGGCAGATGAGCGTATTCAAGAGATTATTCTAGCGATGGACCCTAACCTTGAGGGCGAAGCGACCGCAACCTACCTTTCGCGAATGCTGGTTCCGCTGGGCATTCGCCTCTCACGGCTGGCATCCGGTCTGCCCGTTGGCGGCGACCTGGAATATGCAGACGAGATTACGCTCGGGCGCGCGCTTGAGGGGCGCCGCGTGATCAGCGAAGGCGCAAGTATCGCCCAGGCGAATGCCGCCGAAGATTTTGAGCAGGTGGTTGACGAAGAGCAGGCGGAACGTGAGCGCGCTGATGCTGAGCCTAAGGCGCCGCGTAAACGCTGGAGCGGGAGCATGTTCGACGACCTTGATGATTCCCAGGGTGAGCCCGAGGACGCTTCCTCTAACGATCCGCACGACACAGAGAACGATAATTCTCGTGCGGATAATTCCCCCTCACCTGGCACGCAGACTACCGTTGATGAGGCGCTTATCGAGCAGGCACTCGATGATTCTGCCCAGGCAGACGCCCCAGGTTCCGAAGACTCGTCAGATTCCCCGAAAGAAGCCCAGCCCGAGTCCTATAAATCGGCGGCTCAGGCTGAGCAGATTCCGGTGGATATTACGCGCGCTGATGCCTACCGCACCCACGCGCACCGGTCGGAGGATTATGAGGCGCGCATCCGCAAAATCCAGGAGGGGCCCTTACGCACGCCCACCCCGGAGGTTCCGCCTCTGCCCGGTGCCAAATACGTTAACCCGTGGAGCTAATAAGCCCTGCCGTTCTATAAAAGTGGGATGTGCACCGCTCGGTTCCGCTGAGTCATCCGTAACAGTTCTTCATATTTCACGTTCTAATACACATACGTGCACAATTCCCACCGCGCGCCGCACCCGCCTACTATGTAAAGAGCCGGTAAACTAGCCGGTGGCATACTCAATACTGACCTGGAGAATTCAATGAGCCTGATCGTCCAAAAGTTCGGCGGTTCTTCCGTCGCGGATGCCGAGGGTATCAAACGCGTCGCCCAGCGCATCGTGGACACCCAAAAAGCGGGCAATGATGTGGTCGTGGTTGTCTCCGCGATGGGCGACACCACCGATGAACTACTCGACCTTGCCGCTGAAGTAACCGCTACCGTTACCCCCTCGCGCGAGCTCGACATGCTCCTGACTGCGGGCGAGCGCATCTCGACGGCTATTCTGTCGATGGCGGTCAACGATCTAGGCGCGAAGGCGCAGTCTTTCACGGGTTCCCAGGCGGGCATGATTACCGACGGCGTACATGGTTCAGCGCGGCTTGTGGAAGTCAATCCAGACCGTATTCGCCGGTCTGTTGAGGCCGGAAACATCGCGATTGTAGCGGGGTTCCAGGGTGTTAACCGCCAGAGCGGTGACATTACGACTCTCGGTCGCGGCGGTTCAGATACTACGGCGGTCGCTCTTGCGGCGGCGCTTCATGCGGATGTGTGCGAGATTTATTCGGATGTGGACGGCGTGTTCACAGCCGATCCGCGCATCGTATCAACCGCGCATAAACTCAATACTGTCACAAGTGAAGAAATGCTTGAGATGGCGGCAAATGGCGCAAAGATTCTGCATCTGCGCAGCGTGGAGTACGCCCGCCGTTTCAATCTGAAACTGCATGTGCGTTCGTCATTCTCGAATCTTGAAGGCACTCTTGTTATCCCGGAAAATTCCGCGGAACTAACCCCCACCCATGTGAAGGAGATTCCCTTGGAACAGCCCCTGATTTCTGGCGTTGCGCACGACCGTGGACAGGCAAAAATTACCGTGGTGGGCGTGCCCGATATCCCCGGATCTGCCGCTAAGGTTTTCGGTCTGCTCAATGAGGCCAAGATTAACATCGATATGATCGTGCAGAACGTCTCGACCGACCGCCCGAACGTGACCGATATTTCCTTTACGCTCAACCAGGCGCAGGGTCCGCAGGCGTTGCAGGTACTTGAGAAGACCCAGGCCGAGATTGGTTTTGAAGAGGTTATTTATAACGAGGCGGTGGGTAAGCTTTCGCTTGTGGGCGCGGGCATGAAGACCAACCCGGGTGTCTCGTTTACCTTCTTTGAGGCGCTGAGCAATGCGGGCGTGAACGTCGAGATGATTTCGACCTCCGAGATTCGCATCTCGGTTATCACCGAGCTCTCAAAGCTTGATGAGGCGGTTCGCGCGGTACACACCGCCTTCGAGCTCGATGCCGAAGGCGAGGCCACCGTATACGGCGGAACAGGCCGCTAAACTTCTTATCTTCCAAGAAGGGTTAGGGGTGTCGGAAGGACATTTTTGTCTTTCCGACGCCCCTACTTCTTAAACTCATCTACCTTCTTTATGTGAAATATCGATTTATGCGCTTCACTTATTTCAGATATTTGATACGCTGGTATTTGTAACGCTAGCGCACCATTGCAGCTGGTTCCCGTCGAAACTCTTATTCTTCATGGTCACCGACTGTCTGCGCACGAAAGGAAAGCTTATGTCTGTAACTATTCCCAATCTGCGTGATGAAACTATTTCTCAGGCTCGTGCCGAGGCACAGCACCTCCTTGCCCAAGCGAAGGAAACCACGATTTCACTCAACGTTTCCGGAGCGGAAAGTGGACAAATCGGGGATGCGCTCAATCAGGTCATCTCTCAGGTTTTGCATGCTTTGGCTCAAGGACAGCACATCGACATTCAGACCATCCCGCACGATCTGACGACCACAATGGCCGCACAGCGCATCGGCATTTCTCGCCCTACGCTCATGAAGGCAATCCGCTCGGGAGAGCTGCCAGCTCACAAGGTTGGATCCCATTTCCGCGTTCGTACCGAAGATGCCGATAGGTTCCGCAAGAAACTACTGGAAAAAAAGGTTGCCGAAAGCAAACAAGCGCTCCAAGACCTCTGGGCGTTCGAAGAAGAAAATAACCTTGTAGATGTACTCGGGGGCCCTGCGTGGTAACACGTGATTATTCCGTCCTGCTCGATACCAATATCCTGATGAGCAAGACCCTGCGGGACTGGATCTTAATGCTCGCAAAAGAGTCCAAATATCAACTCTTCACGCCATATATCTCATGGGGAATTCTTGATGAGTTTGGGTACAGAGTGCGCCGCAATGAGCCAACGCTTGATGACGGAGTAATATCCACATGGCGAAAGCAGATTCTCAAAGTAACCGGTCAGCCACTCGAAGGTTTTCCTGTAGGCTCTGTCGAGGGGTACCCCGACCAAGATGATCTTCATGTACATGCCGCAGCCCAGTACTGCGGTATGCATATTCTCGTCACTGACGACGTAAAGCTCCTTGCCTATGCGAGCACCACAGAATCAGAGCTAACACAAAACTATGAGACCTTCAGCGCCGACGATTTTCTCATGCACCTCACAGAACTCTCGTCCCTTTCCCTCTTCGCTCAGGTGTACGTTAAACATGTAAAGTACGCCCTTAGTCGCGGCTATAAAGATATCGATGTATGTAAGGCGCTAGACCGCACAAAAGATAGACGAGGGAATATTCAGAGACCTCTCGCTCCTACGTTTGCCCGATTCCTACGAACAAATATTATTAACCGCCCAGATGTCGCCTCTGCTATCGACCGAATTCTTACGGAAAGCGCCGATGTTCCGTTCCCTCCGTCCCCATGATCTTGCGCTCCCTTATGTCCCACGCAGCAGATAGTTTAGTCTAGAAGGATGACTCCCAAAGTGCTACAGGTACTTGACGGCTCGCTCTGGCGTGCTTATGCGAAGGAGCATGAGCGCCGGGCGGGTCGTTTTGCTGACCCGTTTGTGCGGCGGCGCGAGCGCGGTCAGGCGCATCCGGTCGAGGATTTTCTGTTTACGTACTACACGCTCAAACCCGGTCAGTTCAAGCGCTGGCATCCTGGAGCTGGCGTCATTCTGCTGGATGCCGCCGAACGCGCCAACTGGAAATTCTACCGCGCTGCAACCGAGGACGAGCTCCTTTCAGCTGGGCTCTCCCCCGACGATGCACGCACCCATGCCGAACGTGGCGACGCGGTTCTCGTGGATATACCCCAATTCGTGGACAAACGCGGCACCGCCCTCACGTTCACCCGCGAAATTCTGTCAAATACAGCCGATAAAAAAGCGTTTTTTGGGTGCTTTGGTATGCACGAATGGGCTATGGCGTATAAATCAGTTCAGAACAATATTCGTCACGACTACCTGGATTTGCGCTTGGGTGCTGAAGGTACCGACCGGGTGGTTGAGTCGCACCGCATCCGCTGCTCGCATTTCGATGCGTTCCGGTTTTTCATGCCTCAGGCGGCACCCATGAACGAGCTACAGCCCACCCGTGAATCGCAGCGCACACTAGAACAGCCCGCTTGCCTGCACGCCAATATGGACGTCTACAAGTGGGCATATAAGCTGATTCCACTCATCGATTCGGCGCTCGTGATGGACTGTTTTGAGCTTGCCTGGGATGCGCGCGAACTCGATATGCGCGCCGCACCGTACGACCTTCTCGATTGGGGCTATGAGCCTATTAAGGTAGAGACTCCCGAAGGTAAAGCCGAGTATGTGCGGCATCAGCGCGAGCTTTCGGAGCGTTCGGTAACGCTGCGCCGTCGCGTCTTGAGTCAGATTGAGGGCGCTCTCGATCGCGCCGCTGTGGCTTAAACTAATTTCTCCCCCGCCGGAAAACGAGGGAGAAATACTTGTGGTTGAGTTTATCTATCGCGATAGCCTGTCTTTTTCATCCCGAGGAGCATCTTCGAGCTTTTCTGAAGTGCCACACTCCTCAAGCCCGTATGTATTCGGTGAATATTTTCAGCGATCGTTATTTACTTAGTGGTGATTGTCCTGCACGGCTTGTGCGGTGACTCAGCGCGGTGCATCACCGCCCACCCCGGAAATGATGGCTCATTCCGCTCGGTGGAACGGAGTGAATTAACATAGCCGCGCGCTATGCCTTTTCAAGCCACGGTGGTTACGCGGTTGATGCAGCTCAGGGTTTGCCCGTTTTGTTTTCTGCCAGTGGTGATGACAGGAGTGCGATGAGGCGCCGCTTGAAAACTGGCGCGACATCATACACGTTCTTAGAGAATTTGTAATCATATATTCTCTGTGAACATAATCACTTTAAACAAAATGTGAGCAAAATGAATCGTTGATGTCACTTTTATGGAGCAAAAGTTTACAACGGAAATATACTATACAGCATGCGAGATTGGTTTTTATAATTTACATGTAAATAGTTTATGTGAAATCAACAACTTTAAGATTAGTTTACCACTCAAGCATACTTTAAACATTGACACGACGCTTGAAAACTAGCTGAGGCGCGCATCCTGATATGCATAATCTCCAAAATTATTCTTTAATCCGCAGTTTTGAAACATCACCTGCTAAAGACTTCAAAATTCCGATGTTCGCTCACAGAGAACGATTTTTGAGAAGAATTATTACGCTTTCCTACAAGGAGTTTTGATTCCACACTTTCTTCTTGGTAAGGCATAGCTCACCATGGGTATCTTCATATTTATGCGCGCTTAGTTTCACGTTCCCGTACCCGCCGCTCTTTCACTGATACTGCGGTCAAAATTCGCTCGCCGATCGGGCGTCAAGAAGCGTGCTTGCGGTAACATTAAGACGGCTCAATCAGAACTCATGCACCCAAGGAGTGCCCGCACATGGCCCGTATTGTTGTTGATGTTATGCTCAAGCCCGAAATTCTTGACCCGCAGGGTAAAGCTATCGCTCACGAGCTGCCCCGTATCGGCCTGAATTCCTTCACCGACGTTCGCCAAGGCAAACGTTTTGAGTTGACCGTCGAAGGCGAAGCTACCGAAGAACATCTTGCGCAGGCACGCCAAGCGGCAGAAGAGCTACTCTCAAATCCCGTCATCGAAGACGTTGTGAACGTCTCGGTTCTGGAGGACTAAGAGCATGGCAGAATCACTCGCAGCACACGAAGTTCCCCTTGTTGGCGACTTCAGCGTCTCGGCACCCAACCCCGACTTTGCTGATGCGCGCATCGGCGTTATTACTTTCCCCGGCACCCTCGATGACCGCGATGCGGCGCGTGCCGTACGGTTAGCGGGCGGAACCGTCGTCGAACTTTGGCATGACGACGAAGATCTCAAAAACGTTGATGCCGTCATCATTCCCGGCGGGTTCTCCTACGGCGACTACCTGCGTGCAGGCGCTATCGCCGCAAAAGCACCCGTCATGCATTCGGTCATCGCAGCGGCAAATGCAGCGGGAACATCGGGCTCTGCTCCCCTGCCGGTGCTGGGTATCTGCAATGGTTTTCAGATTCTCACCGAGTCGCATCTGCTCCCCGGATCCATGATTAAGAACGATCACCGCAAGTTCATTTGCCGTGACCAAACCCTGCGCATCGAAAATAACGCTACCTCGTGGACCGGATCTTACGAACCTGGGCAAGAGATTGTTGTTCCGCTTAAAAACCAGGACGGTCAATACGTGGCGGACGCCAAAACTTTAGAGGCGCTCGAAGCCGAGAATCGCGTGGTGTTCCGATACGTGGGTTTCAACCCGAACGGTTCACGCCACGATATTGCCGGTATCAGCAACGAACGCGGAAACGTCGTCGGTCTGATGCCCCACCCAGAACACGCGGTTGAGCCCGGTTTTGGTCCCTCATCCTCCGGGTTCGGTGATGTTTCACTACGAGGCGGTGCCGACGGCTTGGGCGTCTTCACCTCCGCTCTTTCCAACCTGATCAACGCCCGCTAGACGCACGACGACAAGGATAGACACAAGCGATGAGCGAGAAGCAGTTTAACCTCGATACCGTCGAGCATGCGGCGGAAACCCCCGATACTGAACTCCCCTGGGCAGAGCTGGGGTTAAAGGAAAACGAGTTCGAAGACATCAAGAAGATTCTGGGCCGCCGCCCGACCGCGGCCGAGCTGGCCATGTACTCGGTCATGTGGTCCGAGCATTGCTCCTACAAATCCTCGAAAGTGCACCTGAAGCAATTCGGTGCCAAGGTTACCGATGAGATGAAAAAAGACCTGATGGTCGGCATCGGCGAGAACGCTGGCGTAACCGATATCGGCGACGGGTGGGCGGTAACCTTCAAGATCGAGTCACACAACCACCCCTCCTATGTTGAGCCTTATCAGGGTGCGGCAACCGGAGTGGGCGGTATTGTGCGTGACATTATTTCGATGGGTGCACGCCCGATCGCGGTTATGGATCCGCTGCGTTTCGGCGCTATCGACCACCCGGATACCGCCCGCGTGGTCGGCGGTGTGGTTGCGGGCATCGGCGGCTACGGCAACTCTCTGGGGCTGCCCAATATTGGCGGCGAGACCGAATTTGACGCCTGCTACCAGGCAAACCCCCTTGTCAATGCCCTGGCAGTCGGTATTATGCGCCACGAAGATATTCGCCTGGCAAACGCATCCGGTGTGGGCAATCAGGTAGTGCTCTTCGGGGCACGCACCGGCGGCGACGGTATTGGCGGCGCATCCGTACTGGCTTCAGAGTCCTTTGACGACACCAAGCCCTCCAAGCGACCCGCAGTGCAGGTAGGCGACCCCTTCGCCGAGAAGGTTCTGATCGAATGCTGCCTGGAACTCTTCAAGGGTTCCGTGGTCGAAGGCATTCAGGATCTCGGCGCTGCCGGTATCTCCTGTGCAACCAGTGAGCTCGCCTCCAACGGCGAGGGCGGCATGCATGTAGACCTTACCAAAGTACTCTTGCGAGACCCCACCTTAACCCCCGGCGAAATTCTGATGTCGGAATCGCAGGAACGCATGATGGCGGTCGTTTCGCCCGAGAACGTCGAGCGTTTTGAGGCGATTATGAAGAAGTGGGGCGTGGAGTACTCCTTCTTGGGCGAGGTGACCGATACCGGTCGCCTAACCATTGAATGGGACGGCCAGGTGATCGTTGATGTAGACCCGCGTACCGTGGCGCACGACGGCCCCACCTATGAGCGCCCCTATGCGCGCCCGACTGGTCAGGATGCACTCCAGGCAGACCATTTCACCGGCTCCACTGCCGACGATGCGCGTCCGCGCGGCGAACAGCTGGGCGAGGCTATCAAGGCTTTCATGGCATCTCCGAATATGTGCTCCAAGTCCTGGATCACCAATCAATACGACCGCTACGTGCAGGGCAACACAGCCCTCTCTATGCCGGACGATTCGGGCGTGGTGCGTGTGGACGAGAACACCAACCTGGGGGTCGCGCTGGCGACTGACGCATCACCACGTTTTACCTACCTTGACCCGTATGAGGGCGCGCGGGCATCCCTGGCGGAGGCCTACCGCAACGTGGCAACCGTGGGTGCCCGCCCGGTCGCGGTTTCGGACTGCTTGAATTTCGGTTCCCCCGAAGATCCGGACGTCATGTGGCAGTTTGCGGAAGCCGTGCGCGGTCTTGCCGACGGCTGCATGGAGCTGGGTGTTCCGGTCACCGGCGGCAATGTTTCGCTGTACAACCAGACCGGCGGTAAGGCCATTAATCCGACCCCCGTGGTCGCGATGATGGGCGTAATGGACGACGTTACCCGGCGCACCCCCTCGGGTTGGGCGCCGGAACACGATGGTCAGGCTATCTACCTGCTGGGTACTACGCGTGACGAGCTAGACGGTTCAGAATGGGCGCGTTTCAAGGGGCACTTGGGTGGTCTGCCCCCGAAGGTTGATCTGGCGGTTGAACGTCAGCTTGGCGATATGCTCGTAAATATGTCGCGTGACGGCATGATCGATGCGGCACACGACGTTGCCGCCGGTGGCCTTGCCGCAGCACTCGCGGAAGCCTGCCTGCGTTTCAACACCGGGGCGCGCATCGGGCTGGGCGAAGTTGCCGAACGCGACGGGCTCGACCTGTTCACCCTGCTGTTCTCGGAATCCTTAGGTCGCGTGGTGGTTTCCGTCCCGCGTTCTGAGGAGGTGCGTTTCAAGGATATGTGCACCGCCCGGCAGTTCCCGTTCGCGCGCATCGGCGTAGTGGATGCGCTCTCGAACGCGCTGGACTTCCAAAACGAGGTTTCCATCAACCTTGATGAGCTGCGTGCCGCTCACGAAGGCACTATGACAGCTCACTTTGGTGAGGTGGCGCAAGGCTAGATCCCCCTATCGGCATAGCCTGCCCTATACAAAGGCTCTTGATGTGAATAAAGCGGAGTTTCCAACGCTTTTCTTCACATCAAGAGCCTTTTTCTGCCTCAAGGCACTCCCCACCTGCGCTTTCACACGCTAGACTGGAGGATGGGTTACATAAACCGTTCACACCGATAACACATTCGCCCCGCCGAACCGCATCCAAAAAAATGCACAGACACAACAGAAAGATCACCATGACCGCAGCACCATCCGTGCAGGTCTTTACGCCAGACATACCTAAAGCGGGCAGAATAACGCTCGCGGCATTTGCTCTCTTTGTTATCGGTTGGCTTATCTATATCGAGTTCACGAACGGACTAGACTTCAATGTCTACCGTTTCGGTGCCATGACTATCTTCGATAACGACGGCATGCACAAAGATCTCTACGCCCGTAATCTCCTGGAGTACGGCGACTTTAGGTTGCCCTTCACCTACCCGCCCTTTGCCGCGCTCGTGTTCTTACCGTTCGCTTTTCTGCCCGCATGGGTGGGTATCGCCATCATGTATGCGATCAGCATCGGTGTTGCATGGTGGCTGGCAACCCTTATCTATAACTACGCCACCGACCGCGGCTACAGCATCCCTTTCCAGGAGAGACTCGGCACATACGGCATCATCGCTGCTCTCACGTTCATCATTATTATGACCGGGCCATGGCGGCGCGGGCTCTCGCTGATACAAATCAACCCCATCATCCTTACGCTGGTGCTTGCCGATTTTATACGACCGGCAACCCGCATTCCCCGGGGTGCGCTTATCGGCATCGCGGGCGGTATTAAGCTCACCCCGCTTGCCTTCGGCCTTATTCTGCTCATGCGCAAAGACTGGCGCGGCATCCTTACCCTAGGCGCTTCTTTCGGCACGACCATTCTTCTTGGGTTTATCTTCCTTCCGCAGCAGGCAGTTACGTTCTGGACGAGCGCCGTTTCGGATTCCGGCCGTGTTGGAGGTATTAACTTCGCCGATAATATTTCGATTCAAGGCTGGCTGATGCACCTGGGTCTGCGCGAGCCCACTCTGAGGCCTGTATATTACGCTCTTGCGCTTGCTACGATCGGTCTCTGTGCGGTGCTTCTGCGCCAGCTTATTCGCCGTAATCTTGTGCTATCTCAGGTGGCGGTCGGCGGGTTTTTGATGGTGAGCATCTCCCCCATCAGCTGGTCGCATCATAACGTCATGTTCCCGCTGATTATCATGGCGCTTATTCTTGACGCTTTCCTCCTGTTTTTTGCGCACCTGCCTGCCTGGTTATCCGGTACCGCACGTGTTTTGACGTGGGTGGCGTTTATCGGTCTATATATTTCGCCTATGTGGCTGGGAGCTGCTATCGGTGGAGGTTTCAACAGTCTCAATCATCTTGCGCAGTATGCCTTGTTGTTTTCGACCGTGCCGATCCTGTGTCTCTATGCGGTCATGGCTCTTTGGGCAGGTTCGGCGCTCACCCCGGCCGTGCGCATAGCGCAGAATCGCGATCGCGCGGTCACGGCGGGTCCCAAACCCGAGCCTCAGGCCGCGTAGCAGCAGGTAGTGTCATGTGCAGTTGAGTTAAAACGCGCATACGGCGGTAACAAAGGATGCGGTGGTTTTCTCTCTGGGGAGCCATCGCATCCTTATATGTCCGCGTCACAGGATGAATGCCTAAGCGCATGTCTAAATCTGCCCTATAAGTGTCATATAACGGTTATTTACGTATATTTTTCAGTGATAATAAACACTCTGAGGTACCGTCTATACATGTGTAACAATCTGTCACAAATGGTCCCGATATACCTCAAACGCGAACTTTGAACATCTATCGAGACGCTTACAGACAGCCATCCTGCTCGCCTAATTGGGCAAAGAGCGCTGCATTAATACGGAACCCTTCCACAGCCTCGTCAATCAGGGCTTCACGCTGCTCTTCGCTCAAAGGAGCGCGATCAAGAAGCTCCCGATATTCATCCTTGAAGACCTTCGGCTTGGGAAGCTGCGGGAACGAATACATGGTCAGAGCATCCCGTGCAATGCCGTAATGGCGCGCCACCAGAGCCGCCACCGCCTGCCCACCCGAGAGATCTCCCAGATAGCGCAGATAATGATGCGCCAAGAACCGCTCGGGAGCCTGGGCAGTCGCCTTGATACGCGCCACGTATTCGATAGTTGCTGGCAGCGGGGCGTCAATCTCGGTCTGCCCTAGAGCACGAATATCATGGTGAATCGCGGCGGCACGATCCAGCCCTTCCAGAGTGAAAGGATCGGTCAGCGAGTTACCGGATTCACGCAGATTCCGAGAGATTTCCTCCAGCGCCTCATAGATATAGGTGTACTGGTTGATGAGGCGTAAATACGCGGAAGTATCGAGTTTCCCGCCCATCAAATCTTCCATAAAGGTAGAGTGCTCGGCATTATCATGCACGCGCTTGGTGCTAGCTTTTAGCCGGGCCGAAAACCGCTGTTCGACAGCATCGGGTGAGGTGGTTTCGGGGGTAATAATGGCGGTCACGGAACGCCTCCTGATTGAGTTGAGAGTCATGAATATTTTTGATGACACTGTGTCACCAAATCAATAAATGACATAGTGTCACTAAATTTTTGGTTTTGCAACACCGATGCTAAAAAATTTTATTAAGGGTAACCTCATCATGAAGCAAAGTACTACAATTAAGCTACACAAGTCTTAGCTAATAGGTCTAGACTAAGACTGCTCATTACTAAAACCACGAATAGAGGAACACATGTCTATGTCGCATAACGCGAAGCGCTCATGGGCGTTTCTAGCGTCTGCCGCCGTTGGCCTCAGTGGCATCGCCGCCACCCCCGCCCTAGCGAACCAACCCGCACCGACCGCGCAGATCGTCTCTGAGCAGGCGCCAGCTGCCGCATCACAAAGCCTGCAGGATGCATCCGTAGATTGGGGCGTCAAATCCTCATTCCGCAGATACATCACCGGTCCTGTCGCCGGTGGTTCGCAGGAGCTAACCGGTGCTACCTCCAATGCGGATGGTTCTTATCACTTCACCGCCGCTGAAGGTACCGTCGAGGCAGACGGTTCGTACCACGTCAAATTCACCGGCTCCAGCGTGAAGTACACCGGGCACCACGGCGTGCTCGAAGTAACTATCAGCGACTTGGAACTTGTCATCAAAGACGGGCAAGGCAGCCTATACGCAAATATCAGCGAACGCCCCTATAACGGCAACACCACCCCGAACCCGCCCGTACAGCACGATCACACGCTGATTGGTACTTTCGATGCTTCCTCCCTGAAAAACGAAGGCGGGCAGCTGACCTTGGCAGCATCTGATGCCACCAAGGTGAAACTCAGCGCAGAAGCAACCTCGGTGTTTGCCGGGTTCTACCAGGCAGGTCAAGAGCTGGATGCGCTGGCATTCTCCGCAAAGCTCGTTACCAAGCAGGCACCGGCACCGGAGAAACCTGCTGATCCGACCCCAGAGCCGACTCAGCCTGCACCAGAACCGAGTAAGCCTGCCGATCCAGCTCCTGAGCCATCTCAGCCTGCGCCAGAGCAAAGTAAACCTGCTGAAATGCCAGAGCCGCAGCCTTCACGGAGTTCCGAGGCTCCAGCACCGCAGCCCTCTCAGACTTCTGAGGCACCTGCCTCAAACCCTTCAAAGCCCAGCGAAGCACCCAGCTCTCAACCGGCACCACAGCCCTCACAGAGTTCCGAAGCTCCGGCACCACAGCCCTCTCAGACTTCTGAGGCACCTGCCTCAAACCCTTCAAAGCCCAGCGAAGCACCCAGCTCTCAACCGGCACCACAGCCCTCACAAAGCTCGGAAGCCGCTAAGCCCGCACCGGCTCAGCCTCCGGCTACCGATGCAGCGCCGAGAACCGACGTGCCGAAAGGTCAAGGGCACATTATTGAATCCGGCAACCTGACCTGGAATATTCGTGATTCCTTCCTGCACTACCTCAACACCATTGCGCGCGGTAACATCACCGTCGAGGGTCTGTCGAAGAATGCGGCGGGCGGGCTGGACTTTACCAGCGCATCCGGCTCGTACGATGAGGCAACGAAGACCGGTCAGATCAACTTCGCGGGCAAGGTGCATATTAGCGGGCATCACGGTCAGCTCAACAGCAGCTTCGAGAACACTCGCCTAGTCATCAAAGAGGGCAAGGGCTACCTGGTTGTCGACGCCGAAGCGCTCAACATGCAGGGCGAAAACCGCACCTTCAAAGATCTTGTACTCGCCGAGGTCGATTTGAACGGTGCAACCTTAGAGAATAACGTGCTCTCGGCTAAGAATGCAGCCGTTACCGTTACAGTCGAGGGGTCCGAGGCAATCTTCGCCGGGCAGTACAATGACGCCGACAAGCGCGCTATGGCTCCGCTCTCCTTCAGCGCAAAACTCGGTTCCCAGCTGGTGGAAAATAAGGTTACCGACACCACGGTTAAGGGTTCTAACACCGGCAGCGGTTCGGCGAACCTAGGTAATAATGCGAATGCGGGTACTGGCGGCCCGAACTTTGGCGGTTCCGTGAACAATGGCGGCGGCAGTGCCTCCCCTTCCCGTAACGGCTCTGCCCCGGCTGCACACCCGAATGGCGGTAAGAGTGGTTCCTTCAGCAGCGTCTCGAAGAACCCCGCCCAGCCCGTCTGCACCCCGGTGACCGTGACCAAGCAGGTTCCCGTTAAGGCTGCAAAGAATGCACCGGCCGCATCCGCAGATGGTAAGGTTGCCAGCGCAGACCTCGGGTGGGGTGTGCGCGATTCCTTCCGCAACTACATTCGCGGCGGCATCGCTAACGGCAGCTGGGATCTGAACGGTACCACCTATTCCAATAATGCCTTCCAGTGGGCGAAGGGCACGGGTTCCTTCAAGGATGGTAAAGGCTCGATTTCCTTCACCGGTTCGGTGCATTTCACCGGACACCATGGAATTCTGGACACCACCATCTCAAACCCGCGTCTGGAGATCAACGGTAAGACCGCAGTTCTCTACGCAACGGTGGTCGGCAACGATATGGACGGCAAATCACAGAATTACGGTGAAGTTGCTCTGCTCAACGTTGATGTGAGCGGTTTGCAGGTCTCTGGCGATAAAATTTCCATCAGCGGTGCGGGCACTACCATTACCGCTGAGGGTGCTAAAGCGTTTGCAGGTTTCTACGAGGCGGGTAAGGATATGGCTCCGCTGAGCTTCTCAGCGTCGCTTTCGGGTACACAACCCGCGGGCAACACCGCCAAAACCCAGACCACCCAAACTGTGACCGAAACCGTATATCAGGGTCAGGGATGCGAATCTCTCAACGCACGCGGCTCTCATGGTCGTCTGGCGCATACCGGTGCCAGCGGTGTAGAGGCTGGGGTTGCTAGTGGTCTGGCCTCTCTGGTCGCCGGTATTGGTGCCGTACTGTACACGCGCCGTCGCAAGTCCTCCAGGATGTCTGAGCGCTCCGAATAAACCTAAGATCAGCCTATAAATACCGGCATATGCGGCGATTCTTAGGCTCGGGTTTATTCCTCGGTGCAGCATCCGCACCTCATAGCTCACCGGATGCGCCAGGGTGCGGGTAGTATCGACTACCCGCACCCTCACCCTAAGCACACGCTCTCATCACGAATACATACACTCACAGTTTTAGCCGATAGGAACTCTTCATATGGCTTTTCGTCTCTCACACCCCGGCGCAACAACACGCCCCAGACACCGGCAAGGCAGAGCGAGCGCATCGCAGAAGGTTACCGCCGCGCTATTAGCGGCATCCATATTTTTTATCTCCGGATGCGGCATCGGCACCCAAAATCCGGGCAGCACGAGCGCATCCTCGCATTCCGTGGTTGATGAACAGACCACCAAGTCTGAGCTTGAGAACCTTGCGCAGGATCTCAAGAGCAATGTTTCTTCCGATCCGAAATCGCTGACGGGTCCCAGCAGCGCGAAGAACACCCCCGAAGTTCAGCCGATGGTTGAGACTCCCACCCCGCAGCTTCCCGTGACCTTCAAGGATTTCAAGGGCGATGAGGTGACTGTTAAGTCGGCGAACCGCATCCTGGCTCTTGATCTGTACGGCACTCTCGCGCAAGAGGTCATCTCGCTGGGTTTGGGTGATCGTCTGGTCGGTCGTGTAACGTCTTCAACCGAGTCTTCGCTAGCGAAGCTGCCGCTCGTCACTCAGAACGGCCACGACCTGAACGCGGATGCGATTCTCGCGACGAACCCCGATCTTGTGCTCTGGGATAAGAGCAATGGTCCCGAAGAAGTTGTTGAACAACTGCGCGATGCGGGCGTGACTGTGGTGGTGTTCGACCATGAGAGGCGCATGGATAAGATTATTCCCCAGCTCAAGGCTGTGGCACAGGCTTTAGGCGTGCAGGAGGCGGGCGATAAGGTTGCCGAGCGCGTGCAGAAAGACCTTGATTATGCCCTGAATACCATCAAAGAAGTTGCCCCTGAAGGCGATAAGAAATTGTCGATGGCGTTCCTGTACGTGCGTGGTAATGCCGGGGTATTCTTCATTCTCGGCAAGGGTTCCGGTGCGGATGATCTGATTGCCGCGCTTGAGGGCAGAGATGTGGCTTCCGAGCAGGGAACGCGCAACATTGTTCCTGCGAATAGCGAGGCGCTGGTCAAGGTGAACCCGGATGTCATTTTGACTATGACTCACGGCGTGGAATCTACCGGCGGCTTGGATGGATTCTTGGCACGTCCGGGGGTTGCCGAAACGAACGCGGGAAAGAGCAGGCGCGTGGTTGATATGAACGACGGGCAGATTCTATCCTACGGTCCGAACACCCCCGCCGTTCTGCTTTCCCTAGCCCGCGCTATCTACGCACCCCAGCGTTAAGAGGCTCTACCTGTGAATTCGTCCAACCGCACTGATGCGGCGACTCCCGGCAGCGCGGATTATCGCAGCAAACGCCGCATCCGTATTCTCGCAACTTTTGGCTTTCTGAGTATTGCCCTGATCGTCATAACCGTGGTGTCGGCGGGGTTGGGTCAGTACAATATTCCGACCGATCATGTGGTGGCTTCGCTGGGGCGCCGCTTGGGTATGATTCCCAAGGATCCGACCGCCTATCTTGAAGACAGCACCCTGTGGAATATTCGTTTTCCGCGTGTGCTTTTGGGGCTGCTCGTGGGCGCTGCCCTGGGATGCTCGGGCGCGGTCATGCAGGCGGTTTTCGGTAACCCGCTGGCCGAGCCCGGGGTTATCGGTGTGTCTTCGGGCGCCGCGGTGGGAGCATGTGTAGCGGTCGTTTTCAATCTCGAATTCTTCGATATTTACACGGTTCCAGCTTTCGCCTTCGGCGGTGCCCTCGCGGCAACAGCACTGGTTTATTTTCTCTCGCGTTCCTCAGGTCGAGCGAAAGTTCTCTCCATGATTTTGACGGGTATTGCGGTAACTGCGGTGGCAAACGCCGCAATCGCGTTCTGCCTGTACCTGGCCGATAATGTCAGCCGCGACCGCATCGTCTTCTGGCAGATGGGATCGCTCAACGGGTCTACGTGGAAGGCTCTTGCCAGCGTGTGGTTCGTGATCGTAGCGGGGCTAATCATGTGCTTGATGATTTCACGCAAACTTGATCTGTTGGCGCTGGGCGAGCGCGCGGCACAGCATTCCGGGGTGAATGTTGAGCGTCTGCGCGGTGTTGCGATTGCTGCTACGGCGCTTTTGACGGGTGCGGCGGTGGCTCATGCGGGCATTATCGCCTTTGTGGGGCTTATTATTCCGCATCTGCTTCGGCTTATTGTGGGGCCGTCTAACCGTTTGCTGCTGCCTGCTTCGGCGCTGGGCGGGGCGCTGTTAATTGCGCTTTCCGATTTGGGGGCGCGCACTCTCATTCCGGTCTCTGACCTGCCGATCGGTATTTTTACGGCGCTCGTGGGTGGCCCTACGTTCTTCTTCCTGCTGCGCCGTTCGATGGGGAAGGGAGGTCTTTAATGCTTATTGTTGATGAGGTGTCGCTGTCAGTGGGCGGGCGGCGCATCTTAGAGGATGTCTCTTTTGAGGTTCGGGCGGGCGAGGTTGTGTCGCTCATCGGTCCCAATGGTGCCGGTAAGTCCACGATTTTGGGGGTTATTGCAGGCGATATTAAGCCTGATTCCGGTTCGGTGCTGCTCAAGGATAAGCCGGTGGGTGAGTATTCATATCTTGAGCTTGCGCGCCTGCGTGCCCTGCTGCTGCAGAAAACTCAGGTGGCGTTTTCGTACCTGGCACACGAGGTAGTGGCGATGGGGCGCACCCCGTGGCGCGGTACCGAGCGTGCGCATGAGGACGACGCCGTGATCGAGCAGATGATGGCGTGCACGCATACAGAGATGATGGCAAATCGCGATGTGACAACCCTTTCGGGCGGCGAAAGCGGGCGCGTGCATTTGGCTCGTATTTTTGCGCAGCAGACTCCCCTAATACTCTTGGATGAGCCTACGGCGGCGCTGGATATTAAACATCAGGAACAGACTCTGCAGATGAGCCGGGAGCTTGCCGCTGAGGGCACGGCGGTGTTGGCGGTTCTGCATGATTTAGATGTGGCGGCGGCGTATTCGGATAGGATCGTGCTGCTGGATAGGGGTCGTGTGGCTGCCAACGGTACCCCTGCCCAGGTGTGTACCGAGGAGCGGCTGAGCCGTGTGTATCAGCATCCGATTGAGGTTTTGGAGCATCCGGTGACGAAGCGACCTCTGGTTCTGCCGCGGCGATAGAGCGGCACTGTGCTTTGAGTCGTCCTTTTTCTGGGCTGCTACCCCGAATATTTCATGCCGGTATCCGACGGATTCTCAGTATATTCCCAGTTCGGCATATAAGCCCTGTGCCATGGTTACTTGTTAGAATAAAGTAATGCCCGGCGCAGGGTTATTTCTCGTGATAAGAAGTCTGAACTCGCCCGGGTGCAGTCCAAACCGTATGTATTACTCTTCCCCTACCCCACGAAGGAGAGTACCCCATCCATGAGTTCTGACCAGCACAAGACAATGCTGTCTGAAGCCTCCGGTTATGTTCCCGAATATTCTGCTCAGGCACACAGCGGTTCTCAAGAGCTTGCTGTTCACGGGCTCAGCAGCGATGAGGTTGCTAAGCTCACCGCCGCCGGTAAGGTCAATGCTCAGAATAATAAGTCTTCCCGCACCTTGTGGAGCATTATGCGGGCACACCTATTTACGGTATTTAACCTGGTGCTTGGGCTGTGCGGTCTGGTTGTGATTCTGTACCAGCGTTGGGCTGATCTGCTCTTTCTGTTCGCCGTGGTGGCGAATGTGATTATCGGTTTTGTGCAGGAGTACAAGGCTAAACTTGAGCTCGACCGTATCTCTCTGCTTGACCGATCCCCGATCACGGCAGTACGCGATGGCGCTATGATCGAGGTTCCTATGGAGTCCCTGGTTGAGGGCGATGTGGTAGTACTCAAACGCGGCGACCAGGTTCCTGCGGATGCGGTGGTCCTCACCTCCGATTCGCTAGAGCTGGATGAATCCCTGCTGACCGGCGAGAATGACCCCATTCCGAAACGTCCGGGCGATATGGTGCTTTCGGCATCGAGCGTGCTCGGCGGCACCGGGCGCGTACTGCTCTCGGCGGTGGGCTCCGAGTCCCGTGCAAGTAAAATTTCCGATGAGGCCCGTCAGTTCTCGCGCATCCAGTCTGAGCTTCGCGATGCGCTCGACCGCGTGGTGCGGTGGATTACCTTCGGCCTTGCCATCATTATCCCGATCGTGCTGTGGGGCCAGGTGCGCGCGGCGGGCGGCCTTGAGATCGTCAATCGTGACGGTCTCTGGGAGAACGTTGCTATTGCGGTAGTTTCGTCAGTAGCATCTATGATTCCGCAGGGTTTGGCGCTCATGACAACCTTGGCGTTCGCGGCGGCGGCTGTGGCTCTGGGACGTAAACACAATATTTTGGTGCAGGAACAGCCCGCCGTTGAGGTGCTCGCCCGCGTGGATACGGTGTGCTTCGACAAGACGGGCACCCTGACCGAGGGCGGCGTGATTTTCGATTCGGTACGTCCGCTGACTACTCCGGCCGAGGCAAAAGCACCCGATGAAAATCAGGCGTGGCGCGCATCCCTGCCGCAGGGCTGGGACCAGGCATTGGCGTGGTTCGGTCATGATGAAAACGCGAATCCGACCGCAGCAGCACTCACCGGTGGGTTCGAGCAGGCGCCCACCGAGCAGGTCAGCGGCATTGTGCCGTTCTCATCGGCGTTACGCTTTAGTGCTATCGAGTTTAAGTCTTCGGGAGCCTGGCTTCTCGGCGCTCCCGAGGCTCTGCTGAACCAGGGCACCGAGGAACGTGAGCGGGCCCGTGAACTCGCATCATTAGGTCTGCGCACGATGGTACTCGCGCATGCATCCGCTGTGGTACGCAACGATGACGGAGACCCGGTGCAGCACATCCCCGCCGACCATACCCCCGTGCTCTTCGTGATTTTCCGCGAAAATGTACGTTCCGATGCCCCCGAAATCGTGGACTATTTCAATCGCCAGGGCGTAACCCTCAAGGTGTTCTCAGGCGATAACCCGTACACGGTGCAGGCAGCTGCGAAGACCGCCGGCATGGATATTTCTGCGGGCGCGATTGATGCCTCTACCCTGCCGGAAGACGGCCCCGAACTCGCCGAAGCCGCCACAACCCACAATATTTTCGGTCGCGTTTCGCCCGAGCAGAAGAAGAACATGGTGATCTCGCTCAAAGAGCAAGGGCACGTCGTGGCAATGACCGGCGACGGTATTAACGATGCGCTCGCCCTCAAACACGCCAATCTCGGCATTGCAATGGGTAACGCTGCACCCGCGACGAAAGCCGTCTCGCGCCTGGTGCTTCTGGACGGCAAGTTCTCTTCGCTTCCCGCTGCCTTGGAACAGGGCCGCCAGGTGATTGCGAACATCGAAATGGTGGCAAACCTGTTCCTAACAAAGACCGGCTTTGCGATCCTGCTGGGTGTGGTCTTTGGTCTGATGGGCCTGATTTTCCCGTTCTTACCGCGCCAGTACTCGACCGCGGATTTCCTGATTGTTGGGGCGTCCTCTTTCGCGCTGGCACTGCTGCCGAACTCGCGCCGGTACGTGCCCGGATTCTTGCGCCGCGTGCTAAATTACACGATTCCGAACTCTATTATCGTGGTGGCGATGCTGGTTCTGGTAAACCTGGCGGCGCTGTTTATCTTCCGTCCGGAAGGGGATATACGACAGGTTCAAACGGCATCGTTTATCACCCTGGTGATTATGGGGCTGTGGAATCTGGCAGCGGTAGCACGCCCGCTCAATACCGCACGAATGCTTCTCTTCGGAGCGCTTTTGAGTGTCTTCTTCGCAGCCCTTCTGGTACCGCTTCTCGTCAAGTATCACCAGTTTGAGATGCCATCGACGGAACTTCTTATGCTCTCTATCGGCGCCGGAGTACTGGGTGCCGTGCTGATTGAGGTGAACGCGCATCGTAGTCGCCGCTGGCAGAAACGCAGCTACCCCGAGCTTGAGGTGGCTTCACTGAGCTTCTTCCCTTCCGCGACGAAATAGCTCAAGACCGCATCTTCCCCTCAGCAGTCGTCTAAGAACCGGTGCCGTAACATCTAATGAACGGCACCGGTTCGGCGTTTAAACTCTTTCGGATGCTCTGCCTCGCCGTAACGTAAAAACCGCCGTATACCTGAACGGCACAATTTACACTTTCTGAACTTTCAAAACCTCATCTTGCGCTCGCGCAGGTTTACGCCTAAAGTTACATGCAGATATTGTGATTCTAAGAATCACAAAACCATAGAACACAGGGTTGTTACTGGTAAGGCAGGCAAGACCTGAGTTGCTGAATCCCTTGAGGGAATAGATTCCCTAGGGTTCGTCGTTATACCCACGATGCTTTAATGCATCACGGTACGGTGGCAGGCAGCTCGGGTCTTTTTTGTTTCTCTCGGGGCGTTTTGCTCTGAGGATGCCGCCGGCAACATCCCTAACACACTATTCACCGTGCAAGGATAACAACGTGAAAAACCACGAACTTGGCGAGAAGATTCTGACGGGACTTGGCGGTTCCGAGAATATCGCCCACTTTACGCACTGCGCAACCCGTTTGCGCGTAACTCCCGCCGACAGGAGCAAGGTCAATACGGAACAGATTAAGAGCATCCCCGGGGTGCTCTCGGTCATTGAGCAGTCCGGTCAGACTCAGGTCGTGCTCGGCGATCGTGTTGAGGGGGTCTACAACGAGATGCAGACCCTGCCTGGCATGGCGAACCTTGGCGAAGATAATGCTGGTTCCAAGAAGGCTTCCGGGGGCAAGAAGGCTGGCTGGCTCACCAATATCTTCGATGTGCTCTCCGATTCCTTCCGTCCCCTGCTGTGGGCGCTGTTGGGCACCTCCATGATTCTGACCCTGATCGTGTTCTTGCAGCAGTTCGGTTTCTTCGGTCAATACACCGACCTGACCGGCCAGAGCGTGAACATCGATATTGTGAACGGTCCGCGACTTTCCGATGAAGCCGCCGGTAAGGCGCTCGAAGCCGAATGGATGAAGCAGTTCGCTTTCTGGTACATCCTTAAGGCTGCCGCTCTGTCGGTGCTGAACTTCATGCCCATTATGCTTGGCGCAACCGCCGCAAAGCGTTTGGGCGCGAATATGTGGGTTGGTGCGGCTATTCCGGCGGCGCTGATGACCAGCACCTTCCAGAGTCTCACCAAACTTGCTGACCCGGCTACTAAGATGCTTGACGTATCCATTATGGGTCTACACCTGCCGCTGTACGCCTACGATTACACCGGCCAGGTGTTCCCGCCCCTGCTGGCGGTTGCCCTCTTGGCACCTCTGGAGCGCCTGCTGAAGAAGATCATTCCGAACATGCTGCAGATGGTCTTCGTCCCCATGCTGTCCGTTATTATTCTGGTACCTGTAACCGCCTTCGTGGTGGGTCCCATCGGTATTGGCGTGGCTATGGGTATCTCTGACTTCCTGAAGAATGTTAACGATGTAGCTCCGGGAGCTGTGGGTGCGCTAATCGCAGGTCTGTACCTGTTCATGGTTCCGTTGGGCCTGCACTGGCCGCTGAACGCCGTGATGATTAACAACCTGCAGACCCTGGGCACCGACTTCATCCAGTCCCCCATGGGTGCTTACAATTTCGCCGTCTTCGGCGCGGTCACCGGTGTTGCTATTAGGGCTTCACGGAATAAGGAGCTTCGCCAGACTGCGGTGGGTGCTTCCATGTCCGGCCTGCTCGGTGGTATTTCCGAGCCTTCCCTCTACGGTGTGGTTCTACGCTACAAGCGGGTTATTCCCCTCATCCTGATACCGGCTGTGGCCGGTGGTGCCACCATCTCACTGCTAGGGGTCAAGTCGCACGCTTTCGCCTTCACCTCGCTCCTGTCGATTCCCGCAATGCAGCCTTCCGCCCTGTATGCTCTGGGCTTGGCAATTGCGTTCGGTGGTGCAATGACGGGTGTTCTGCTCTTCGGGTATGAGTCCAGGAACGCTGCAAAGGCTGCCGAGGCTCCTGCAGATTCCGCACGGGATGCGGCGGCAAGCGCATCTGCGAAGAAAGACTCCGCCGAGCAGGCCGGGTCAGCATCCGCAGCTGCAACCGCTGCAGCGCCCGCACTAGAGGCAGGTACCGTTCTTGAGGTGGCTTCTCCCTTAGAGGGTAAGGCCGTAGCGCTTTCCGAGGTTCCAGACCCGATTTTCGCTGCCGGTAAGCTCGGCGAGGGTGTTGCTGTTGAGCCGACCGGCACCACCGTGGTTGCACCTGCGGCGGGTAAAGTCGCAGCTACTTACCCCTCCGGTCACGCGGTGGGCCTCAAGCTGGATAACGGCGTGGAACTTTTGGTGCACGTCGGTTTGGATACCGTGAACCTCGACGGTGAAGGCTTTACCGTCAAGGTAAAGAAGGGAGATCAGGTTGCCGCTGGCGATACGCTGATCGAGTTCGATCCTGCGGTCATTAAGAAGGCCGGTTACCCGCTCATCACTCCGGTGATTGTGACCAATACCCGCAAGTTCGCCTCGGTTGAGGGCGTTGTGGGTAATGCAAATAACGCATCCACCGTTTTGAAGGTGACTACTAAGTAGGTTTTCCGGTGAGGCAAAAGCCCCGTGTGCAGTTGAGCTGCACGTGGGGCTTTTGTGATATTCCGTTGTTTAGTCATGGCGGCGGAGCCTCTTAAGCCCCCGGTTCATACTACGATTTTTTCTCCCACCCCACGTTAATCCACACATTGGGGTCGTAGTAGGGTGCTGCGAAGAGCGCGGGACCATAGTTGGCGAGTTTTTTGCGCACCGCAAGATAGTTGGGCCCGTTGTACAGCGGAATATAGGTGGCAACATCCTGCTGATGCTTCTGTTCAATGGCGTTGGCGCGTTCCAGCTGCTGGTGTGTATCCTCGGTTCCCAGCATCTGCGCCGCCATGCTGCGGATTTCTTCGGTGCTCCAGCCTTCCGTGACGGAAGCGTACAGGTAGTTAACCGCCTCCACGGGGGTTGGGGTGATGCTGTACCCGGTGAAAACCGCATCGTAGTCGCCAGCGGCGAGCGCAGTGCTGTATTCGTTGGCTGGGCGGGTTTCAACCTTGGCGTCAATCCCCATGCGCTTGAGTTGTTCCATCATGAAGTTGCTCATGGAAGCCACCGTTGGCTCGGTCGTGAAGTTGGTGATGGTCAGGGCGGCTTTTTCTTCGCCTTTGGTGTAAATACCTGCGCGAGTGTATCCGGCTTTCTCAAGGATTTTGACGGCGTTTTCGATGCTTGGTCTGCTGGGATAGTTGTTGCGGTACCCGTTTTGGAGCGGCAGGAAGCAGAGCGAGCCGGGCAGGGTTTCTTTCCAGCCAAGCTGTCCGAAACGTATATGCTGAATCTGTTTGCGGTCGATTCCGGCAACCACGGCCTGGCGTATGGGCAGTGGAACTTTGCGGGGGTTGAGCTGTAAAACGCCCGCGTAGAGCGCCATTCCGCGGCGAATTTCGATGTCTGCAACACTCGTGATGTCGTTGTAGGCGCTCACGGTGTTCACGTTAACAACATCAAGTTCTCCGGTTTTGAAGGATGCGCGTTCTTCGGCGCTGTCTTCTATCTCGTACCAGGTGATGGTATCGAGAAGGGGCTGTGTGCCCCACCATGCTGGATTTCGCTCGACTCTCAGGTATCTTTCGGCGGTATTCCACTCTTGAACTTTGTAGGGTCCCGCCCAGTATTTATCAAGGGGTTTATCAAAGCCGTTGTTGAAGAGCTCCGGGTCTTTTAGCGCCGGGTGCAGGAAGATGCAGAGGCTTCCATCGGCTGGGTACCACGGGGTTTTCATGGTAATGCTGATGGTGTGTTTGTCACCTGCTTCTTCGATCGAGGCTATCTGTTTCCAGGCTCCCCCGTCGTGTATTCGGTAGTCGTTGCCGCCGTCGTCTTTGCCGCGCAGGATTTCCCAGGTGGTGCGCAGTGCCTCAATGTCGATAGGGGTTCCATCGTTAAACGTGGCTTTTGGGTTGATCTTGATGCTGATGGTTTGTGTACCGTTCGCGGTTTCGGCTTTGAACTCGGTAACGTAGTCGGGGTTGGTAGTGAGGTTTCCGGCGTAGTCGCTTATCCATCCCCCGGTGGCGGCCGCCGAGTTCACGGCCGCGTGAATAGTGAGCATTGAGATTCCGTACCCGGATTCAGAGGTAATGTTAAAGTTTGGTCCGATAGCTGGATATGACAGGTTGAGGCTGCCGCCTTCGCGCAACTCGGCTCTATCGCGCGGGTTGGTTGCTGTTGCTTCTTGAGAGTCTGTTCCCCAGCCCGAGCCGGGCAGTTCTGAAGCGTTGGTTCCGGATTGGCAGGCGGTGAGCACGCCGATTCCTGAGAGCGCAAGAGTACCAGTGAGCAGGGTTCTGCGAGAGACAGATACGTTCTTCATCGAAGCTCCTGAGGTTCTGGGGAGAATCTGTGCCGGGTGAGCTAGTTCGCCGTGAATGGGTAAAACATACCGGATGCACAACAGTAAAACATCCCTGCTTAATTATATCCCGGCTATCCTGCCTTTTGAGCTTATTTCACGCGGTTTCATGAGCTTTCGCAACACCCTTCATCTTTTGATCTTCGCCACGCTGATCTTGCCGGTGGCTGTCGGCGGCGGAGGTATATACCGCCTTCACTGGTTGGAATTACATAGGACCAGCACAGAACCTCAAGGGCTTCATCTCAGCGACTACTAGTATCTTTCAGAAAACAGCCCAGCAAAAGCAAGTGCCCCCAACCGCATATCGGTCAGGGGCACTTCGGCTCAACAGTGCTGCAAGATTGACTACTCCTGCCAGCCTACATTGACCCATAGATTAGCATCTGTATAACTTGTCTGGAACAAGCGAGGACCGTAGTTTGCCAGCTTACTCTTCACAGCCGAGTAGCTCGGACCATTAGCGAAGGGCAAGTAAATAGCAACCTTTTCCATGTGGAGCTTCTCTACCTGATTGGCAAGCTTAATCTGCTCATCTTTAGATTCAGTTGCCGAAATCTTAGCAATCAGCTTATCGATTTCGTCGTCACCCACACCGTTGTTAATATCCTTGGTGTAGAAGTACTGGGGGCTATCTGCCATAATCGCGCCTACAGCCCAACCGGAAAGCGTACAATCGTAACTCTTCGTACCCACGACAGAGTTAAAATTCGACTCTGGCTGATTATCGTTGGTTACTTTAATACCGGCTTGTTTAAGCTGTTGCTCTATTCGCTGGAATTTTGCTTGGGTGACGGTATCACTACCGAAAGTAGTAATCGAGAATCCTGCAGTCTTACCGTCCTTCTGGTAAAAGTCACCGCTCTTGGTGTACCCTGCTTCTTCCAGAATCTTCTTGGCAGCATCTGCTCCCGAATCCTTCGGAACGTTATCCTCGTATCCCTTCTGGAAGGGCATAGCGAGCATAGACCCGGGCATTGGTTCTTCCCAGCCAACCTGCTTAAAGGTAACATCTGCTAGTTGAGAACGATCAACCGCTGCAAAAGCAGCACGGCGAACCGCCAGATCTGTAACGCGAGTAGCATTAAACTGCAAGTTCTGCACGCCAGTATTCTGACCTGAACGAATTTCAGTACCGTTCTGCCCCTTAACCGCGCTATAGGTTGCAGCATCGGTAAATCCTGCGGCATCCAGTTCACCGTTCTTAAACGCAGCCCGAAGAGAATCGATACCCATCTGACGCCAGATAATCTTCTCCAGCAATGGCTTCTTCTCGCCCCACCACTTATCGTTCGGAGCCAAAGTAATAACCTTCTCAGAAGAGTTCCAGTTACTTACCTTAAAAGGACCAGCCCAGTATTGATCCATAGGCTTATCAACAAAACCATCGTTGAACAGCTTCTTATCAACAAGAGCAGGATGTGTAGCAAACGTACCCAGGTCATCCGATAGATAGTATGGAGTTGAGAGAGTAATCTTCACATGGAACTTGTCACCATCGACAGCTTCAATACTTTCCATCTGCTCCCATGAAGGGTTGGGGATAATGTTGTAGCCTGAGTCTCCGCCACCCTTATAGATCTCCCAGTATGCTTTGACTGCTTCAACGTCAATAGGAGTACCGTCATTAAAGACCGCCTTGGGGTTAATCTTGAATTCTACGGTCTGAACCCCATCTTTAGTCTCCATCTTGTGTTCCAAACAGAAATCTTTGTTGATAGAGCGTTCGCCTGCAGGGTCCGTATTATAAAAACCAACAACGGCTGGTATGTTACAAGGGCCTCCAAAAGCTGCTAGGTTCTCTGTGGTATAGCCGCTCTGAGTCATGGTGTTGAAGTCCGGGCCCAAAGCACTTACGGAAAGTTTCAGTTCGCCACCCTTCTTCAGTGAAGAGTAGTCTTGCTTGTTAATCTGCAGATTCTTGACAACTTCTTCCGCGCTAGAAGCTGCTTTGCCGCTTAGCTTGTCATCTTTTGAACCGCCACACGCAGCCAGTAAGCCAACACTTCCCAGGGCGACAGTGCCCGTCAGCAGGGTGCGGCGGTTGAAGGTTCTCTGAACGTTCATGATGAGGATTCTCCTTTACTGCCTCGAGTCTATACGATGTGACACATCACCTATGATTCAAGGCACATACAACAATGTTGCTTTTATAGTACAGAACCCCCTACCCCACCGCAAATAGTTTTCGTGCCTTACCAACCTACGGAATTTTCTACCGTGTAAAACCTGTAGATTCTCCCCCGTCATATATTCGCTTTTTTAGAATAAAACTAATTTTTATCCGCAAATGCGATAAAGCGCGAGCGGATAATATTTTGTCGAGCAGATAACGGGTTGTTATCTGCTCGACAAAATATTATCTGCTCGCCGGGTTAGGGTGAGTGCAAATGTGCATAACACCCACCCCATCTGTCAGAAAGCAAGTAAAACTACTTCACCCAACCAACCTTAGTCCAGTCGATGGTCTTGAACAGGAACGCACCATAGTTAGCGAGACCCTTCTTCGTGAAGACGTAGTGAGGACCGTTAGCAGCGCATCCTAAGAAGGCAAGTTCGGCGGTATGCTTCTTCTCGATCTCGTCGCATTTGAGGTTCCGCTCCTTATCGTCCTCAATCAGAAGCATTTCATCAATCATGGCGTCGATCTCAGGGCTGCCGATACCGTCGCTATTGGACGAGTGGAAGAACTGTTGGGTGGCGACCGTAGCATCGGGGTTATTCGCCTCGTATCCCGCGAACGTAATGTCGTACTCCCAGTTGCCCAAGACCCGACCGAAATCGCCTTCAGGATGCTGATCGACCTCAATATTGAGCCCGGCTTCTTTCATATTCCGCGTAAAGGTCTGAGCCATACCCTTATCAACAGGATCGTCGCCAAAGATCACGATCTTATAGTGAATCTGCTGCCCATCTTTCGCGTAGAACTCGCCGTCTTTGGTGTATCCGGCGTCCTCAAGCACCTTCTTGATGGCGTCTTTGGGGCTGCCCTCTACCTTGGGGAATGCGTCCTGATAGTACTCCGAGAAAGGCATGTGGAGCATCGATCCGGGTATCTCTTCTTCATAGGGCAAGCCCTGGTACCGAATCTTGGCAAGGGCCTCCCGATCAAGCCCATAGAAAATAGCCTTCCGCACGGCGGCATCCTTGACCCGCCGGGGGTTCACATCGATACCGGAAACATGCAGGCGCACTCCCTTGTGGAGTTCCGTGCCCGCCACCGCCTTAAACTCGGAGTAGGCAGAGGCAGTTCCGGCAGCCGCAGCATCGATTTCGTCATTCTTGAAGGCCGCTTTCTTCGCTGGTTCATCCATCTGCCGGAAGATAATCTTCTCCAGCACGGGCTTATCACCCCACCATTTATCGTTCGGCACCACCGTAATGGTCTTCTCGGAAGAGTTAAAGCCGCCGTCTTTGATCGTGAAGGGTCCACAGCCCCACTCGGGATGCAGATTATCCACAAAGCCCTCATTATAGACCTTAGGATCTTCCAGCGCCGGATGCAGAATAAAGGTGAACAGGGCGTTCAAGGGGTAGAAAGGCTTCGAGAATGTCACCTTTACGTGGAAGTTATCTTCTTCGGCTTCCACGCTTTCAACATATCCATAAATATCCGAGGCCACAATATTGTATTCCCCGTCAGCCTTTTGCTGAGTTTTCCAGGTGGTCTGCAGGGCTTTCACATCAACAGGCGTTCCGTCGTTGAACTTGGCCTGGGGATTCAGCACGATCTTGACGATAACCTTCTCACCCTCTTTGCCGGGGGTAAAAGACTGGGCATATTCTTTCCTGAGGGTCGTAGTACCGTCAAAGTCTAGGGTCCACAAGCCTGCATCATGAATGGTGCTCATAATGGTCTGAGTATCGGTCATATTGCCCGAAGTTGTGTGAGTATTGAAATCTGGTCCCATCGACCCGACCGGCAGCCGCAGGGTTCCGCCCTGTTTCAGCTCAGAAACCTCGTGAGCATTGATGTCGTAGAGGTCTTTAAGGTTTGCACCCTGCCCGGGAGCGGTAGTTTTTCCGTCCTTCGCACCGCCGCCACATGCGGAAAGCACACCGACGGTTCCAGCTGCCGCAGCTACGCCCAGCAGAGACCGGCGAGTCAGTGCATGAGGAATGAACGCTGCTGGGGTTTTGCTGATGCTCATGATGTGTTTCCTTACGTGTATGCGCCCTGCGATGGGCTTGGTGTTTCAAAGGCTTTGAGATAACTTATGCAGTATTATGCATAAATTATCCATACCTAGAACCATACACCGAACTTCATGCGAAAGTTAAGAAAAACAGCAATAATGTGTTGTAGATTACATATTTTTATGCATATTTACGCAGAATTTGAGCATGTATTTCCGTATCTTTCAGGGAATAATGAGCATAACTTACGATAATATAGAATATTTACTGAATATCATGTGTGGCTATGAGGGCACAGACAAGGCGCATCCCCACTCCCCCGCGAGGGAATGCAGGATGCGCCTTATGTATATTTGTGAAACGTTCCCCTAATTTCTAAGGGCTATAGCTCAACCGACTAGTTTGTGAATCCAATACGCGACCACGCCGAAGGGTTGTACTGCGGATCGTCGAAGAGGAACGCACCATAGTTCGCTAGGTTCTTCTGGCAGCATACGATCTGCGGACCGTTGTAGAAGACGCTGCTCGTAGCAAATTCCTCCATATGCTTCTTCTCGATCTCGTTGCACTTGAGGTTACGTTCTTTAGCATCCTCAATGGAGAAGAGCTCTTCAATCATGGCGTCAATCTCTTCGGAACCAGCCCCATCGTTGTCTTCGCGGGAGTAGAACTGCTTGGTGCCCTCAGTGCCATCGTCGCTGTTTACGCTGTACCCAATGAAGCTCAGTTCGTGCTCCTTGGCAGACATCACCTTGCCCAAGTTACTAACAGGCTGCTGATCAACATCACTCTCAATGCCCAGATCACGAAGCTGCTGAGAGAGGAAACGCGCCAGAGATTTTATGGTGTTATCCTCGCTAAAGTTGTTCACCACTACTTTCGCGCGTTTTCCATCCTTTTCATAGAAATCGCTGTTTTTAGCGTATCCGGCCTCTTCAAGAATCTTAGCGGCCGCAGCCTTCCGATCGGCTGCCTGCGGCATACTATCGGCATAGTACTCCGAGAACGGCATATGGATCCTCGATCCGGGCAGGGCCTCGTTGAACGGCAAACCCTTAAAGCGAGTATCGGAAAGCGCCTTACGATCCAAGCCCACCATAATGGCGCGGCGAAGCGGAGTATCGACTTTGACGGGGTTCATCACCACACCGCCTGCAAAGAGGCGTTGGCCCTGGCGGAACTCGGCATTCTTAACATTTTCGAGTTCCTTGTATACGCTCACAACGTTAGCGTTTACGGCGTCAAGCTCGCCATTGGCAAAGGCAGAACGCTGCGCAGGGGTATCGAGCAGGCGGAACGTGATGGATTCGAGAACCGGTTTTTCGCCCCACCATTTGTCATTTCGTGTGACGGTCAGCGTTTTCTCGGTTGAGTTCCAGCCGCCTTCGGCAACCTTAAACGGCCCTGCCGCATAATCAGAATTAGGCTTATCCACTAGACCATTGGCAAAGAAATCGGTATCCGTCATTTTCGGATGCACCACATAGCTGAAGAGGCTGGCAATCGGGTATGAAGGCTTCGACATCGTGACCTTCACGCGGGTTGCGCTGCCGTCTTCTTCGATTGACTCAATATTTGGGTACAAACCAGTGCTCTGAATCTGATAAGTCTTGTTGTCTGAGAGAACTTTATGAGTCGCTCTTAGCGCTTCAATATCGAGCGGGGTACCATCGTTGAATTTTGCCTTTTCATTCAACGTGATATGCAAAACCTGTTTGCCGTTCTCCATTGCAGAGGTGAACTCGGTGCAGAAGTCGGGGTTAGGCGAAGTTTTACCTTCATAATCTTGCTGCCACAGACCACTCGTGAGCAAAGAATTATACGAAGAAATAGCACGAGCATTATCGCCAACGGCGCCCTGAGTATGCAGAGGATTGAAATTTGGTCCCAAACTGGTAACCGCCAGACGCAGCTTTCCGCCGGATTTGAGGGCAGAAACATCCTGCTTATTAATTTTCACGAGGTCTGCGATATTCGCACCTGCCGTTGCTGCAGCCTGAGTAGAACCGGAACCACCGTTTTTACCGGAACAAGCCGCAAGCATACCAGCGGTGCCCAGCGCAGCACCACCTGCGAACAGGGTGCGGCGGTTCAGAGTGGAGTGAGCTTTCACGAGCGTATTCTTTCTATCACCGACAAACGCACAGTCTAGCGCTACCGCCCGTGGTAGCGGCGTTTGATACACCTTAATTGTATTCATGGAATTACAGAGCGAGAATTTATTTCCTGCAATCTCAAATACTGGTAATTCATATCACTATTTCGCTTTATCACAGAGTATAAATTTTTATCTCTTTAAAACGTTGCGGGGGTGACTCTCCTATGAGAATCACCCCCCGCAACACACATGCGGTTCTACGAAACCGACTCTAACGCTACATCGGGAAGGTCTGCACCATCCGGGTAGTAGCAAGCATAACCGTGGTCTTCGCCGTCAAGCGTGATAACCTCGGGCTTTTCCTCCAGGCACCGCTTCTGCTTATCCTCAGGAAGCAGCTTGAAGATGGGGCACCTGCTGGAGAAACCGCATCCTACCGGTGCATTAACCGGAGTGGGCAGGTCGCCATCCAGCATGATGCGCTGGCGCTTAGCCTCAACCTCTGGGTCTGGCACGGGAATAGCCGAAAGCAAAGCCTTGGTGTACGGGTGAATCGGGTTATCAAAGACCTGATCCACGTGACCAATCTCGACGATGCGCCCCAGGTACATAACCGCAACCCGGTCAGAAGCGTGGCGAATCACGGCGAGGTCGTGCGCCACCATCAGGTAACTCAGACCCAGGCTCGCCCGGAGTTCCTCAAGCAGGTTAATCACACCCGCCTGAACGGAGACATCCAATGCCGAGACAGGTTCGTCCAGCACCACAAGTTTCGGGTTCACGGCAAGCGCGCGGGCAATACCAATACGCTGGCGCTGACCGCCCGAGAACTGGTTCGGGAAGCGGTTCACGTGATCGGGCTGCAGACCCACGATCTTCATCAGCTCAACCACACGCTTTTTAATATCCGGACGCTTCATGCCCTGGTTTTCCAGGGGCTCAGCAAGAATCTCATACACGGTAAAGCGCGGGTCGAGGGCACCCGTGGGGTCTTGGAAAACCATCTGCTGGTTCTTGCGCAGTTCAAGAATCTCACTGACAGATTTATGATCCTGCGTAGAGACACCGTTAATCAGAACCTCGCCATCGGTCTTCTTGCTGAACTCCATAATTTCCAGCAGCGTGGTGGTTTTACCACACCCGGATTCACCCACGATCGAGAAGCACTCACCCTCACGAATATCGAAAGATACGCCATCCACGGCCTTCACGGTACCCACGCGGCGCTTCATGAGGGAACCCTTCATGAGCGGGAAATGCTTCTTCACGTTGCGCACTTCAAGCACCGGCGCGCGATCTTCGCGCGGAATGCTTTCAAACTTCGAAACGGGAGTTTCAGGAACGGTATAGAGTTCTTCGGCCGTCTTACTGATGAGATCCTGCGAGATAGTGCATGAGGAGTAGTGCCCCTCACCAGCGCCCTTGAGCGGAGCGAGCTCGGGCTCACCGGCATCGTCCTTGCAGCACTTACCGCCGTTTTTGGCGACGGGGCAACGCTCACGGAACGAGCAGTGATCCACCGGGTACAGCAGATTCGGTGGAGTGCCCTCAATGGGCACCAAAGAGGTCTTCTGCGAGCGATCCACGCGGGGAACCGCGCCCAACAAACCGATGGTGTAGGGGTGGCTGGGGTACTTGTAAAGGTCTTCAGCCTTAGCAATTTCTACCGGTTTACCCGCGTACATCACCAGAATGTCATCGGCCATACCGGCGACAACACCCAAGTCGTGGGTAATCATGATAGTTGCCGCACCGGTTTCATCCTGCGCCTTATCCATAACCTCAAGCACCTGCGCCTGAATGGTGACGTCAAGCGCGGTAGTAGGCTCATCCGCAATAAGCACGCGCGGATCGTTGGCAATTGCCATTGCGATCATGATGCGCTGGCGCATACCGCCGGAGAACTCATGCGGGAAAGAGCGCAGACGGTCGGCTGGGGAAGGAATACCCACTAAGCGCATGAGTTCGATAGAGCGATCTTTAATCGCCTGCTTGCTCATACCCTTATTGTGGATTTTGAGGACTTCGGCAATCTGATCCCCGATAGTGTACACCGGAGTCAGCGAAGACAGCGGATCCTGGAAGATCATGGAGATGTGCTTGCCGCGGTACTGGCACATTTCCTTATCGCTCAGACCCAGCAGTTCGGTGCCGTTGTATGTGATAGACCCGGTAATATCGGCGGTCGTGGGGTGAAGCCCCATAATCGCCATAGATGCCACGGATTTACCCGAACCGGATTCGCCAACGATACCTAGGGTTTTACCGGCGTAAAGGTCAAAATCAACACCGCGCACCGCATGTACAACACCGTTTTCGGTATTGAAGCTAACATGCAGGTCTTTAACACTCAGAACGGGAGAAGTGCTCATGAGTTTTATGCCTCCTCATTCTGGGTGGATGCCTGAGCATCGGGATTGGGGTCGGTTGATGGTGCTGCAGCGCCGGCTTCCTGAGCCTCCGCTTCCTCGATCTTAGATGCCGATTTCTGGCTCTTAGGTTTCTTTGACTTCTTGATCTTACCGACCGACATGGAAGTCGGGTCGAAGGCATCGCGCAGGCCATCATTCATGAGCGAGAGCGGCCCCACCAGCAGGAAGAAGAAGATAACGGGGAACCAGAACATATGCGGCAGGGTATTAAGCTGCTGTGCAGCATCGGAGATCAACGACCCCAGCGAGTAGTTCGGGTAGGTAATACCGATGCCGATAAAGGAGTACGCAACCTCAGAGAGCACAGCAATCATGATGCCGGTCGTGAAATTCAGAACGAGCATCGAGCCGATATTCGGAACGAGGTGCCGCAGCACGATCTTGAAGGGATGTACGCCCATGTAGCGTGCTGCCTTCACGTAATCGCGCCCAATCAGGGATTGCGCCATCGCACGAATCACACGGGCAGGCCCCATCCAGCCGAATACAATCAGCACAGAGGAGAGCACAATCCACGTGGGAACGGTCTTCTGAATCTGCTTACCGATCTGACCGTTGATGAAAATCGCCAAAATCAACAGCGAGGGAACCATAATCATGGTTTCCAAGAGGAAGAGCATAACCCTGTCGATCCAGCCACCAAAGTACGCCATTACGCAACCGTAGATCGCGGAGATAATGACGGTGGCGATACCCACGACCAGGCCGATTTCCATTGAGGTCCATACGGCTTCGCTCATCATGGCGAAGAGATCGTTACCGCCCACGGTGGTGCCAAACCAATGCTCTGCGGAGGGGCCTTCACCGCCGAGGGTCATAAAGTCAGATTCGGTTGCGGAGTACTTAGAAACATATTTGCCGAAGTACCCGAAAAGCCCCACACAGATAAAGACGATAAGCCCGAACACCGCAGCCTTGTTGCGCAAAAAGCGGCGGAGGATAATCACGTTCTTGTTGAGAACTTTAAAATCACCATTCTGCACGACAGGTACCGTGCTTGTTTCAGTTACCTGGCTCATGAGATCCTCACTCGGGGGTCGACGATCGTGGTCGCGATATCGGCGATAATGGCACCGATGGCGAACAGCACGGAACCGTAGGCGAGAGTAGCGGTCGCAGCGTTCACATCCTGCTGGCCGATCGCGTCAATAGACCATTTACCAATGCCGGGCCATGCAAACACGGACTCCGCGAAGAAGGCACCTGCAAAAATGGTGGGAATGGTGTATGCAATCGACTGTGCCACCGGGATAAAGGACACACGCAGGGCGTGGCGGGTAATCGCCTGGTTACGGGTGAGTCCTTTCGCGCGAGCGGTACGCACGAAGTCTGCGTTCACGTTATCGAGCAGGTATTGCCGCTGAGCAATCTGATAGCTGGCCCATCCGAAAATCGTCATACAGAAGGTCGGCACCACATAGTGCGCCGCCATGTCTATGGTGGTATCCCAGAAGCCTGTTACACCGGGCGTCGAAATACCGGTCACATAGAAAATCTTTTCGCCGCCGTTTTCAACCACAATGTTGTTAATGGCGGTCGCTCCCTGCTGCACCACGAAGTATGCCACGGGGGCAGGAATAATATAGACGAGATAGGAATACCCGGTAATAACCCGGTCGGAAAACTTGTACTGACGCGCTGCCGAGTAAACACCCAGCGCCACACCGATAATAATGGTCAAAATAGTCGCTGCGAGCATCAATCTGGTAGAAACCCACAGGCGCTGACCGAATTCCTGATTGATATATCCGCTGTTTGGGCTGCGTCCCCAATCAAATTTGGTGACAACATTCGTCAGCCATTGAATGTATCTGTCCCACGCACTCATTTCGGGGTCGAGTCCGAGGGAGGCGAGAGTGCGATTCACCTGTTCAGGCGAGGGGCGCGGCACCTTTTCCTGCTCCAAAAGGGCAGGTTTTAGCGTGGTAACAGCCGCAAAATAACCCATAGTCGTGGTTAAGAAAACCATCACGAGGTAAGTGAGCGACCTCCGGAGGATATACCTAAACATGGGGCGGTTCCCCTCCTAGATATTCTGGTTTCGTAGGCATGTGTGTTACAGCTTCCGTCATCGGATAATCCAGTGACTACAGTCACTAGAAGCGTAGTTCCTTTATCTTATATTTACATTCGGGTATCCACCAAACCCACATCGCCTTAAAATCAGCCGACAAGCACCATTTTGCGGGGTACTGCGAGGAGTTGGGAGGCGGCATCCCCGGTATCGCTATCAAAATAAGGTTCGGCAAAAAGTTACGAAAGATTTACACACACCGAAGATTTGTGGCGTCATATTTTTTCAGAACGCCTCAAACCCTCTCCAGACCCCAAAAAATCCACGAAAAACCATGTAAACAGGAGCAAAACCAACATCTAAAATAAGTAGGCCCTAACTTATATTTTCGGGATTTAGGGCAAAAAAATTTTATGAATTTCATACCAAAAAGCACCCCGTATCCTGTGATTTATGAATGACATCACAGAATACGGGGTGAGAATGTATCTCTTTTACACGTGACTTTCTACGTTCGTGAAAATTCTAGAACCGGTTACGGTACTCGCTCGCAGCAGCACCGGTGCGGAAGGCACGAATATTGTGGGCAATCAGTTCCTCCGGATTTACGGGGCGACCACCGGCGGCATGCGGGGTAATCACGATATTCTTCGCATCCCACAGGGGAGAATCGGAGGGGAGCGGTTCGGTCGCCGTCACGTCCAGCGCAGCGCCCGCAATCGAGCCGGAGTTTAGGGCGGCGATGAGCGCATCCTCATCAACAGTGGTACCGCGCCCCACGTTAATCAGGTAGGCGCGCTTAGGCAGCAGCTGCAGCTTATGGGCATCGAGCGCTTTGAAGGTCGAATCGCTGGTGGGAAGCACCATCACGAGAATATCCGTAGTTGGCAGGTATTCATCGATTTGTTCGGTCGCAATCACCGGGAATCCGGAGCGCTCCCCCGCGCTCTGTGCAACGCCGGTTACGTTCGCACCGAAAGCCTTGAAGAGCCGCGCGGTCTCTTGGCCAATCGAGCCGAATCCCCACACAAGCACATTGGCATCAAGCAGGGTTGTGACCTGGTCTTTCGGATGAAGTTCCTGCGCGCCACCTAGCTCCTCAGCCCAACGATGCTCGGCCGTCGCCTGCGCCAACGTCGGCAAGAAGCGCACGAAGTTCAGGGTCAGCGCGAGCGCATGTTCCGCAACGGTCTTCGAGTGCAGACCCACACCTGCACAGATGGCGGCATCTGGGGTGAAGCCTGCCGCGCGCACCGCATCCGGTCCCGCAAGAAGCGCCTGGATAAGCCCCACATTTTTCATGCGGCGGGCGGAATCCGCGAGCTGATCGGCGGTATTCGCCCAAGCAATCAGAACTTCGGCATCGGTATCTTCCTCGGCGATAGGTTCCGTGGGGTTGTAGTGCCGCACGATATCGCCGGGTTCAAGCCCTAGTTTCTCTTCGTCGAGCGTAATTGAGGTAGGGATCAGAATCTTCATGGGTCCTCCTGTAGATGGTGCATGCGGGTTGGCATTCAGCGACGAAGGCAACCTGCATCCCGTGTGAGGGGGTTAACAGTTACTCCCCTTCAGCATAGCGTGAGAGGGGAATGACTGTATAGGGTTACCTAAGAAGCCGTTAGGGCTTGGTGCCGCGCGAAGGTTCGCCGGTATCCTCTCGGCCCTCGGCACGAGGCTCGGTTTCAGCCGTTTCATCGGATGCACTACCGGCAAGTTCCGGGTCAATCACGGTATGCGCTTCACCCTGCATTTTCTTCAGGCATTCGGCATCTTTCGCCGCCATTTCGGGCGTGATTACCTCAATGGCACCGGTTGCCGAACGCGCCACATCGGTAGTAGTGTGCGTTTCGATGGTGGTGGCGAGCGCATCCTCACGGATGAAGAGAAGCAGAAGCGCGGAGATTAGCCCGAGTGGTGCCAGGTAGAGGAAAAGCGGAATCAGGGCATCATTGTAGGCGTTCACGATAATGCCGTGAATCGGCTCGGGAATCCTGCTGACGAGCTCGGGAGTCAGGGAGGAGGTTCCGTGTTCCCCCGCCGAGGCTGCCGCTTGCGCGGGCATGCGTTCACTGAGCAGGCTGCTCAGGCGTGAGGTAAACAGACCACCCACGAGCGATGCACCCACGGTTGAGCCGACTTGGCGGAAGAAGTTGTTTGCCGCGGTGGCGGTTCCTACGACGGTGACGGGGAAGGCGTTTTGCACGATGAGGGTGAGGAACTGCATCGACATGCCTAGGCCCGCACCCATGACCGCCATGTAGCTGCAGAAGATCCAGGTGGGGGTGCTCGGGGTGATGGTGGAGATTAGGTAGAGCCCAAGCGCCACGAGTGCGGTACCGGTGACCACATATGCCTTGTATTTGCCGCGTGCGGAGACCAGCCGTCCGGTAATAATGGAGACCACGAGCAGGGCACCCATGAGGGGAATCATGAGCAGACCCGCCACGGTTGCGCTCACGCCCAGGGACATTTGCAGGTAGGTGGGGATGTACTCGACGGCACCGAACATGGCAACACCGAGGGCGAGAGAGGCGCCCAGGGTGAGCAGGAAGTTGCGGTTAGTGAAGAGATACATGGGCATGATCGGCTCTGCGGCGCGGTTTTCAACCGGAATGAAGATCAGGGCCGCGACGGCGGATGCGATGAGAAGCCCAATAATCTGCGGAGAGTTCCAGGCGTACTGATTGCCGCCCCAGATGGTGGCGAGCACGAGCGCGCTGGTTCCAGCCATGAGAATAATACTGCCCAGATAGTCGATCTGCCGCTTTTCGCGGTCTTTGAGCGCGGTGTGTGGGAGCAGGAAAATGACGGCAAAGATTGAGAGTACGGCAAGCGGCAGGTTGAGCCAGAATGCCCAACGCCAGCCGGGACCCTCGGTGATCCACCCGCCGATGAGCGGCCCGGCAACCGAGGAGAAGGCGAAGACGCCGCCGATAATACCCATGTATTTACCGCGTTCGCGGGCGGGGATTACATCTGCGACCACTGATTGGGAGAGAATCATGAGGCCGCCACCGCCGACTCCCTGGAGCGCGCGGGCGACGATCAGCCAGGTTATATCGGGAGCGAGCGCGCCGATGATAGATCCCGTCATGAAGGAGAGGATGGCAAAAATCAGGAAGGGTTTACGCCCGAACTGGTCGGAGAGTTTGCCGTACACCGGCATGGTGATGGTGGAGAGCAGGATGAAGGTGGCAATTACCCAGCTCATATGCTCCACGCCGTGCAGTTCGCCCACAATGGTCGGCAGTGAGGGTGCGAGGATGGTTTGGTTCAGTGCCGACATGAGCATCACGATGACCAAGCCGGAGAACATGAGCGCTATTTGATGTTTTTTAGCTTCAGCCGTGGTGGCTTCAGCGGGTTTGTCTGAGTGCGACGTCATTCCTAGTTTTCCTTCAGCAGGGCTTGAAAAGTTTTGACGGTGTTGTGGATGCGCCGCTCGACCTCGTCTTCGTCGGCAATATCCTTGGCGAAGTGCAGCTGCCGCAGCACCGCGGATGCGAGCTGGACCGTGGCACGGGTGCGTTCTTCGGCTGTTTCTGTCAGCGGCATATTTTCGGGGCGGGTTATCAAAGGGCCGCGCCTTCCTGCAGCGTTAAAGGCATCCCAATCGACGGTATTGAGATAGTCAATGAGCACCTGTTCGCAGTTGATATGGTGTACCTTCAGCCGGTGCCTAAATTCGGGGAATTCGTCGATGCGCTCCCGGAATTTTGCGTGATTGGCAAAGTTGAAGCTGTGCCGCACGATGTACAGCAGCAGATGGGTGATACGCACGATGAGGTTGTCGTTTTCGTGCGCCCGGTCGCTGGCGAGCAGGTCGTCGGTGATGGCGGGGGCACGCAGGCCGAGCACCGCATCCTCTTTAGTTCCGAAGTAGTTGAAGAAGGTGCGGGGCGAGATTCCGGCTTCCGCCGCGATGTCTTCGACGGTGCTGCCGCGCATGCCGTGCTGGCGGGCTAAGCGCAGGGCGGTTTCGTGAATGTTCACCCAGGTGCGTTCACGGCGGCGTTCACGCAGGCTTGTCTCGGTGCGACTCGGCTCAGATTTTTGCATAACTGCAATTATTGCATTTCTGCATTTTTTGCACAACTGCACTATGCAGGCGACGCAGCGTGTCCTGCCTCTCCCCCACAGAAGACAAGATGCTAGGCATAATAATAAGGTGAACTTTTTTTCACCCGGATACCTCGACTTCCTACCCGATTGGCTCAGGATTATTCTGTTCTTCGCAGACCTGAGCATCCGTGTGCTGTCCCTATTCTGGTTGCCCTACAACCGCAAGCCCGTGGTCGCACTCGGCTGGCTCATGGCTATCTTCTTCATCCCGTTCATCGGGTTCCTAGCCTTCCTGATTTTCGGATCCTCTCACCTTCCGCAATACCGGCGAGCCCGGCAGCACGCCATGAACGATCTGATCCGCGAGACCACCGGCGGCACCCCGCAGCTCACCGACTCCGACGGGCTCAACGAAGCAACCCTGGTTGCCAGCCAACTCAACTACAAGCTCGGTTCGCTCCCCCTCGTCGGCGGGAACTCCTTCACCCTGCACAACGACAACCACGAAGCCATGCGCATCATGGCGCAGGAAGTCAACAAAGCCCAGCGGTACGTTCACTTCGAGTTCTACATCACCGCCTACGACGAAGCCTCCAAAGTACTCTGGGATGCCCTCTTCGCCGCCCAAAAACGTGGCGTGCGGGTGCGCGTGCTCATCGACCATATCGGCTCGCGCAAATACCCCTCATACCGGCAGCTGACAAAAATGCTCAACGAATCGGGTATCGAATGGCGCCTGATGCTGCCCATCAAACCCTGGCGACTACAATGGCAGCGCCCCGACCTGCGCAACCACCGCAAAGTCCTCGTGATAGACGGCGCAGTGGCATTCTCAGGCTCGCAAAACGCCATCCACCGCTCCTACGACCTCAAAGAAAACGTGCGTAAAGGTCTGGAGTGGAAAGACCTCACCTTCTCATGCACCGGTCCCATCGTCGAAGAGCTCAACGCGGTATTCGTCTCCGACTGGTACTCCGAAACAAACCAGCTGATCCTCGAAGAAATTGAGGCGAAAATCCCCTACGTTCCAGGATCGATGCGCGCCCAAGTAGTTCCCTCCGGCCCCGGGTTCGAGACGGAAAACAACCTGCGCCTAATCAACTACATGATCTACAACGCAGAAAAACGCATCACCATCTGCTCACCCTACTTTGTACCCGACGAAACCCTGCTGCAGGCACTCACCAACGCAGCATTCTCGGGCATCGAAACCACCGTGATCGTCTGCGAAAAAGGCGACCAGTTCCTCCCTAATATGGCGCAGCGCTCCTACTACGAGACGCTGCTGCAGTCCGGGGTGCGCATTCTGCAATACCCCAGCCCCACGGTGCTACACTCCAAGTTCATGTACGTGGACGACGAAATGGCGTTTATCGGCTCCTCGAATATGGACCCCCGCTCATTCTCGCTCAACCTCGAAGTATCAACCTTTATCGCAGACCCCGCTATGGTGGATGCGCTCGCCGACGTTGCGAAAACCTACGAAAGTATCTGCACGGAACTGCGTTACGGCCCGTGGTCCTCACGCCCGCAGCGCATTAAAGTCACCGAAAATATCTGCCGACTCTGGTCATCGCTCCTGTAAAACTCGGGCTGGAAAAGCCCGTAACATGAGGGAGTTCGGCATGACCGCACTCTCGAAGCGGTACCTGCGGCTGTGGTGATGACCGTGTGCAAGTGCACCTTCTGCCGCCTCTGAAAGACCAGCTGACATGGGGTTTTATACCGATTCGCCATATCCGCGATGTTTTCTTCCGCGAATGCAGAAAACGCACGATCGCCCGCACCCGTCGCGGACGCATCGCGCGTCGTCCATTTCTACCCAAAAATATAGTATATAGCCTATCGCCACATGCGATTTCCCGCGTGTATCGCCGAGGGTTTAATCTGCAGCCACTCCGGACTGGGCAGCCGCACGGCCTTCTTGCACCCCGACAGAGCCGTGATAATCGACTCGCACCGGCGGTTGAACTCAACCGTATGCCGCTTATCCACGATCTGCCCCGGAAAATGGCGGTGCATCTTCGACACCGAATCGCTGCTCTCCTGCAGACCGTGCCCGGTATGGCCCGGCACATGCTTCACAATCACCCGATGCGCCCGAATAGCCGCAGTCAGCTGTTCCATCTCGGCGATAACCCGGGCATCCTGCACGCCCTCACGCACCCAATAATCGAAAGCCCAACGGCTGTGCGCCAGCCGAAGAAGAAAAGTCAGCGCGCCCAAGGAATCAGTGTTAATAATCAGGCGGCGACCGCCGTGATAAAACACGTGAAACGCCGCGAGCATCGCCGAAAGCTCACCGGTCATAATATTCACGGCATCATAGTGGGTGTGGAAGTAAAAGCCGTCCTCGCTCACCCCGGCAATGCCCATGCGCCCACCGCGCAAATACTTCTTATTGTGGGTGGCGCGAAAGGAACAATCGGTAAACACGTTATAGTCCACGAGCTGATTTTCGGGAACCTCTGCCAACGTATCAGCGATCATCTGCTCGGTCAGCTGCTCGGCACGATCCTGAAAATAGCGCATGGTCTCGGCGGCATCCGTACCGGCAAGGCGCACATGCACCTCACCCAGCGAATGGTTATCGTAAGGGTCAAGCACCTTCTCAAATGCCCGGTACTCCATCGCCTTCTTAAGCTGCTCACAATTACGAAAAAGAAGCTTCAAATCGTGCCGGTCGGCAGCAACCGTCACCAGGTGGTGCGTGTAATCCGAAGGAATAACATCCCAGGCATTAAGCACAATGCGCCCCAAAGTCTTCGGGTGCACCACATCGCACGGGTCAAGAAGCGAATGCATACACGATTCAACCACCGGTTCCTGGTTGATGACAATGCGCTCACCGTTTTCACGCGAAATATAGACGAGAGCCGTGAGGGTGCTGTAACAGTACCCCTTGGTTTTACGGGTGTATTCGGCAACTGCAATCACAGCCACGCCCCGAGTTGTATAGCCCGCTGGGTACGAGGTGCTGTAGTCGGGCGCCTCCCAGGTTAGGGTGCACCGTTTAATATGAGCCGGTGAGAATCCCACGTGTGTACACCCCCTTGCCGCATAGTCTCCTTCTTTCGTGTAGTGAGGAATTGTTCCACTATCTTTTATATGCCCGCCGGTGTCTGTGCGCAAACGTTGAACAGGTTATTTTACAGTCAGCGAAGAACCTTAAAAAGGGAAGCTAAAACCGTTTCTTGGCGGGGATTATGCGCGGTGAATGAGAGGTTCTGCCCCGCTCTGGCGCGCATCTGTGCGACGGTGTAGGGTTGGAGTTATCCGGTATATCTAACCTTGAGAAGGAGCACACCATGATCGGTGTTTATGCAGGTGTTTCGGTCAAGCCCGAGCACGTTGAAGAATTCCTGGCATCCGTCCCCGCCCTCGTCGATGCATCGCGCAAGGATGCGGGCAATATCAGCTACGATTTCGGCCCCGCCGCCGGTGAGACCCCTGCGGGTGAGCCGCGCGCCTTCGCGTTCATTGAGCGTTGGGAGTCACAGCAGGCGCTCGAAGCGCATATGGCGACTGAGCATTTCGGCACCGCTGTGAAAACCTGGGAGCCGCTGCTCGCCGCAGAGCTGGATGTGCGCATCTTCGAGATGTAACTCTACTCCCCCTGTTCTCCTCTGCTAAAAAGAGCCTTTATTTGAATAAAGAGGGTTTTTCGCCGCTTTATTCAAATAAAGGCTCTTTTTATGCTCGGTCAGTAGGCGATTAGATTCCCTCCGGGAGGATGCGCACCCCGCCCTTATCGGCAGAGGCGGCCAGCATCCCGTAAACCTTCAGCGCATTCGAGACTTGACGTTCGCGCGGCTTGGTGGGCTTCCACGGGAGGGCGCCCTTCGCCTTGCGCCGCGCCTCCAAAACCTCGTCCGGCACATTCGCCCGCAGGATGCGGTTGTGCACGTCGATCTCGATCTCGTCGCCGGTTTCCAACAGGCCGATAGCACCACCGGCGGCAGCCTCCGGCGAAACGTGGCCAATCGAAATGCCCGAAGTACCGCCCGAGAAACGCCCGTCGGTAATGAGTGCGCAGCTTTTGCCCAAGCCCAGGCCTTTCAGGTACGAGGTGGGGTACAGCATCTCCTGCATGCCGGGACCGCCCTTCGGACCCTCATACTGAATCACCACAATATCGCCGGGTTTCACGTGCTTCGACAGAATCTCAAACACGGCTTCATCCTGCGACTCAACCACAAATGCCTTACCCACGAAGTGGAAGAGTTCTTCATCAATACCGGCGGATTTGATGATCGCGCCGTTCTGGGCGATATTGCCGCGCAAAACCGCCAGACCGCCGTCTTTCGTGTAGGCATGCTCCACAGCGCGAATGCACCCGTTTTCGGCGTCCGTCTCATGCGATTCGTACTTGTTCGCGGTCGAGAACGCCTGCGTGGTGCGCACCCCGCCGGGTGCGGCAAGAAACAGTTCGTGAGCCTGCTCGCTCGCGGTACCGGAACGGATATCCCATTCGGCAAGCCATTCGTCCAGCGAATCCGCATGAACAGAATGAACGTTCTTGTGCAGCAGCCCGGCACGGTTCAGCTCACCCAGCAGCGCGGGGATACCGCCCGCACGGTGCACATGCTCAATGTGATACTTCGTAGAGTTCGGCGCAACCTTCGCCAGACAGGGCACATGGCGCGAAATACGGTCGATATCGTCCAGCGTGAAGTCAGCGCCGGCCTCATGCGCAATAGCCAGGGAGTGCAGCACGGTATTGGTCGAACCGCCCATAGCCACATCCAACGCCATAGCGTTCTCGAAGGCTTCCTTGGTGGCGATCGAACGGGGCAGAACTGACTCGTCATCCTGCTCGTAGTAGCGCTTCGCCAGACCAACAATGCGCTTACCCGCCTGCAAAAACAGCTCTTTACGCGCGATCTGGGTCGCAAGCGTGGTACCGTTGCCGGGCAACGCCAGACCAATCGCCTCGTTCAGGCAGTTCATGGAGTTTGCGGTAAACATACCCGCGCATGAACCACACGTGGGGCAGGCGTTCTTCTCAATCTGGGCGAGCGCGGTATCGCTCACGGAATCGTCCACCGCCATGACCATCGCATCCACCAGATCCAGGCGGTGCTCCACAACGCCTTCAACGCCCTCGCCGGATTCCATAGGGCCGCCCGAAACGAAAATTGTGGGGATATTCAGGCGCATCGCCGCCAAGAGCATGCCGGGGGTGATCTTGTCGCAGTTCGAGATACACACGAGCGCATCCGCGCGGTGAGCGTTCACCATGTATTCGACCGAGTCGGCAATGAGGTCGCGTGAGGGCAGGGAATAGAGCATGCCGTCGTGGCCCATCGCAATGCCGTCATCAACCGCAATGGTGTTGAATTCTTTCGCCACGCCGCCAGCCTCACGAATAGCGCCAGCCACCAAGTCGCCCATATTTTTCAGGTGCACGTGACCGGGCACGAACTGGGTGTAAGAGTTGGCAATCGCAATAATCGGTTTGCCGAAATCATCATCACCCATGCCGGTTGCGCGCCATAGAGCGCGGGCACCCGCCATATTACGACCGTGAGTTGAGGTGCGTGAGCGTAATTCGGGCATGTCTTTACCTTCCGTTGTGATGCATCTATAGATTCTACGCGCAGGCGTGCGCCCAATCATCGAAGGGTTACTTTGGTTTCATATATTGGCATACCGTGATGCTTGGTCATGAGCTGTGCCTGCGGCGCGCCAAAGGGTGAGTGTGGATGCGGCGCTCACCTTATGCCGCGGGGCGGGCAAGGATGCCGGATCTGCGGCAGATTTGCCCCCTTGAGAATATATCCCCGTGCAGCGTGGAATGAGTCTATTATGCCCCCTATGCTGGTGGGGTAAGAACTCCCGCCGCGTGATTTGCGCCAGCTAGCGAACAAACGCTACGCAAGCGCACGAAGACTCGTACGGCCGCCCCCCCTTATCTTCTCCATTGGATGTATCTTCTATGTCTCACTCCCCCGCCTCCTTCCGCAACACCGTGATCTACCAAATCTACCCGAAGTCATTCTATTCTGCGCACGGGCGGCCAACCGGCGATATTCGCGGCATTATCGAGAAGGTGCCCTATGTGGCATCGCTGGGAGTGGGCATGGTGTGGTTCAACCCGTTCTTCGCCTCGCCCCAGCACGATAACGGCTACGACATTTCCGACTACTACGCCATTAACCCCGAGCTGGGCACGATGGAGGACGTCGAAGAGATGATCGCCGCTTTCGGGGAGCACGGCATCGGGGTCATGTTCGATATGGTGCTCAACCATGTTTCGACCGAGCATGAGTGGTTTAGGCGGGCGCAGGCGGGCGAGCGCGAGTACTGGGATTATTTCTATCTTCGCCCGGGGCGGGTTCAGTCTGACGGCACGGTGGTTCCGCCCACGAACTGGGAGTCGAAATTTGGCGGTTCGGCCTGGGCGCCTTTCACCGATACGGCGGGTGAGGTTTATCGGGACGAATCGGGGGCGCCGCTGTACTATCTGCACCTTTACGACGTCACACAGGCTGATCTGAACTGGTACAACCCTGCCGTGCGTGAGGAGCTCTATAAGGTCGTCAATTTCTGGTATGACAAGGGTGTTCGCGGGTTCCGCTTCGACGTCATTAACGTGATCGGCAAGTCCGAAGAGCTTGAGGATGCGCCCGCCGGGGTTATCGATAAGACCCTGTATACCGACACGCCCATCGTGCATACGCGTCTGCGGGAGCTGAACCGCGCATCGTTCGGGCGGTATGGGGATACCGTAACCGTGGGTGAAATGTCCTCGACGAGCATTGAGAACTGCGTGGGCTATTCCAACCCTGAGAACCGCGAGCTCGACATGGTGTTTAGTTTTCACCATCTGAAGGTGGATTATGAGGACGGCGAGAAGTGGTCGAAGGTGCCGTTCCGCTTTGCTGAGCTGAAGGGTCTGCTCAACGATTGGGCGCTGGGCATGCAGGCAGGCGGCGGGTGGAATGCGCTGTTTTGGAATAATCATGATCAGCCCCGCGCGCTCAACCGTTTTGGCGACGTTCAGCGGTACCGGGCGGAATCTGCGACCATGCTGGCGACCGTGATTCACCTGCTGCGCGGCACCCCCTATATTTATCAGGGCGAAGAGATCGGCATGATTGACCCGGTGTATTCTTCGATTGACGACTACGTGGACGTTGAGGCCCATAACGCTTTTAAGACCCTGCGTGCGCGGGGTCTCTCGGAGGGTGAGGCGCTTGAGGTTGTGCGCGCCAAGGCACGAGATAATTCGCGTGTTCCCATGCAGTGGGAGTCTGGTTCCGGTGGGGATTACGGCACTGTTGGTTTTGGTACCGCTGCCCCCTGGCTGGCGCCCGCGCCCAGTGTGTATGCGGCAACCGGCGCGGGTATTTCGGTGGCGGATGAGGAACGTGACGGGGTGATTTTGCCGTACTATCGCGAGCTGATTCGCCTGCGCGGTCAGTACCCTGTGATTTCTGAAGGCAGTTACGCGCCCTATGCGCTCAGCCATGAGCGGGTCTTCGGGTACTTGCGCGAACACATCACTAAGGGCACGCGCACACGGCTGTTGGTGCTCAACAATTTCTTTGGGGACGAGACGGCGGTGCGTGTTCCCGCCGAGTTCATGCCGGGCGAGGTTCTGGACGCGCTCACCGACGGTGAAGGCTCGCGAGTTCCAGCGGACGCACGGTCTGCACGGGTGCTTTTGTGTAATTACAAGAATCCGCTCGGTCAGATTAGCGGTATTTCCGGCCCAGATCCCCACGAGGTTGAGGTTACGCTGCGTCCCTACGAGTCACTGGCTCTGATCGTGGAAAAGCCCATAGCTTCTTCTTAGCTCGTCAGATTAATTGCTCGGTTACCCGCGCGGCTACACGGGCATTTATCTGTATGGCTACAAGCGCGAGCAGGTGGTTTTTGGTCCGAGCAGGTGTGATTTTCCTACCTGTTCGGCAAAAAACGACCTGCTCGCGGTTTACAAGGCGGTTAAAGTGGGAGCATGAGTTTTGATTACATGCCTTCCGAGACCTTCCAACGTGCCGACCTTGACTTGCTTCTGAGCGTGCGGGTTGACGTGGCTCAGGTGCCGGGTGGCGCATCCCAACGGCAGATTTTGGATGCAGTACGCGTCTTCCTGGGCTCCCTCACTCATGACGATTGCGCCGATGGGCACGCGATTGACCCGGTTCTGGGGTTTGCGCGCCCCTACTATGCGGGCGGGTTTACGGTGGGCGTGGTGCCCGCATCCGAGCGGGGCAAGGTGGCGCTCGCCGGGATCCATGAGGGAGCACGGGCTGTTGGGTTAGGCAGGTTCAGCGTGCCATCGAACGGTAAGGCTGGTTGGGGCATCGTGACGTCGGTGGTGGTCTCTAGCGCGGGCGAGGATGTACTGGATTCCCTAGAGGCTGGCATCGAATACCTGACGGATGCGCTCGGTGACCTGCGGGTAGGCCTCTCCCTCACGGAACTCCCGGTCGCTTAGACTCCTCTCCCCTCTCCAGTTTCTCCGACCGTCAAACCGTCAAAAGAGCCTTGATGATGAATAAAGCGGGATTTCCAACTCTTTATCCATCATCAAGGCTCTTTTTATGCGCCCGGAAGAATTAGTGCGTAGGCGCAGGGTCGTCCTGCGCATTGGAAAAGACGGTACCGCCGCGGGACATGCACACTTCTTGCGCCCGGCCCGAGTCAATGTAGTCGAAAAGTAGTTTCTGGTCGTCCTCAGAGTGGGCTTTAGCCCAACGGTTATTCAGGATGCGGAAGGTTAGCTGGGCTTGGAGATAGGCCAGGTTGGCGCACACGCTTGATGCCTGCACAGAGTTTATATCTCGCCCATTATTGACTATTTTGCCGCTCCCCTGCAGGACAATTCCGGTTTCATAACCGTCATCATAAACCTTGTATCCCGTAATGTTCCTATATTCGATTTTCTTTTTATGCCCCTTGAAAGTACAAGTTTCAACGAAGCTTCGGGTTATCATTATATATGTATTGAAATAAATTAAAGTTACGCCAATAACTATTATTGCAACAACAAACATAATAGCAATAGAGACATATATGTTCGTGGAACTATATAAGGATGCAAAAAACATGATACCCATAGCAACTAGGCTTAGTAAAAACTGCACGAGACCAAGAGGTTTTATGCGTTGTTCCTTAAAGTTGTCTGGATCATTCTTCTGACTACTCTTCGACAGATATGCTTTAAGACCGTTTGACATTTTAGAAGGCTGAAAATCTTCCATGATAAATTTTCCTTTCTTCATTCATTTTTATTGCAAGGATTGACAGTAAGATAATCTGGTACGTCTGTAAAATTACTCCTTACTTTCCCGGTATGGACTATTGTCATTCTCTGGGAAAACAAAACCACTTTGTTCCAAACAAATCTCACGCGCCCGACCGGATGACACATACTCCTGAATCAAGTTCTGATCCTCGTCAGACTCAGCTTCCGCCCACCGCTCATTCACAATACGAAACGCAAGCTGCCCCAATACATACCCAAAATTAGCCCAATTACTATGAAGTTCTACAGACTCAGCAGAATACTTATGACCCTCTACTAGGGGACCACCCAAATATAAACCATCCTCAAAGTTATTATTATGATCGTACCTCTCATGATACCCATACTTACGAATACGACGATACTCAACCTTCTCAATAAACCTAAAAAGATCTCGCCGCAATACATACGAACGGGTAATCTCCACATACGCATTCCTATACCACACATAAAACAACAGACCAAGCAGAATAAGAACAACCTCACCGACCGCGAATATCATAATGCCGGTAAAAGTAGTACCACCACCGTTAATAGTGCTCCCAGTAAAAAATATTGCTAAAGCAACACTAAAAATCCAAATACCCCAGGCCATAATAATCATCAGAGGCATACGCTGAATATTAGAATTTACCTTCTTGCCCCGGTTATACTTCGACAAAAAGGTACGACCTAAAGCGGAAAGAATAGGACTCAAAAACGCATTATCCATAACAACCCGCCTGAACCATGAAGATCCTACTCATTAGATGAGTCTTCCTCAGACGAATCTTTGTATGGACTATTATCGTTCTCTGGGAAAACAAAACCGCTTTGCTCCAAACAAATCTCACGCGCCCGACCGGATGACACATACTCCTGAATCAAGTTCTGATCCTCGTCAGACTCAGCTTCCGCCCACCGCTCATTCACAATACGAAACGCAAGCTGCCCCAACACATACGACATATTCACCCAGTTACTATGAAGCTCTACAGACTCAGCAGAATACTTATGCCCCTCTACTAGGGGACCACCCAAATATAAACCATCCTCAAAATTATTATTATGATCGTACCTCTCGTGATATCCATATTTGCGAATACGACGATATTCAACCTTTTCAACAAACCGGAGAAAAGTACGCCGCAACACATACGTACGCGTAATCTCCACATACGCATTCCGATACCACACATAAAACAATAGACAACTAAAAATGATAACCAATTCTGCTGCAATAAAAGCTATAATTCCACCAGAATTAAGCCACCCCCTAGAGAAATCGACAATAAATATTATCAACGCCACAATACTCGCGATGAAAAATCCCCAAGCGGCAACCAGCAAAAATCCCATCCGGTGTATATTCTTTTTACCTGTAGACTTCCCTCGATTACGTTTCGACAGAAAACTCCGCCCAAAAGCAGAAAGTAGGGGACCCAAAAATGCGTTATCCATAGTAAACCGCCAAAGGTGAATTAGTTGCGCTCATCAGACGAACTCTCAGAAGATTTCTTACCGTTTTCAGAGAAATTAGCCCCGCCAGAAGACATAACCATCTCCCACGCCTGGCCCGAACGCATATAATCCCTCAGTATATTCTGATCGTCATCCGAGTCAGCCTCAGCCCAACGCTCCTGCTCTATACGAAACACCATCTGGGCCTGAATATACAGCAAACTAGCTTGCACACTCGTTACAAGTACCGACCCTGTACCTGTCGAGCTGTCGCTAAATAAAACTATCCCAGCTTCCTCACGATTACCATATGCGCGAAACATATTCACATCTTTAAAATAAACCTTCTGAACACGCCTTAATAAATCACGACGCAACACATAAGTACGCGTAATCTTCACATAAGCATTCCGATACCATACATAAAACATGAAACCGAAAAATATAAAAAGGAATTCTGCTACCCCAAAAGCTATAAATGTTTCTAATGAATTTCCGCCACTATTCACCGTATTACCAATAAATAGAATAAGCGCACCAATACCTGCAATCCATGACCCATAAGCTGCAATTATCAGCAGTCCAATGCGGTGAACATTAGATTTACTAGTTTTATTCTGATTACGCTTCGACAGAAAACTTCTGCCTAGTGCAGAGATTATAGGACCTAGAAATGCGTTATCCATAACAGCCCGCCTGAACCATGAAGAGCCTATCCATTAATTAGATGAGTCTTCCTCAGACGAATCTTTATAAGGGCTATTATCATTCTCAGGGAAAACAAAACCGCTTTGCTCCAAACAAATCTCACGCGCCCGACCGGATGACACATACTCCTGAATCAAGTTCTGATCCTC
>NZ_KV793083.1:0-3702 GCF_001808385.1 Rothia sp. HMSC08A08
GTATCCTGAATATTAAGCCCACGAGCATTACTAAGTACAAGCTCCCTGCCCCTGATGCTTATATTGGAAAAACCCGTGGTTGGTGCCAAAGCACTATCGATACGTGGCTTCATCAGCGTCCCACTCGGGGGCAGCGTACCGACCTTACTACCGCGGCGGCGGCTGGTACTGATACGCAAAAACCTGCTACCGGTACACCGGTGGCAGGCATAAATCTTTCAGATAATGTATGATTGCTCGATTCCGTATCTTCGCAAGCTCAGTACAGTATCGAGCATATCATATATTGTCAAATATTATCACCATATATACGTTATACTATATATAATATAATGTACTGTTGGTTTTTAGGATAGGAAGACCCACCTGATGCGTCCTACTCCCTGGCATGTTAAGCCCATCCCTACCGCCTTTATGGACTACGAAACCGGTAAAGGCGTCACCTCTGACGGTGTGCCCTTCACCGCCAATATCACCCCTGGACGTAAAAAACCCACGCTTACTGATAAGCTCAATACCGCCGCCCAGCTACGGGTTGGCGGCGCCCCCGTCACCCGCATCCTCTTCACCGGGAAAATACCCCCTAACGACCGCAACACCCGCCACTGGCTTTTGGTTAAAACCCCCGGCTGGGAAACCCCTCGCGGACACTGGCTCGGCACCCCCGTCACCGGACGTTTCGACAACACCAACACGCTACAAAAAATCGACATCAAAACCGCAGGGGAATGGTTCGGCGACACCACCCTCACCCCCGCCCAAGCAGCCCAAGCCTGGAACACACTCGAATCAGTCCTACGACACTTCTTCCGCACCAGCCTTCAAGGCGCCTCCCCCCTGATGCTCACCCCCGCCGCCACCGGACAAAACCTCTGGGCACACACCCTACCGGGCAACTACAACCCCACCCCCCTAGACCCCGACGTCACCGAAGAACTCCACCGCACCAGCACCCAACACCACCTCGACCACCTCGTCGCAGGAGACTCCATCACCCACCACCCCGACGTCATCCCCCTCATCGACCCCACCATCACCCCCAAAATCCCAGCCTTCTCCTACGTCGACGGACGCTTCATGTACGCCTCCCTATGCCGCGAACTAGGCACCGGACCAGGACACCGACTCACCGGCACCCAAGCAACAGACCTCTGGAACCAAAACCCCTACATCCGAGCACGCTTCGCCGTCACCTTCACCGTCCCCGACACCTGGAAACATCTCGGCATCTTCGGCCTACCCTTCGAAGAAACCACCCGCGGCTGGTACTACCCCAACCGCCCCGGCGCCACCGGCACCACCTGGGTAGACGCCTCCGAACTCTTCATCGCCCAAAAATACGGGTGGCACTTCACCATCCGCGAAGGCATCCTCTTCTCCGGCACCAAATCATCCCAACGCAAACGCTACGAACCCGGTGCCACCGAAGCCACCCGCCGCACCGTCGCCGCCCGTCCCCTCGACACCTGGGCTAAAAAACTTCAAGACGCCCGCGACGCCATCGCCAACCACCCCGACCTAAACCCCACCGTCGCCAAAGCCACCGCCGCAGCCCTGCGCGCCATCCTCATCCAAACCATCGGCGCCTTCGCCTCCCGAGGACGCAGCTACACCGCCATCACCTACGATCCCAAAGCCATCCCCCCACAAGCACAAAGCACCGTCCGCCAAAAAGGACAAGCCTACATCTACGACATCCCCCAACACCACACACCCCGCCAAGCAGCCTTCTACCGACCCGAATACTCAGTACAAATCTGGGGACGAGGACGCGCCCGAGTCCTCCACCAAAAAGTCAACGGCATCGACACCGGCGCCCTCACCCTCCCCGGAGAATCCATCATCGGCATCAACGGCGACGCCATCTACTCCACCACCCTCCCCACCTGGTCACTACCCATAGAAAACGGCGGCGCCGACGACGGTCGATCCGGACGCCTACGCCTCCAAGGCTACCTCCATGGCAACCACACCACCCCCACCACCCGCACCATGCGCGACAAGCTTCGCGACAAAGCCCTCAAATCCACCTATACCCCCGGCGATAACGCCATCTTCGACCACGAATTTATCCCCCCACAAGACACCCTCGACTACACCCCCACCGAAGACTAACCACCATGAACCAAAAATTTGACCCTCACAAAGCCACCATCGCCGAAATCGTCCACCGCATCAAAACCACCTACCACACCAGCAACCGCGAATTAGCAGCCCTCATCGGACGCAGTGAAAAGCTCATCCGCAACCTCCACCACGGCAAAACCCCCGGAGAAAACTACCGCCGCACCCTCACCGAACTCTACAACGACGGCACCATCAAACACCTCACCCCACGCCGCCGCACCAAAGAGGGCAAGCTCATCCGCATCCGCACCAAAGCAGGAGCAAAAACCCCCTCCACCACACCCACCGACACCCAAGGCACCCCCCAAGACAAAAAACCCCGAGCACGCTACAAACACACCACCCAACTACTAGCTAATGGGCAACGAATTCACACCACTGAAATGCCCCCCAGCCCCCGCGCCAAAGGACGCACCCAAGGCTTCAAAACCGTCCACGACACCCTCATCAAAATCACCCGCTCACAAGCCCACGCCGATAAACGCGTCACCCCCACCATCACCGTCCAAGACCCCAACGGAAACCGACGCATCCTACGCATCGGCACCAAAGACGGCTATCACGCCTCCGACATCCTCACCGATATCAACCACGACCACCACGGCAACACCGAAGCCTGGGCACAACAACAACTCACCCACGTCTACGGCAGCGACAACACCACCATCGTCACCATCACCCTCAACGAACACACCGCCCAACGCACCAAAGCCCAACGCAAGCAGCAAGACGCCACCGGCACCCGCCGCCGCTCCTGGAACGCCTACAAAACCACCCACAAGACCAAGAAAAAACCCTAAAACAACACCCAAGGGACTCTGCTACGATCAATAGGACACTCACCCCAAAGAGCAGGGAGAGTCTAAACGGACGCAGAAATCAAAACGCCCTTCCGAGCACCAAGACTGCAGAACCCTCAAGCCAGCTACGAGTCATCGCAGCGGACCACCGCAGACGAGCAATCACCTGCCCGCCCACCACGTGGACGACTCCTGGCGACACAGCGCTCTGAGCAGCTAATAGACAAAGAGGTGGGGGTACATCCGGATGGATATACCCCCACCTCTTTTTACGTATCTAGAGCAGAACACCCCCGATAAAGACGCCACAAACCCCAGATTACTATACTATACATAATATAATTATTGTATGATACTCTGGGAGGCTCTGCCCCGGAGGGCACCGACGCCAACCCTAAGAACAGTTGAAGACTCCGGTGCTGCCATCCATCCTCTACGGCAGTCACGATACCCCGGTACGCCCCGTAATAGCAGGGAATAGACGGAAGTCCTCAGAGACGATTCCCACCCTCAAATCCCCCTTAAAGCACCCCCTTACCCACCCCCTGAGTCAGCAGAAAAGTGCCGATAGGGACAAGCACAATACAATCTATAATACTATGTATAGTATGGCAAATGCCGGGGTGGTGCGTTTAGGGGCGGAAGGCGGCTTCACCCTTAAAGGATTCCATCTACCGTCCTGACGAGCGGTTAAAACTGTCCCGACGAACGATTTTCCACAGGTGGTTACATCGGGGGCGCAAGTGCGTGCGTTTAGGTACGGAAGTGCGTGCGT
>NZ_KV793084.1:0-1775 GCF_001808385.1 Rothia sp. HMSC08A08
AGTTAGCCTCGCCCTTGTAAGTGGAGCCGCTGAAATTAATAGGTTTTGCGTAGTAAGAGTTCGTAAGGTCTATTGGGTAGAAGAAGGTGCTTCCCGAGAAATTATATTCAAATTCTGACCATGTTCCCGGGGTATTCTCTTCTGAGCCTTGTAGGCGACCGTGAATTTCTTTAATTATACTGAGGCGAACATCTGCTTCAGAATCTAATATGGCTTTGTCTGCATAAAATTTTTCTTTTTTATCTTTATATATTCCCTTAGGCGTGGGGTTAGATAACTTATTATAATGAGAAGCAAGAGTGAATGGGGAGCGGATATAGGCGCAGAGGTTATTGATGATAACCTGCCCTTCTTTGAGTCTCTGATCATCAGATAGGTTTTTATCTTCAAGCCACTCATCCACGAGGCCAACAAGTGTGTATACACCGCCCATACGGATAGGGGCTTTTTCATCACCTAATTGCTCCACCGCTTTGGTGTACCGTTCTCGGCGTTCTGCCCTAACTTGTCGCCGGTAATCCTTGTCGTTTTTCTTTTTTTCCTGCTTGTTCTTGCGCTTGTCGATATCGTTTTTACGGCGAGTCTCGCCCAAGGTAAGGATCGCGAGAAGACCACCGGTTGCTAGTAGAATAGAGTGTCGTAGCCCGCCAACACCTGTTGTAGTGCTTTTGACAGCTATGGGTAAAAGAAGAGCAAATACCCCACCTGTAATACCAGTGACAAGAACTCTGGTAATAAAGTATTTTTCAGAGCTCGAAGTAATAATTTGTGGTTTACATAAAGTTACTACGCCTGTAATAGCTAGGACTCCTAGATATAGTTGTAACCATATGTGTTTTTTGGTGGCCCATTGCTCGGGAAATAAGCGGAGCCAACAGATAAACTCGGGATATAAATAGAGCCAACAGATAAAAAGGGAAAAAACTCCGAGGACTATCATAATAATCCATTTACTCCGCGACCAGCCTTTGTTCTGTTGTCTAGGCTGCTCTGTTTCCGGCTGTTTTTTATCGCTCATAGCTGAGTAGACTCCTTGTGGTGAGTGTGTGCAAGTACCACCCTACCGCATCTTCAGCTCACCTTTCAGATTTTCCTGAATTTTGGCTCAAGGTTTACCTGCAAATCTTTGGTGGGTAGGCAGGTAACGGCCCAGTCCTGCGCATATTCAGAGGTTGTTGCGGGTCGAACCCTGTAGCAGAAACAACCAGTCACGCCAGTAGGAAAAAACCCCTAGAGGGCAAACAGTGCCGTAGAATCTTGATGTTCTCATACGGCAGGAAGTGGAGACCGTGAATCCTTCGGGCGGCTAGTTATTCTTTTCTTCTGGTGCTGTGCCCTCCACTTTTACTGTGGTGGCTTCCTCCTGCCATTCATACAGTTCTTTTTCAAAAGACTCCAGCGTGTCTAAAAGTTTGGTATTCTCTTCGGGATCTTTTACCTCACGAAGTTTATTATTTATTTTTTCTATTTCTCGGAACTTATCTGCAAGGTATTCCTTCTGTTCTGAAGTAAGGAATTTACAGCCAAGGGGTAAGCCTTCAAGGTTGCGGTAAATGGGGTAGCCCCTGCCGTTTTCGACTGTGAAATCATTATCAGGTGAACTAAAAAGCGTGTTTTTGCGGTTTGTCTCATCATAGAACTGAGGGGCACAGTCTGTGAAGCGAGAAAAGCTGCTGTTGTCTCCGTCTACTCCAAAATAAACTTTCTGATAGAAGATAGATCCGCTAAAGTCAGCCCCGCCCTTGTAGGTGGAGCGGCTGAAGTTAGCCCAGCCC
>NZ_KV793084.1:1795-28856 GCF_001808385.1 Rothia sp. HMSC08A08
CGGCTGAAGTCAGCCCAGCTCTTGTAGGTGGAGCCGCTGAAGTAAACCCAGCCCTGGTAGGTGGAGTCGCTGAAGTCAGCCCAGCTCTTGTAGGTGGAGCGGCTGAAGTAAACCCAGTCCTTGTAGGTGGAGCGGCTGAAGTAAACCCAGCTCTTGTAGGTGGAGCCACTGAAATTAATAGGTTTTGCGTAGTAAGAGTTCGTAAGGTCTATTGGGTAGAAGAAGGTGCTTCCCGAGAAATCATATTCAAAGTCTGACCACGCCCCCGGCGTGTTTTTGCCAGAGCCTTGTAGACGGTCGTGAATTTCTTTAATAATTCCTAGACGAACGTCTGCTTCAGCTTTAAGCTCTGCTTTATCTGAATAGAATTTCTGTTGGTTATCTTTATAAACCCCATCAGATGTAGGACTATCTTTATCTTCTAGCTCATCATATCGAGTAGCAAGAGTGAATGGAGAACGTATATAGGCGCAGAGGTTATTGATGATAACCTGTCCTTCTTTGAGTCTGTCCTCATATTTTCTTATAGACTCTTCTTCGAGCCATTCGTCCACAAGTCCAACGAGTGTATATACGCCACCCATACGGACGGAGGATTTTTCATCGCCCAGCTGTTCTATCGCTTTAGTATACCGTTCTCTGCGTTCTGCTTTACGGTCCTTAAAAGCATTCGCTTCAAACTGTTCCTTTTGTTGAATAAGCATATTTTCTTGATGCTCCCGAAGATTCTCGGCAGCTTCACGGTCGTTATCATTTTTTCGGCGAGTCTCGCCGAGCGCAATAAGAGCGATAAGACCACCTGTTGCTAGAAGAATTGCTTGCCGAAGCGCCGCCGCTCCACCAGAATTAACGCTACCTTCGGGTAGGCTCATAACAACAGGTAACAGGAACGCATATGACCCACCCACTATGCCACTAGAAAGAATGCGTGCATGGAACCAGCGAGGATCGTTCTCCTGTTTGGAATCTTTACCCTGCTTGAAGATGATAGGCCACAAAATCAGCGTCAGGTACCCAACCGATAGGGTTCCAAGACCTACACCACAATAGAACTGTGCGAAATGTTCAGTACTAACGTGTGGGTTCCAGCTACACCAATGGAAAACTTGCGTGACTAGCCACCACGAGCCCCACAGTACTTCCGCTATGAAAGTGCCTCCAGCGATCCAGTCAATAGAGCGCCATTTTCTCTTCTGCTGTGAAGTATCTGGCGCTGTGTCCTGTTGTAGCGTAGCCTCTACATCTTCGCGTTCTTCTGGCATCGACTATCTATTCCTCATGAGTGAGTGGTGTATTCCTTTTTCTACCCTACCGTAGATAAGCCCATCAACGCGGGAAATTTAGCTGCCAAGCGGCAGGGTAGTAACGTCCTTCCGGAAGGCTCGTAGCTCTTCACTGAACCACTCCAACCTCTCAAGAAGCTCTCGCCACTTCTGCGGCACCTGCGAGTCACGAAGATAAGTGCGTGCCTCGTACACCTCCCGGAACTTTGTCGCAAGATAGTCTGTCTGTTCTGCGGACAGGAAACCGCACCCCAGTGGAAGACCCTCAGCGCCGAGAGCTATAGAGTAACCGCCATCCTCAACCACAAAATTATTACTGGACGAGCCAAATAACGCTGCCCGCGCATTCTTTTCAGCAACAAAACAGGGCACACTCTGAACAAAACGCGAAGGATACGGTTCCCCGAAAAAGTCGGTACCAAAATTCAGGGCACCGCAGAAAACAGAACCATACAGGGAAACCTCGCCGTCAAAGACCGAATCACTCACAAAAACTGAGCCTCGGTACAGCGAGCCGTCGAACCCAACCTCGCCCCGATAAGTAGAGCTATAGAATAAAGCCTCATCGTAGTAGAGAGACTGGTCGAAGAAGACCGATCCACCATAAACAGAATCGTGAAAGGAAACCTCACCATAGTAAACAGACCAGCTGAAACGCGCCGAATCATGGTACGTAGACCCGCTCCACTGGGCTTCACCAAAATAGGTTGAGTTGTTGAAGAAAACCCAATCGTAATACGTAGAATCGCAGAAATAGACGCTTCGTTCATAGGTGGAACCGCTGAACTCAGCACTGTCGTAGTACGTGCACCCGCTGAAATCAACAGAATTCTGATACCAAGAATCCTTCATATCAACCGGGTAGAAGAAAACACTATTCGAGAAATCGTACTCAAAACCAGACCACGAGCCTTCTACATAACTCCTTCTGTCGCCCTGAGGAAAATGGCGCAACCGGCGGTGAATTTCCTGCAAAGCCTGCTGACGAACCTCTGCTTCTGCCAAAAGCTCTGCTCTGTGCACGGAAAACTCTTGGTGGTTCTCTCGATAGCTGCCGTGAGGACTGGGCTTATCCTGTGAGAGCTCATCGTACCGAAATGCCAGGTCAAAAGGGGCGCGGATATAGGCGCAGAGAACATCAACGATGCGCTGGCCCTCCGTGCGCTTTTCTTCCTCCGATAAGGACTCATCGACAAGATATTCATCTACTAAGGTCACGAGGGCATGCACCGCGCCCAGCCGTGTGTACGAGTGGGCAGAGTCAAGCAGCTCGACGGCTTTTAGAAATCGCTCCTGCCGTGAAGCGTTCAATGTGCTCTTGTTGCTGGCGGTCATGGCGGGTGGCTCCTTGTATGGTGGTTGGAGGCGTGCCCCTTCACCCTACCGCATCCTTATTCGCCGCCCACAGATTTCAGCCGCTAAAAAAGGCTCTTTATCCGAATAAAGAGGCGAAAAGTACGCTTTATTCGAATAAAGAGCCTTTTTACGCAAGACGCGCAAGAGACAGGGGAGAGGCCCCCTAAACCCCTACCTGCTGGCGGTCTTGCTCCTGCAGCGGGATCGTCGTGATTTTCTCGCGCCAGGCGTGCAGTTCCTCAACGGTAGACTTCAGCCTGCCCGAAAGTTCCTTGGTCAGCTCTAGCCTATCGGTGCTGCGCGCATCGTCGCCGTGAAGATGCTGGGTGATCTCCTGCAGCTCGCCGTTTTTATGCGCCAAATACTGCCGATACTCCACAGCCAGCGGCGGGCACTCACTCGGCAGCCCGGAAGCACCGGTATCAATAGCGTAGCCCTGCCCCAGCGAGAAGACATTCTCCGTCGGTGCGAAGAACGAAATATACTGCGCCCATGCCTCAACATTCATGAAAGCGGGCGCTGCGCCAGTAAAGACAGAACCCTGGAAAGTCACCGCATTGTCATACACGGAACCCCTAAAGAGCGCCTTGTCGGCATACGTCGAGTTCTGGAACCCCGCCAGGCCGTAGTACAGCGAGCTCGTGTAATTCGCCCATTTGCTGTACACCGAACCCTGAAAATCAGCCCAACCGTTATAAACAGACCGGCGGAAATACACATCGCCACCGTAACGGCAGTTATTAAAATGCACGTCGTCCGTGTAGACAGACCCGCTGAAATCCGCCCGATGATAGGTGCAGTCGCCAAAACTCGCCACCTGCGTGTAGACGGAGTTATGGAAGTTCGCCTGATTATGATAGACGGAGTTGTTGAAGGTTACCGCGCCGGTATAGACGGAGTTATGAAAGTTCGCCTGATTATGATAAACAGAGCCGCTGAAATCCGCCGCGCCAAGGTACGTTGAGTTACGGAACACCGCCCAGTTGCGGTATGTGGAATTCACGAAAGTTGCCGCCTCATGGTACGTAGATCCGCTAAAGTTCGCCTGATCCAGGTACAGGCTGCCGCTAAAGTCTGCGGTGCTGCGGTATACGGAATCGTTCAACGATGCCGCACCGTGGTACGAAGACCCGCTAAAGTTCGCGTACGCCAGATAGGTAGAACCGCGGAAATCCGCCCAGTTACGGTAGATCGTGCCGCTAAAATCGGCTTCGTGCATGTAGGTGCACCCACTGAAATCGGCGGTCTTATTGAAGAAGACTCGACTGAATTCGATAGGGTAGAAGAAGGTGCTTCCCGAAAAATCGTATTCAAAGTTCGTCCACGGGCCGTCCTGGTAGCCGCCCGCATCCGAGGGGGCGCGCAGACGGTCACGGATCTGCTGCATCAGACCGAAACGCAGCTCAGCTTCTTCACGCAGAAGGGAGCTCTTCGCGTGAAATGCGCCGTGTGCAAACTCTAGGGCGTGCGGGTCAAAAATCGGCGGAGACTGAATGTACCCGCTGATCTTATTTACAATGCGCTGCCCCTCCTTATTGCGGTCTTCGTAGCTTAAAGTTTCGTCCTCAAGGCATTTATCGACAAGCGCAAGAAAGGTATAGAGACTTTTCTGCCGCGTTTTCGCATTCTGATCCTCAAGCTGAGCGGTAGCTTGCTGGTAAATAGACTCGCGTTCTGCGCGTGTAACGCCAAAAATATCAACGCTTTTGTGGGCGACCGTCGCCACGCTTGGCCGGTTCCGGCGGGTGAATATGATGAGTGCGAGAACTGTGAGCACACCGCCGATCGCATACAGCACAAGTGAGGAAGTGGTTTGTTTGGTGAGGAATGGAATAATAATTGCGGCTATCAGGCAAAGGATCGCACATATAAGAATTGACCAGGCGATAGGTCTGGCAGTCCGCGGCTTAGAAGGTTCTAAAAGCGGCGGTTCTGTAATGCTTTGTATGCGTGACTCTGCGTTGAGGCGGTGGTCGTCCATGACGGGGCTCCTTGTGGCGAGTGGGTGTCTAATGCCGTACTTGTCGTAGAGCTAGTCTTCAGCAGGAATTTTACACCTTTAAGTTGAATCTGAGACACCCCACGCCACATAAACAGTGTTTCAATATTCCGTGACAAGGCGTTATTTTGGTAACACTGCACTTAACAGGTGGAGCTTTTACCCGCTCTTATGCGCTGTTACGCGCGAGAATATGCGGCGTGTCTAAAATCCAGAAGCGAAGACCGTGTTCCTGTTCTCGATGTAATTTTTCGCTCCCGTTTTGGCGCCGCTGCGAAAAGTTCCGGACAGAGAGTGAGCACCCGACGGAAGAACGAACGTCGGGTGCTCACTAGGGAGGTGCTCTCACTGACACTGTGCGAGGGTCTGGAGGGGTCTACCCATCCCTCCGTACCGCGTGCATGTAAAACGTCAAGCACGCCACAAACTCAAGGGGCACGATTGTGAGCGTCCACAGCGCATCCAGCGCCAGGTTACCGCTCGTGAGCAGTCGGAACCACAGCGGAGAAACCGCCACACACAGTACCGCGCCCAAAGCATTGACGGACCGCACCAGCCCGGTGCCCATCCGAAAATTGAAGCACACGTTCGCAACAATATGCCCCAGCGCGTATACCAAAATGAACTGCCCCATCGGGTGGAACAGTATGTGGCTCCAGTCGCTCGTCAAATCGCCACTCACCAGAAGCGCGAAGAACGTCATCACATACGGGAGTACCATAAACAGAACGCGTACCGTGTACCCCACGGATGCCAACGTATGCCTGAAGGTAACCTCACCCGAGCCACGCTGCGGGATGCCGTGCGCACGCTCAACGCCGCCTAGGGCGGTGTACGCTCCCGCAGATGCTGCTCGTGTGCTCATGATTCCCCCAAAATATGGTTCGCAAGCATGTCTGGTGTATAGGTTGAATTTCTATAGTATGCCTTTGCGGCATTAAAAACCCTCATACTCAGGGATGATTTATCAAAACTTAATGTTCGTAAGCTAAATACAGCTCAGATATACACATGTTCAACCGAGGGTCTGAAGGCGTTATACCGGGGAAGAAGCACGAGTGTCTAGTAAACAAGGCATGACGTCACAGTCTGTAACAAATCGGCCGATTAGGCAGGTTTTTCTAGGACTAGAAGTGTCTGCAGTCCTTTGACGGGGTACACAGGCATTTAGTCCCAAACCGTGCCAGCCGATAGTTTTCCGCCGTAGAGTCTGGTGTTTTCACAGGAGTGTACACAAAAGTCGGATGCGCCAGGATCGTACCCGGCGCATCCGACCTTAGACTGTGAGAAAACGACCGCCTATTCGCGTGCTAACCTCTCGGGTTCAACGTCGTCCTTCGGCTGCTCGATGATTGACCGAGCCGAAGCAATAATCACGCTCAGAATAATATCTGCCATGATGAAGATATAGGCCCCGGCTGAAGAATCTTCACCCGACCAGCCAGCATAGACGATCGCCGTGACGATCAGCAGAATAATACCCAATCCGGCGCTAATTCCATTCAGGATGCGCATGCCCTTCGTAGACTTCGAGCGCACCGCGAAAATACACGCCGCAATCTGCACGAGCATATACACTGCGCCGCCGTAGCCGAGCATCATGTTGAAGGTTCCGCCGCCACCAAAGCCGAAGCCATACATCACCAGGCACGCGGCAAGCAGAACGGTACGAATCGCGGTCACCGTAACAATGGTCTTGAGCTCGCGCGAACGTTTCTGCTCGGGGGTTTTCTCGGCACCCGCAGGCACCGAACCCGTGGTCGCGGCTATCTGACCGCTTGCCGGTGCCCCGACCGATACCGCCGGGGTGTTCGCCGTAATGATCGGAATTGCGGATGCGGGCATGGTGTCTTCATACACCTTCTTAGCCCCGGTTTTCTCTGTGGAAGCCTGTGCCTCGGATGCGGCGGAGTCGGCAGGAGCACTAGACCCGCGCTCTGCCCGAGCGGCAGACATCGTATCGGCGATGGACGGGAATGCGCCCTGTTCCTGGGTCTGAGCGGGAAGCTGGCGGGTCCTCACGTCTTCCGCGTCGCCAGCCTCGTCAGCATCCGGGCGCGAGATGGACTGCGGAATGTTATCGGCAGGTTCAGCCTCCGGTGCCTCCGCGTGTGCGACGGCGGGTTCAGGAGCCTCAGAATCCTGTGGTTTCTCCGAAAGATATGAGCTTAGCGGGCCCTGCTCAGGTCGGCTCTGTACCGGCAGCTGACGGGTCTGCGTATTTTCGTGGTGCACAGCCTCGTCAGCGTCCGGGCGTGAAATGCTCTGGGGAAGCGCCTCCGCAGGGGTGTTCGTATCGATCTCAACGGCGGCGGGTTGAGCGCTCTCGGCCTCGGCAGGCTGGGGCTTTGAGGTCTGTGAGCCCCACGGTGTGGACTGGGTAGCGTGAGCGCTCTCGGTCGGGGAATCCTCGGCAGGTTTCTGAGCGGACTCTTGAGTCTTCGCGTCTTGCGGATCCTGCGCTGCCTGCGAGGTCTGGGTGTGCGCATCCGGCCCGGCATCCTGAGGGGGCAGCGAGTTTTGGGCAGGTGATTCTTCCTGCGCGTGCTGCACAGTCGTCGAAGTCTGAGAGCGTCGAGGATTGCTGAAAGGCGCACCTCCCTGGTGGTGCGAATCCTGTATGCGCTCAGAGGTATGAGGATTCTTATCGCTCATCGTGTCTCCCTCGGATGCTGTGGCTGGTGTTAAAGTCTGTGGGCAGGTGTCGAGCTGGTGCGGGCGGGGTGGTCTTCCGCCCAGAAAATCCAGCGGGTGCTAGGCACCGGTAAGAGCTCAGCTAAGGCGCGGTCAGCGGTACGGCTAGGCTGCGAACTGGAATTTCGCGGGATAACCTCTGCAATAGTACCCAAAACGGGCACGAGTTGCCTAAACACCCCGGAAATATTGGGCTCTTTAAGGATAGCGAGAGATATCTCCAAGTCAGCGTACAACACGAAGTTACCTTGCACAACACCATATGTATAGTCGAGCTTGAGCCTGCAGTCGGATGCGCGGCAGGCGCCCTTTTTCGAGTGTGTGCATCGCCCGGAAAATCCGGTGAATCTTCGCCCGCGGTACCGTAGGCTACCGTAGGCATGAAACCGACGGCGGTAGAAGAACCTGAACACACCTAAAATAGATGCACTGTAAAGTAAATTATTATAGCCGCATCCACACAAGAAACCTGTGCATGCCGCTTGTGCGACACGCGTAAAGCACGCGAAATTCCCTTACAGGCGCTCAGCCAGCCGATCTTAACGCTGGCCATACGGTCTGCGGGATGGTTGTGTTTTGTTGCCCAAGCGCATCCACAGGTATTTGACACCCCATGCCGTTCCGACCGCTACCGCGAAAGGCGCATACGCCTGCCAGTCTTGCCCGGCGAACCCAAGAATCAGGGCGCAGGCGCTCAGCGGGGCGTTCATCGACAGGCTCAGGAAAGTGACCGCACCCAGCAGCCCGGCTATCCCGAGAAGTTCTGATGCATGAAGCGCTCCCGCGCCCGGTTGAAGCTGAATCAGCGTCGGGAACACGAGGATTAGAGCGCCCGTAAGCACGAAACCGCAGGCGGAACCCAGCGCCAACCCCGGTGTGAGCGTGCCTCCATAGGCACCGTTACGCAGGCTCGCCACCACCAAGATCGCTTTAGCTGCCAGCAGCGCGAGAGCATAGAGAAGAGCCTGGCTTAAGGCTGTCGCGTCAAGCCTGCTGGAGCTCGAAGATAAACCGGATGCGGCATCGAAAATATGCTGGGTCAGCGGGCGGCCGTTCCCCAGAATCTCCGGCAGGAAAATCGAGGTCACCGCCACCAGCGCAAGTACCAGAGGAAGTCGCCAGAGCACGTTCCGATTCGTAGTTTTGCGGCTCTCTGCGCGCTGAGACGCCGCCCGGAACAACAGCGCCAGGGGAGCGATAGCCAGACCAAGAACGACCGCGAGCAGCAGCGATTCACCGGTGGTCTGCAGCTGCGGGACGGGGTAGGTGGGCGCATCCGGAATCACCAGATGCGCGGTGCAGGTTGCCACAAAAATCAGGATCGCACCCGTGAAAATATTGCGCAGCGACAGGGCTAAACTGAGAGCCTCAAACAGGAAAACAAAACCGCCCACCGGAACCTGGTACACAGCCGCTAAACCCGCCGCCGCAGCCGAGGCTACCAGCACCGGGCGCACGGTCTGCGGGATGCGCATCAGATCCGCCAGACGCCCAGCAAACAGTGCGCCCAGCTCGCGCGGGGCAACCTCTTTACCCACCGGCGCACCCGCACCCACGGCCACAATCTGAGTGAGGCTGTGCAGGGTTTGCCGTAGAAATCCCGGGCGGCGCTCCTGCGGAGTTTCGCCGCGAATCTGCGCTTTAACAGACGCCAGCTTAGTGCGCCGCTGAAGCAAAAACCAGATGATAGAGACCGCCACGCCCACCGCGATCAACACCAGCACACGTCGAACGGTATCGCTGTGATCCGTCACGATCGGATGCTCCGCCTCCGTATGCCCGAACGTGAGCTCCTGCATGATATCCAGAAGGTAGTGCAGAATAATCGCCCCGCCACCGGTGGCCGTGCCAATCAGCACGGTGCACAGCAGAAGGTGGGCACAGCGAATTAGACGTGTTTTCATCGTTTTACATTCTAGCCGCGAACCACAGCTCTTTTTTGTACCGGAGTACATGCGGGGAGCCGCCGGATCTGGTGTTGGATTGTATGCTAGATAACAAACCCCGTGGTGCGGGTGGCATACACCCCGCGACACGAACGAAGCAGACAGTAAGGATCGAAGATGACCGAACATATAGCATTCCTCGGCACCGGCTCCATGAACGGTTCCATCGCTGCCGGGCTCATCGCAGGCGGGTACCCCGCAGAGGCCATACGCGCCACCGTGCGCAGCAAAAACTCCATAGACCGCCTGCGCCATCAGTTAGGGCCTAACGGGCGAGATGCCGTCGTGATCGGATGCGAGCTCAAGCCCGAAGCCAACCGTGAGGCAGTCAGCGGCGCATCCGTAGTGCTTCTGGGGGTTAAACCCTATGGAATCGTCGAGCTGGCACGCGAAATTTCACCCGCTCTCGCCCCGGATGCACTCGTCATTTCGGTGGCGGCAGGAGTCACCCTTGACACATTGCAGAAGGCTCTTCCTGCGGGGCAGCCGGTGATCCGCTGCATGCCCAATACGCCCTCAAGCGTGGGCAAAGGCGTGCTGGCGATCTCTGTGAGTGAGGCAGTGACTGAGAAGCAGCTTGCGCTCGCCGAGAAGATCCTAGAGACCGTGGGTCTGGTAGTGCAGGTTCGAGAAGACCAGATGGATGCGGTCACCGCCGTTTCGGGATCCGGCCCCGCCTATGGGTTCCTGCTGGCGGAGACTATGGCGAGTGCCGGTGTGAAGCTCGGCCTGGATGAAGAGACCGCACAGAGGCTCGCATCCGCGACGATTGCGGGCGCCGGGTACCTGCTGGATAGTAACCCGGATGCCGCCGCCCTGCGCAAGGCTGTCACCAGCCCGAACGGAACCACGGAGCGCGCCATCAATACCTTTATTGACCAGGGACTTTTCGATCTCACCGAGGACGCTATGCGCGCCTGCGCCGCCCGCTCCGCAGAGCTGAGCGAACAGTACACGGCTGACTAGCCCCCCCCGCCTCCTGCCTACTCCCTACATAAAAAGAGCCTTTATTTGAATAAAGCGTTAAAAATTCAGCTTTATTCAAATAAAGGCTCTTTTTATGACGAAGAAGGGGAAGACAGAACCTACGGGCGTGCCGCGAAACGCTCGATCAGATCCACCTGCCCCGAGACAATCAGAATATCCCGGGAATGGATGCGCGTTGCCGCATCCGCGTAGGTAAACTCCTCGCCAGGAGACTTAATACCCACCACAGACACCCCGTATTTCGCACGAATATCCGACTCCGCCAAGGTGAATCCGTGAGTCTCCTTCGGCGGGCGCATCTTGGCGATCGCGAAATCGTCGTCGAATTCGATATAGTCCAGCATGCGCCCCGACACCAGGTGCGCGGCGCGGCGGCCCGCATCCGCCTCCGGGTAGACCACATGATGCGCGCCAATACGCTCTAGAATCTTGCCGTGTGAGGGGGTGATCGCCTTCGCCCAAATCCGCTCAACCCCCAGATCGACCAGGTTCGCGGTAATCAGCACGGAAGCCTCAATCGAGGTACCCACACCCACAACCGCAGACCCGAAATCACTTGCACCCAGCTGCCTGAGCGCGTCAATATCGCGAGCATCTGCCGAGACCACGTGGGTGAGCACGCCCGTCCATTTCTGCGCAATCTCGGGGTCTTTCTCAATGGCGAGAACCTCTTTATTCTGGGCATGAAGCTGGGCGGCGGTCGCCGAACCGAACCGTCCCAACCCAATAATCAGTACGGGGGCGTTATGGTTACTAGCCAATGACGGGCCTTTCTTCGGGGTACTTATACAGGCGGCGGCGAGACCTCAGTGCCAAACCGGTGGCGGCGGTAATGGTGCCGATTCGCCCAATAAACATGAGCAGGGAGAGCACATAGATGCCCGAGGGCGGCAGCTCCGTAGAGAGCCCATTTGACAGTCCACAGGTTGCGTAAGCGGAAATGACTTCAAAGAGCACGCGCACGAGCGGCTGGTCTGTTATCGCCAGCAGAACTCCGGTGCCCACAAGCACAATTCCGGTACTCATCATCGTCACCGAAATAGCGATGCGCAGCGCCGACACCGGGATAGTGCGCCCGAAAGTCATCACGAATTGATCGCCGCGTGCCTCCGCAATAATTGCAAGCATAATCACGGCAATCGTGGTGACTTTCACGCCGCCTGCGGTAGATGCTGAGCCGCCGCCGATAAACATGAGCACATCGGTTATGAGGCCGGTGACCGGGCGAATATCGTTCATATCGACCAGGTTGAACCCGCCCGAGCGCGTCATGATGGAAGCGAAAATCGAGCTGAGAATCTTCTCACCCGCGCCGTAATTGCCGATAGTACGCGGATTTGCCCATTCGGCTATGCCCCAGAGCAGGGCACCCAGCACGAACAGGATGCTCGTGGTCGTCACCGTGAGTTTGGTCGTTAGAGTCCAGTCGCGGGGCCGGAAGGGTTTCTGCTGAATCGTCATCAGCACGGGGAACCCGAGTGCCCCCAAGAACACGGCGATACTCACGGGTGCGAGCACGAAAAAATCGTGTCCATAGGGCACTAAGCCATCGGAATGCGGGGTGAACCCGGCGTTGTTGAAGGATGAAATAGCGTAGAAAATACCGTGCCACAGGCTGGTGGGCAGATTCTCGCCAAGAAGCAAAAAACGCGGGGTAAGAACGAGAGCGATCGTCGATTCGATCCCGATTGAGGTATAAGCGACGGTACGAAGCACACTGCCGACCTCACCGAGACGCCCGATACTGAGCTCTTCCTGCGCGATAAGTTTAGAGCGCAAACCCATTTTCCGCCCGATCGCCAGGGCAAGAAGCGAGGTCATGGTCAGCGCGCCTAAACCACCAATCTGACAGGCGAGCAGAATCATAACCTGCCCGAATACTGACCACTGGGCTGCTGTTGAAACGGTCGTCAAACCGGTCACGGTCACCGCACTGGTAGCGGTGAAGAACGCATGGTGAAATGGCGCAGGTTCGCCTGTGACCGAAGAAATCGGCAGGCTCAGCGTTACGGTGAAGAAAACGATCACCAGAAAGAAGGATGCGATAGCGGTTCGCGAAGGTGAGGAGAAGACAGTCGTATCAATAAGGTTGCGCAGCTTCTCGTAGCTTCGGATATCGAAGGGGTTGAAGCGGCGAGTAACCTCTTCCTGTTCATACATCATCGGCGATGTAGACGGAACTTTGCCGATAGCGGTGGAGATGCGACCCTCAGAAAAATCGCGCACCCGTTTGCGCTGATGCGCGCGCAGACGACGTAGATAGCGTCCCACGGGTGCCTCCTTTCCGATCGTGCGCAGAGTTTGGGCGGGGTACGGTCGTGGTGGGGATGTTTAGCTTTCTCTAGTGTATCGCCCAGGCATGCAGCTGAGCGGAACATCATAGGTATTTCTAGGGATAATGTTGGAACGGTTGTTGTGGTGCATGCACTGTACGGGCGTGTATATGCCCTAAACGGTATATAGCTAGAACGGAATATTATGAGCATTTGGTAATATACGCGGAAAGCTTAGCGAAAAACCGCGTAGTTTCGGGCTAGAACCCATAAAACAGGTATCGAGCATACGCCGAAATATGTCATAATCGCTATATGCAATCAGACGTTTTTTCAGTGATCGCGGACCCCACCCGCCGCAATATCGTTCATCTTCTGGCTGAACAAACACGTACTGTTGGTGCCGTTGTTGAGCACTTGAACATGAGCCAACCCACTATCTCAAAGCACCTTAAGGTTCTACGTGAGGCACGGGCAGTCACCGTGCTGGTCGAGGGGCAGCGCCGCCTCTATTCGCTGAACCCTGAAGTATTTGACGAGATCACCGCCTGGGTTGCCGATATACAGGCGATTGCACACAGCACGAAGGAACAGCGGGAGTCGCAGATTAAACAGGCTTCCGTGATTGAGGTTGTCGATGTTGTCGAGTCCTCAGACGATGACACCGCAAAAACCGAAAAGACTGAAAAGCCCAGCGCCGAGGCCAAGACTGAGAAAACTGCGCACGCTGGCGAGTCTGAGACCGACAAGCAAAAACAGCAAGATACAGAGCAGCGCCCTAAAGCTACCGGTAAAACCACCGAGGAAACCGCTGGTGAAGCTGCCACTGCCCATGCTCAAGATGTACAAGATCAAGATAAGACCTCGGATTCGGATGCGCCCGCCCAGCCCGTTGAATCCTCCTCCGTCGTTGAGCAGCCTGAGCCGACGCCTCAGGAACGTGTATCCAAGACCCTTTCGCAGCGTAAGCGTTTCGAGGCTTTCCCCGGTTCTACCGGTTCCGCGAACGCTGGTGTGAAGCCCGGAGCGAGCCTTTCGGGCGAGCGGGATGCCGAGAAGGCTTCCGGGCAGAAAGATCGCGATGGGCAGGGCGCTTCCCACGAGACTGGCGCTCATGATTCGCACACTGAGGGCGAATCGTCTGCTAAGAAGAAGACGACGACCGCCGCGATTGCAAAACCCGCCATTTTTGATGATGAGGCACGTTCTGCCGAGAGTTCGGTGACCTCCGGTCTGGGGCCGAAGACCTCGACTAAATCCGCCGCGCGCATCGTGTCAAAACCCGCTCAGCAGGCGGCACCCGCCGCATCGGAAGAGGGCACAGAAACCGCCGGAACCGTTGAGGAAAACGAATTTATTCCCATGCGTCCTTTCACGCCTTCGGGGTCTTCCTATCAGGAGAAACCGCAGCAGTCCTATGGGTATGACGACGGAATTGATGACGGTCAGCAGGGGTTCTCGCCCGAGGCTCGCGGTTTTGTTCCCCGGTCAAAGTCGCAGGATAAGACCGCACAGGCAAAGCCTGAAGCAGTAAAGAGCGAGAAGACCGACAAGAGCGTGTCAGATCAGAAAGGCGCTGAACCGTCTGTGAAGGGCACCGAGCAGACTAAGGCTCCCGCGCGTTCGCACGATACGAAGCAGCCTCACGTTGAAGCACAGACTCAAGAGCGCACGCACGTCTCAGGCGCTCAGCAGCCTGCCCAGCAATCCGAGGGTGCTAAGCCCGCGAAGCCGAGCTCCGCCGAGTCTAAACAGACCTCTCACGCCGCGAAGGCCGAAGCGCAGAAGCCCGTGAAGGATGCTCACAAGAGCTCTCAGGCAAAGCCTCAGAAACCCGAATCACCTTCGCCGCAGGCTCAAACCGCCGCGAAAACAGAATCGACTCAGGCACAATCGGTCCGTGAAGAGGCTTCTGCCTCGAAGCCGGGTTCGGAACGGGCGGCGCAGGCGCATACCGGAAAACCCGGTGCGAAAACCGAAGCGCACACTGGTTCTCAAGAAACCCCAGCCCAGGCTGCGAAACCCGCCGAATCCCCGATACAGGCGGCTGCATCCGAGAAGAAACCCGAGGATAAGCCCGCCGAAACCACTGCGACCAACGCACAAACCGCCGCCCAGCCCGGCACATCTTCTACCGTGAGCTACGGCATCGACACTGCCGAAAAGAGCACGGAAAATGGGGAACGTGCGGTACAGGGTACTGCGCAGAAACAGCAGGCTGAGAAGGGCCAGGGGAGCGCTGGCTCGCCCGAGACCAAGGAACCGGCAAAACCCGCAACGGTTAGGTCTGCTAAAGGTACCGCCTCCACAGGTGCTGCAGCAAAAACTCAGGAGCCCGAGAAAAAAACGGCGGCTCAGGTGGAAGAGCCATCGTCAACCGCTCAGGAGCCGCAAAAATCGGGTGCTGAAACCCCAGCAGAAGCCGCCCCTGCCGCCGCACAGAATATGACGCAGGCACAGTCCGAAGAGGCTAAGGCAGTGGAAGCTAAACTCGCCGAGAATGCGCCGGTCAAATCAGATTCCGTGACCTTCACAGCGGTGCTGCCCGTCGTCACCCCGGAAATGAGTTCCGTGCAGGGTGCCCGTCCTCAAGAGGACGAAGAGGCAGCCGATGCCACTGAGAAGACGAAGAGCACGGCATCCGAAAAATCTGGTAAGAACGAGGAACTTCCGTACCAGACACAGACGGAATACACCTCAGCATTCGGCACTGCAGATACCCCGAAAGAACCCCCGCGCGGGCTGCTTTCACGCGTTTTCGGAAGGCGCCGGTAACATGGATATTTCACAGCATACGTCTCGTGGTGTTGTGCGGTATAGACCGCACGCGTGCACGACGGTTCTCATAGCATCCCACCTCTAACTCGTATAAACGGAGTTCTCATTGGCTATTCATCGCAAGATTCTGCGCTGGCTTGAGACCGAGCTTTTTGAAGGCAATATTCAGCTCGGTCAAAGCCTTCCTGACGATCAGCGGATTGCCCACGCCATCGGTGTGGGTCGTTCCCGAACCCGAGATGCACTCAAAACCCTTGAAGATATGGAATTGATGCGCCTGTACTCTGGGCGCGGTAAAGAGATCATTCCTTATCTCTATGAGGAACCGGCAGCTGCGGCCGCGGGACCCATTCGTCTGCACATGTCTACATCGCGCTACCCAACCCGCGATATGCTGCAGACCCGCATCCTGCTTGAGAGCTGGGCGGTATCTAATATTGACCCCGACAAGGTCTCATTTGATGAGGTTGATGAGGCCCTTGAGACGCTCCAAGACGATACTCTGAGTATTGGCGAGTTTCTTGACCAGCTTTTGACCTTCCACCACCGGCTAGTGCGTTTGGCGGGTAACGAACTGGTCGTGGGCTTGCTGGTTGCGATCCGCCAGTCTTCCTTCGATTCCCTGCTGTCGCTTATGGGACGTTTGCCGCTGTGGAGCAGCACGATGACGCGCATCCGGGTGGAAAACCGTGCCATTGTAGATGCTGTCAAAGACGGCGATGCCCGCACCGCGCGCGAGCTAATTGCCCACCAGCTGCAAGAGCTATACTCCGAAGCTGGCATAGAACTGGATCAGGCAGCAAATACTCCGAACGGTATGCCTGGTGACCCCTCTGAGGACGACGAGGAATTCCAGGAGGAGGAATACTCCGAGGAAAGCACTGATTCTTCCGAAGAGCCTGAAGCCGACGCTGACGTTGAAGAACACGAGGAAGCGGAACCAGAGCAGGATACCGACGAGAATATTCCCGAATCAGAATATAAGGCCGAACAGGAGAAATCTCCGGCCGCGCAGCTTCCAAAAATTATTCGTGAAGGAACCACCGTTTCACGCCGTCGTCAAGGACGTATGCGCGTGCCGACCCCGGTGGCTGTGGGCTTTGAGGAAGACGAAGTAGAGGAAACCGCATCCGCCGAGAACACGGGTGATACTCCTACGGCTGACATTCCCGAGCAGCAGGAAACCGTCGAGAGCACCCACGAGTCTCCGATCGATCCCCTGGAGGAAACCGCGGCGCACGAACCCCAGCTTGAGAGCGTGCAGCCCGAATTTGAGGATGACGTTCTGCCGGTTGACGAGCCCAGTGAGTCTGCATCTGACGATGCACAGGACAAAGAGTCTGCTGAAGAGATAACGGCAGAAAAGGCTCCCGACAAGTCTGCTGATGGCTCCGAAAAATCCAAGTCTTCGGAAGAAACACAGGACGACTCTGCCTCTCACGAAGACTCAACTGAGGGCGCCGAGAATAAAGACGCTGAAGAGACACCCGACGAACAAGAACCCGCTCGGGAAGTCTATGTCGAGAAGGCTCCGGTGGGTAAAATCTCCGCCGAAGAGCTTGTGGCGACCGGCCTTATTCCGTGGCGCACCATGGGACAGCAGGCCGAGAACGGAACCTCGACCCAGGCTGAAGCTGAGGGCGAGGACGATGTTATTCGTGCACCCCTGCGCCGAAACGTGCCGCCCGTGCGACCCGCACAATTCTCACCGCGCAAGTCCGAAAAGCCAGAGACACCGGAGAAGCCAGCGAGCGAGCGCATCAGCCTGATTCGCCGCGTTCGCCATTACTTCGGTCTTGATTTGCCGCATACCCAGGCGGTCAAGCTGGTTGAGGCGCAGGAGGCGGCCGAGCAGAAAGCCGCAGACAACGCGAAATTTGCGACAGAACCTCCCAAGGTAGAGCCTAAGTCCGCTTCTGCTTCATCGCCTGAGGATGCCCCTGCCGCTGCCCCCGCCGAGGCCTCCAAGTCTTCGGCGGCTGAGCAAGAGCGGGAAGCTTCCACAGAACCGAAGAAACCAGCGGCGGAGCCCTCACCGGCGAAGGCGGCAGAGGCTCCCAAGCCTGCTGAGGCGTCGAAACCCTCGAAGCCATCGAGTGATGCAACTTCTAAGAGCGCCGAGCCCGCGCCAAAGGCAGCACCTTCGGATAAGACAGATTCGAAGTCTGCTAAGCCTGCGGAAAAGCCCGCATCCGCCCCTGCACAGAGCGTAGATTCGGCGAAGCGCGAGAAACCCGCAGTAGAGACCCCTCAGACGGATTCTTCTGTCCCTGTGAAGGCAGAACCTTCGGATGCGCCCGTTCAGAGGGCGGCGGCGAATGTCGAGTTGGAGGAAACTCCGGAAGAGATACGTTCTGAGTTGCAGAGCGCGATTACTCTGGACGAGCCTTCGCCCGATTCGGTGCCGACCCCGACCGCTGAGCCCGTGGCGGTTAAACGCCCCAATCGCAAGGATTCAGATTCTCAGGCTCCGGCAAAGAATGTTTCGGTTGCGGCTGCAGCTATACCGCAGCCCGTTCCAGCAGTTGCCCGCCCGGAAACGGCTAATCTGAGCGGTGTCGATTCGACTCCGGTTGCTCCTGCGGTGAACGAAACTAAGAATAAGCCTGTGGAATCTCAACCCAAGCAGAAGGCTCAGGCAGATACCGAGAAAACACCAGTAAAACCCGCCCCGTCACCTTCGGAAATTGCCCAGGCATCGGCAAAACCGGCTTCGAAGAAACCCGAGACGAAAAAGCCTGCGCCCGTAGCAGGTAGTGCCTCGAAGTCTGCATCCGCTAATAAGAAGGCTCTGACTGCGGTAGACGCTAACGGTGCTCCGAATCCTTTTGAGGGCTTCGATGTCCTGGGAGCTGTCGAGCGTGCGCATGCGGCGGAAGCGGCTGCTGCTCAGAAGAAGCAGGCTAAGACGCAGGGATCCGCAAACGAGGCTAAAAAACCGGCCCAGAACGGTACTTCTAAGGGCGCCAGTGCCCTCTCGAAGGGGAAGAAGAACCGCAAGAGGCGCCACTAGCGCTATCACGCCACCATCTGGGGCGGCGGGAACTCGGGAGTATGCAACCCGTGGTTCTCGCCGCCTCATGTATATCCGCTGCGGTGGAAAAGACATCGGGGGCGAGAGAAAGCTCGCAAAATCGAAGGTTTTCTGCCCTTCAAATGGTGAAAATAGGCCATTACCTTGTACCCTAGGAAGGTAGCGTTCTCAAAACGCTTGGGCACTGCTGTGCCTAAAATGCCTTTTAGAGCGTTTATACCGGTATAAACATACCCGGGTAGCTACCAAACCGGTTTGGTTTGGCCGGGTCTAGAAAAGTGAGGAAATCCTATGGGTTCCGTTATTAAGAAGCGCCGCAAGCGTATGTCCAAGAAGAAGCACCGTAAACTGCTTCGCAAGACTCGCCACCAGCGCCGCAATAAGAAGTAATTAAGGCTTCTGCGCCCCGCATCTAGCAGGTTCAACCGCAAGGATGCGGGGTGTTTTGCCTCTGGCGCACCAGTGCATGTGGCGCTGTGACCTGTATATATTCCCGACCGAGCATATGTGCGAACAAGAATATAGAGCACAGGGGAACATAACTATCAGACATATATCGCGGGCAGGCGTGGGCACACAAGATCGCGCGGCAGAACCTCAAGAAGCTGCACGGGTATACACTGGGAACTATGCCTGAACCTGTCATTGAACTTTTGACCCGTCCCGGGTGCCATTTCTGCGAGGATGCGCGCCTAACCGTGAGCGAAATCTGCGCCGAGTACGGTCTGGACTATACTGAGCTCGATATTACCGATAACCCGGATCTGCTCAAACGCCACGAGACCGAAATTCCGGTGCTGCGCATCGACGGCGAAGCGAAGGATTTTTGGCGTATTAACCCCAAACGCATGCGCAAGATTCTCGACAAGAAACTTGCCCGCTAACCGGACACTTCGCAATATATTTTGGGGTAGCGCCGAAAGTCTGAGAAACTGAGAGAATGACTACTCAGCCCACGGTTACGGTTCACCTGATGCGCCACGGCGAAGTTCACAACCCCGAACGCATTGTCTACGGTCGTCTGCCGCACTACGCTCTCTCTGAGAAGGGGCAGCAGATGGTGCGCATGAGCGCCCAAGAGTTTGCTCAGCGCGCGCAGGACGGTGCCAAGATTGTGCATCTGGTATGCTCACCCTTGCTGCGCACCCGCGAATCTGCCGCGCCAATCACTGAGCTGCTGGGTCTGGAGGCTCATGCGGATCAGCGGGTTATCGAGGCCGATAACTATTTTGAGGGCGAGCACGTGACCAGGCAGGGTCTTCTGCGCAATCGTAAACACTGGGGCAAACTCTACAACCCTCTGCGCCCATCCTGGGGGGAACCGTACCTTGACCAGGTAAAACGCATGGCATCCGCTATTCAGGATGCGGCACGCGCCGCCTACGACAAAGGCGGCGAAGGCGCACAGGCGATTATTGTCTCGCACCAGTTGCCCATCTGGGTCACCCGCCTGGGGTTAGAAGGCCGCTTGCTGCAGCATGACCCGCGCACACGCCAGTGTAACCTTGCCTCGGTCACCTCCCTCGACTTTAAGAGCACGGATTTTGACCATGAAATGCCGCAGGTGAGCGGATACTCCGAACCCGCCTCGCCCCTGTACGGCGGTGTAATTCAGCTTCCCGGAAGCTAGTCTCCTATAGTTTAAGAACGCAGGCCTTCGCACACACCGATGCCGCCGCCAGCTGGCACGGAAGGAAAGCATGAACCCTATGCCAAAACCCACGACGCCGAATACCCCACTCACTCGCCGCGCGCTTCTGCACACGGGCGTGGGTATTTGCGCCACCGCTGCCGGTGCCGTGCTCCTCTCGGCGTGCTCATCCAGCGATGATTCCCTGGCGAAACAGGCAAATTCGGGTGATAACAAAGGCTATATCGCGGGCGATGGTTCCGTCACCGAATACCAGGAAGCCGAACGCGGTGACCCTGTCGCCTTCACCGGCGAACTCTTCGACGGAAAAACCGTAACCGCCGAATCCCTGCGCGGTAAACCGGTACTGCTGAACTTCTGGTACGCCGGATGCGCCCCCTGCCGCGCCGAAGCGCCCGACCTGCAGAAACTCTCCGAAGAATTCAAAGATAAAATCGCCTTTTACGGCGTGAACGTGCGCGACGAGAAAAACACGGCGGAAGCCTTCGAGCGTAGCTTCAACGTTACCTACCCTTCTTTCAAAGACGTTACGGGCAAGGTTCTTCTCTCGCTCAGCAAATACGTACCCGCGCAGGCGGTGCCCACCACCGTGATCCTGGACGAGAAGGGGCGCGTGGCATCCCGCGTGCTGGGGCAGGCTAACCCGTCCATCCTGAAAACCCTCGTCGAGACCGTGACGAAGGGTGCCTAGCGTGCCGCACACTCCCGTTCAGCCGCTCATCGCTATCGCCGGGGTTGGTGCTTTACCTGTGGCGAGCATCAGCTCGACCGTGCTAGACGGCTCGCTGTGGCTGTCGATACCGCTTGCCGCGCTCGCGGGGTTTATTTCTTTTGCCTCCCCGTGCGTGCTGCCCCTGGTTCCAGGGTATTTGGGATATGTTGCGGGACTGGCCGGGGCGAATATACCGGCAACGGGTGCATCACAAGCTGACGGGCATGCGGCGGAGCCCGTGGATGCGAAAACTTTCGCCCTCGTGAACCCGGCGGCGGCGCGGCGTTTAGCGCCAACGGCACCTCAAACACAGGATGTAGTAGACAATCACAGCGTTTCTGCGCCTATAACAGCAGAGAGTAAAGCTCAGACACCGAATGAGTATGCTGTAACTCGCCGCAAAGCCACCTGGCGGTTACTCGCCGGAGTTGCCCTGTTTATCGCGGGATTCTCCGCTATTTTCGTGCTTCTCTCGGTTGTCCTCGCCCAGCTCGGCGCCGCACCCTGGCTCAAGGGGCAGTCCTGGGTCACGATGATTCTGGGCGCGTTGGTTGTGCTTATGGGAGTCATATTTCTGGGCGGGCTTTCAATCTTTCAGACCGATAAGCGCCTGCATCGCCGCTCGATCACCGGGCTGTGGGGTGCACCGATTCTGGGCATAACCTTCGGGTTGGGATGGGCACCCTGCATCGGGCCGACCTTCGCGGCCGTGCAGACCCTCGTATATACGGGCGGTTCCGGCACCGGCAAGGCAGTCGTTCTGACTCTCGCATACTGTCTGGGTCTGGGCGTTCCCTTTCTGCTCGTGGCATGGGGCATGGGCAGGGGAGTGAGCACCCTGGCGTGGGCGCGAAAACATCGCCTAGGCATACAGCGGGTGGGCGGTGCCGTACTCATCCTGATCGGGGTACTGCTCATGACGGGGCTGTGGACCGAGCTGATGTCATGGATACAGGCGGCATTACCCGCCTACGAACTACCGATCTAAGAAAGGAGGGCTGTCATGGTTTCCGAACACAGCGACGATGAAAACACTTCAACAGAGGCAAAGGATACAAACACTGCAAACCGCAAGGCGGGCAAAACCGCAGATGCCGGGCGTGCCGTGAACGCATCCGAGAAGACCGAGAAAACCGGTAAACCAGCGCGCAAGGATGCGCCAGCCCTCGGGTTCGTGGGCATGCTTCGCTGGTGCTGGACTCAGCTGACCAAAATGAACACGGCGCTCATGCTTCTGCTTTTGCTGGCGGTTGCAGCGGTGCCTGGCTCGATTTTCCCCCAGCGTGTCCAAGACCCCACCAAGGTTACCGATTACATTAAGAACCATCCCGGCTGGGGCGAATTTGCCGATAAAATTCAGCTTTTCGACGTGTTCTCCTCGGCATGGTTCTCTGCCATCTATCTGCTGCTGTTTATTTCGCTGATCGGATGCGTAACCCCGCGAGCCATCAAACACGCGAAAGACTGGCGTAAGCCACCGGCACGCACCCCCAGAAACCTTTCCCGTATGCCGGTGCACCGTCAGCTTGAGATTCCCGTGGTGGATGCTGGGCTGAATCTGAGTGCCAAGGGTGCGATTGAGGATGCGGCGCGCATCCTGAAAAAGAGCCACTACCGAGTTGAAATTCGGGACGAAGAGAACGAATACTACTCGGTCGGTGCCGAACGCGGGTATCTGCGCGAAATCGGCAATATTCTCTTTCACGTGGCGATGATTGGCATTCTGGTAGGGGTCGCCTTCGGGTCGCTCTATGGGTACCGCGGACAAAAAATTCTGGTTCAGGATGAAACTTTCGTCAATTCGCTGATTGGCTACGATTCGTTTACCCCCGGCACGAATTACAACCCCGACTGGCTTACCCCGTATGCGGTGACGCTCAATAATTTTCAGGTGCGCTACGACCGTCAGCAAGACAGCCACACCTACGGGCAAGACCTCGATTACAAGGCGGAGCTGACGGTGCACGACCCGCAGGGCGGCACCGAGCAGAAGACCCTCAAGGTGAACGAACCGGTCGATATTGGCGGTACCAGCATTTTCCTCTCGGGTAATGGTTATGCGCCCGTGGTGCGAGTGACAGACGGCGAAGGTAAAGTCGCCTACGAGGGTGCCGTGGTGGGAATTACCACGGACGGTAAATACACCTCATCGGTGGTGCTCAAGGTTCCGGACGCCAAGCCCAGCCAGCTAGGTTTTGTGGGCATGTTCCTGCCTACCGGCGACTATGCGCGCGGCACTACCGTACCCCACTCGGTAGATTCCGCCCCCGCAAACCCCATGCTGATTTTCCAGTCCTATTCGGGCGATCTGGGGCTCAACTCGGGGCAGCCGCAGAATGTGTACGTACTCGATACCTCTAAACTGCAAGAGCTGAACTCCATGGCACAGGGCAACGGCATTGTACTGAGTGCGCAGAATCCCGAAGCTGCGCTGCCCGATAACAAGGGAAAGATCGAGTTCTTGGGGTATAAACGCTATGTCGGTCTGGATGTGCGCCACGACCCCGGGCAGAATATTGTTCTGTACTCCTTTGTGGTCGCGTTCGCCGGGCTTATCGTCTCGCTTTTCGTGGCGCGCCGCCGTGTATGGGTGCGTGCCCACACCGCCGATGGCGTGCTTGTGGTCGAATACGGTCTGCTGGCACGCGGGGAAGATCCGCGCCTTGCGAACGAGGCTGAACGCCTCACCGATGCTTTCGCCGCCGCTTGGGGGCTAGAATTTGATGATGATAACCATGATGAAAACGAGGGTAAGTAGCCGATGCTGAACGACTCATTAGCGCGCTCCAGCGAACTATTTATGTACATTGCGGCGCTGATTTACACCGTCGTTTTTATTGCGTTCACCTCCGATGTGGTGGCTAACTCGCGCGTGACACGGCGTCTGGAAGGGCGCCCTGAGAGTACTGCACAAAAACCCACCGTCAAGGCGAAGGTCAAAGTTGGTGCGGGCGCTGTTTCTGACGCATCCGCAACGGCGAATACCTCTGCGGATACGGTTCGCACGAGCGGTACCGAACAGGGCACCGGCGAACGCGGCATGGGGTATAAGGGTGCTGCCGCACGGGCTCTCGAAGGTGAGGTTGCCGATTCTGCGATGCTGTACACGGGCGTTCGCCGCCCCGCCGCGCGCATCGCCGTGGTTGTGATGGTGCTTGCTGCTCTCGTGCACACCGCTGCCGTGATAATGCGCGGTATCGCGGCGCAGCGCGTGCCCTGGGGGAACATGTACGAGTTCTGCACCACAGGCGCGCTCATGGTGTCTGCGGTGTTTCTGATAACCCTCATATTCCGCGATGTACGCTTCGTGGGCACGCTGGTGTCTGGGCTTGTGCTCATTATGCTGTGCGCCGCCACAATTGGTTTCCCCACGCCGGTAGGGCATTTGAAGCCTGCGCTGCAAAGCTATTGGCTGGTAATTCACGTATCGATTGCGGTGTTAGCATCCGGGGTGTTCACGATTACCTTCGCGATGGCGGTACTGCAGCTGGTGCAGACTAGGCGCGAGCAGCGCATCCTGAACGGGAAATCGGGTGGATGGGCGTTTATGCGCTTGGTTCCGAGCGCCCAGGCTCTAGAGAATTTTGCGTTCCGCATGAACGCGCTGGCATTTGTGATGTGGACGTTTACGCTTGCCGCCGGTGCGATTTGGGCGAATCACGCGTGGGGACGCTACTGGGGCTGGGACACCAAAGAGGTGTGGACCTTCGTGATCTGGGTGGTGTATGCGGCGTATCTGCATGCACGTGCCACCCGCGGCTGGGCAGGCCCCCGCTCGGCATGGCTGTCTATTATCGGCTATGCATGCATTATCTTTAATTTCACGGTTGTGAATATTTTCTTCTCGGGTTTGCATTCATATTCGGGGTTGTAATCGGGATAATAGTGGATAACGGAATACTGCAGTAGTTTTGAAAATTTAAGTTCATAAAGCGTGTGGACGGGGTCGTGTAACCCCGTCCACACGTTTTATGAGAAGCAGCTTCACTCAAAGACCCAAAAAGATTACAAAGAAAGTAATTGTGGGTCATTAAAATATTTGACGAATATTCTGGGTTCTTATTGGAGACCTTCGTATAATGGTGATACCGAACGGTGTATGGCATACGTTTGAGGATAACCAACCACTGTGAGCCGTCCTCAAGCTACCCTGAGATATCTACCCGGTCAACCGCTGGAATGCTGTCAAAGATGTCATGTGTCCGGTTTGTTCCGGCAGCGTGCGTATCGCGGGCTGGAAACCTCTGGTGGGTAATTCTACGACGAATGCGGGTTTGGTGGCGTTGTCTGATGCGGCGAAGAAGTATTGGGTGGATAGGCTTTTGAATTTTGAGGGTGCTCCTGCGTATCCTGTGCCGTCTCCTGGTCCTTCTCCGGTTCCTTTGAGCGTTGATTCTGGTGGTTCTGGTATGTCCGGTGGCGAGGTTCAAGTTCTGGAGCCGGAAGATATACGAGAGCCGGGCGATGTTCAGGCTCCTGAAGATATTCGTGGGTCTGAGAATGTGCAAGGGCCTGAGGGTATTCAGGATCCTGTTGGTGTGCAAGATTCTGAGGGTATTGTTTCGGGTGAGGAAAAATTCTCTGGTGCCGATGGAGTTTCTTGGGATGAGGATGTTGATCCTGTAGAGGGTTCTGATGTTGAGTTTGTGGGTGGTGAGTAGGCGTGCGGGTGCGTGTTCGGGATTGTGTGTATTGGGGTTGGGGTCCGTTTTGGGCTTTGGTGGTGCAGGTGTTGATTTGGTGGCCTATTGTGGGGTTGGTGGTGCGGGTTGCGCCGTCGCATCCTATGATGGGTCCTCATTTGCCGTTTTATGTGGTGTTGTTTTCTTTGCCGTTTGTAGGTATTGCGGTTAATTTTTGTTTATTTCGGTTTTTGCATCCGCGGCGGGCGTTAGGGTGGATGGTGCCTGTTGCGTTTGGTTTTATGTTTTTGTTTGGTCTTTTCCCGATGCCTTTTCGTGGTATGTCGATGCTTGGATTTGGGTCTGTGGTGTGTGGTTTGTATCCGGGTATTTTGTTGAATAATTATTATGAGTTGTATCGTGTGGCGAAGATGTCTCCGGAAGAGGTGGAGGAGTATCGGCGTGAGCATGAAGCTCGGGAAGCTCGCGAGGAGCAACACGAAGAAAAGGCGGCTGATGTTTATGTATCATTATTATTTTTAATGTTTTTTGTAATCGTTGGTTTTTTTGCGGTGGGTATTCCGGCGATGCATTGGAAGGGGTACGATCCGTCCCCAATGATTTTTCCTGCGGTGATAGTGACAGTAGCCGGTATGGCGGTGTCGGTATTGGTGAAGCGTGTGTTGGAGTGGAAGGTTCCGGGGTGGGTGTATGCTGTGTTGCTGGTGGTGAGCGTGGTGGGTGTGTTGTGGGTGTGGGGTTATCCGGTGGTGTTGTTGGTGGCTCCATGGTGGGTTGCTTTTTGGATGGGAGAGGGTTGGCTAGGGCTGGTTAAGGATACTATACGTCGTAAATTGGGTAATATCACAAGATAAGTCTAGAGTTGAACATCTGACGCATATTTTTAATGGAATAAAAATGTAATATCTAATTTTTACAGAAAATGGTATGAATAGTTGGTTTATTTTTTCTAGAGCATATTTATTCTGATTAAATTCTAGTTTGATTTTTAGTAGGTTGATGTTTCTTGCTTTTAGCAATTGGTATGATTATGCGGTTCTGGGGGAAATGTATGTTCGGATAATTTACTTGTAAGGTTTGCTGTTGGTGTAGTTGGGGTCTTATCCGCAGAAAGATGGTGAAAACATGGTGGGGGAAGGTGAGATGTTTTTGGGTGTTCGGAAAGAGTGGTTGGCTACGATTGATTGGTGGAGTTCTGGGATTTTTATTGGGATTTCTCAGTTTTTGATTGGGTGGCCTTTGCTGGGGTTTATTCTTCAGACGTCGCGTTCTCTTCCGGTGGGTGAGAATGTGTTGTTTTATGGGTATGTGCTGTTGTTTCCTGTGTTTGGGACGGTTTATACTGGGTGTCTTTTTTATTGTCTGAATGCTAGTACTGTGTCGCAGCTGATTTGGTTGGCGTCTCCTCATGTGGGGATGTTGGTGGTGGGGATTTTGCCGTATCCGTGGAATCTTCCGTCTATGTTTGGGTTTGTTGCTGTGGTGACGGGGTTGTATCCGGGGGTTTTGCTGTATCAGTTGTTGGAGTTGCGGCGTCGTAGTCGGATGTCGCCGGATGAGTTGGAGGTGTTTCTTGCGGAGCTTGAGGTTCGGGAGGTAGAGGCACAAGAACGGGAGCTGAGAACTGAGAGTACGTTTATGTCCTTTGCCTTTATGGTGATGCTATTCATGGTTGGTTTTTTTGCGGTGGGTATTCCGGCGATGC
>NZ_KV793084.1:28876-86505 GCF_001808385.1 Rothia sp. HMSC08A08
CGGTGGGTATTCCGGCGATGCATTGGAAGGGGTATGATCCGTCTCCGATGATTTTTCCTGTGGTGGTGGTGACGATAACCGGGGTGGCGGTGTCGGTGTTGGTGAAGCGTGTGTTGGGGTGGAAGGTTTCGGGGTGGGTGTATGTTGTGTTGTTGGTGGTGAGTGTGGTGGGTGTGTTGTGGGTGTGGGGTTATCCGGTGGTGTTGTTGGTGGCTCCGTGGTGGGCTGGTTATGTTGTGGGTGCACCGTGGGTGTCTGAGGTTGAGGATGTTATGCGTCGTGGTATGGCTCGTGCACAGAGGCTGCACAGTAGGTAGGATTTTAGCAGTTTATAGTTTCAGATAGTTTGGGGTCTTATCGGCAGATGGGGTTGGGGCACCCTGGCGTTGTTCATCCTTCGCCTAGTTGGAAGCTGTTGGCGTTGAATTCTACGGTGAATGCGGGTTCGGTGGCTGTATCTGATGGAGCGACATCGGTAGCGTCGCGCAGTAGAGAAAACTCCCGTAAGTCGCAAGATATCTAATGAGTCCTAGAACCTATTTTGAACTACCTTTCTCACCGGACTCGTCATTCTCGCCGTCAGAACGTTCACCCGTGCCGCCGTCCGCAGGACCGGTACCCGCATCCTTTTCGCGGGAACGGCGCTGACGGTCGGCCTTCGTCTTGAGCCAGCGCAGGTACTCTTCATCGTCGTCGGGTGAAGATGTTGCCGGTGGCGGCGTGCCTCGCCGAGAACCCGTGAACCCGCCGCCCTGCTGCGTTTTAGGGGTTCGCACGGCGCGCGGGCGACCCAGCAGAAGCCACAGGAGAGGACCCACGACGGGAAAGAAGATCACCGCAATAATCCACAGCCATTTGGGGAAGGTACGCATCTGGTCCTGATGCGTGCGCAGCGCATCCAAGAGAGTATATAGAGTTAGTCCCACCACCAGGGCGAAAGCACCAATAATCATCATGGCTCGAATCATAGTCTCTAGTGTTACACACTCTGAGCATAACCAACAATGAAAACTGTCAAATAATCTGTGACGTGCCCGGCGTGCCGCATTCGTTTACTTGGGGGCTTATCGCAACCCCGATACACTGGATGTTATGAACTTGTTCAAGTACACACTGCTGCGGCTCGGCCTCGTCGTAGTACTCTTTTACCTTTTTATGCTGATAGATGCGGGTATTTTTATTGCTGGTCCTGCCGCTATTCTATGCGCCTTCGCCCTGGCGTATATTTTCTTCCCCAAACTTCACGCGGCTGCCAGCGCGGATATGCGTAAAATTTTCAAACGCGCCCCCACCATTAAAAACAAAGATGAAGCAGAGAACCGCACGCTCGAAGATCAGCTCGTCGATGAGCATAAGAAGGTTTCGGGCGAAGACTTCTAAGATATTCTCTCATCAGAGTTAAATCTAGCTCCATAGAACAAAGATGCGGCACCCCGGCCCCAAATCCACCCGGCGGTGGCAGGGGCGCGGGATGCCGCATCTTAGTTGTGTATCAGGTGGCGAGCAGATCGTTTTCGATCCGGTCAGGTAGTATTTTCCTACCTGCTCGGCCAAAAACTACCTGTTCGCGGCAGCTCTTAGTCTTGAGCTGCCTTCTGGTAGATGTCCCAGACGGGGCGGTCGAAGATCGCACCCGAGACGGACGTATTGTTATTGGTTGCGAACGAGGTTACGCTCTGGACCTTACCCAGGCCGGTCGCATTATTGTAGTCGGCAAGCCACGGGCCACCTGAGGATCCGCCCGCGAATTCGCATCCCGAAAGCGTGGGGAAGTAGTAGGGGGTAATGCGGATCGTGTGGGTGTTCCCCCAGCAGGCGTGCATAACCCTACCAGACTCTTTGTTGCCGGGGTATGCGAAGACGGTGCTCTCGAAGATGGGGCTGCGATCCACGTTCAAACCGTGCCCACCTACCATATTCACGAGGAGCTGACCCTTCTCGTTGGTGTTGGTCTTGATGAAAGCAACGTCGTGCTTGTAGCTGTCGCCGGTACCGCCTGTGGGCTGACCGTACTGAACCCAGTCGTTGGCAACACGCAGGTACTGTGCGCTAAAGGTGCCGTGTGGGCGCACACCCCGGTTGTAGCCGGGAACAAACACGATGTTGCGGTGCCAGGTCTTATTCTTACCACCGTGCACGCAGTGACCGGCGGTTACCACGGTACGCTTGGTGGGAGTGTTGATCGCCGCACCGGAGCATACATAGTTTTTACCGTCACTGGCATCGGTGTAGAAAATCTTGCCGTTGGTGTGCGAGAAGTTCGTTACCTTGGATGCACCCTGAAGCTGCACACCATTGCGTGCGTTCTTCTGTTCGGGCAGAACGGGGTCTACAGACTCAGCGGTGGTTTCAGGCTCGTCAGCTTCCTGAGTGAGAGTCTGCGGGGTGTATTCCTCACCGGACTCGTTGGTTTCCTCCTGAGAAACGACCTCGGGATTCTGCTCTTCAGTCTCCATCTGAGAGACGGCATTGTTGATCTCCTGCTGGGGATCCTCTACGTTATCTGCAGGAATAGCGTTTTCCATACGCTCGGTCGTCCAATAGGTAATGACTCGCGGGTCTCCCTCGGGAATAGCCCCCGGGTTCTCGCCTTCCTGACCTGCCACAACCGATGCCTGGGGATCGGCGTTAAGAACGTCGTCGCTGAGAGGTGCTACTGCGGAAGCGGAATCGTCGCTTCTCTCAGAGACGGTGTGGGTGTACGATGCGGATTCGTTAGGGGTAGAGACCGCATTCGCGGGGATAAAACTTGTCGATACAAGCAAAGATGCTGCAAGAAAAAAGGGTGCACGCTGCACGGCACCCTGAAGTGAATGGCGCACGAAGGTGTCCTTTCAGGTGGGTAGAGTGGTGATTCAAGAGTCGCTATGTAATTGAGTGAATGATATGTCAACACTTGAAATTATTATTAATGTAAATAAAGATTTTTTCAAATGTCAATATGACATGCAGAAAAAGGTGAATTATGTCATCAAAACTCACGATGTGAGAACATATGAGATCCGTCCGCAGCATCCCACATTCCCTGTGGGTATAAAAAGGATCTTTATGTGAATAAAGTTTTAGAGAACTTGCTTTATTCACATAAAGAGCCTTTTTGGTATGGGGGAGATGCTGGTAGGATGCCGGGAATACGTGGTAAAAACAGAGTTCAGGGGGTTTTCGGCAAAGTGGTGCGTATTCTTAATACCCTGTGAAAACCTCAACGGTATTACTCAATAGATTTAATCCATGTAGCCATACTGAAATAGCAACTAAAATACTATAGATTAGTGCCACAATTCCCGCTTGTTTGAGTACGGGTATAAGCGCCGGTCCCTGTTTAAACAAAACCGTTACGCAAGAATGAACAGTCGGTCCCAGAAGAATAAAAGTTACCAAAAACCAAGGATTATGCGGAACCACAAAAGCCCCTAAAAGAAGTGCTATCAGCATTTCAGCACAATAGGCGATGCGCGCTCGCCAATCCCCAAGCCGCACTGCCAGCGTGAGCTTACCGGATTCACGGTCGGTCGGGATATCACGCACATTATTTGCCATAAGCAGGGCGCAGGAAATAAGTCCGATAGCTATCGCGGACACCCACCCGGTCACCGTCAGCTCATGAGACTGCGTGTAGAGGGTACCTAAGGTGGCGACCAGTCCGAAATAGACAAACACGAAAATATCGCCCAAACCCATATAACCGTAGGGGTGCTTACCACCGGTATACCCCCAAGCGGCGAAGACTGCGGAGGCGCCAATCGCCAAGAACCACCACTGGTTTGCCAACGCCACCAGAATCAAACCGGAACACATGGCTAGACCAAAGCATAAAAACGCGGCGTATTTGACAGATTTCGCGCTTGCCGCGCCGGAACCAACGAGACGCATCGGGCCAACCCTGCCCTCATCGGTGCCTTTGATACCGTCGGAATAATCGTTTGCGTAATTCACCCCGACCTGTAGAAAGAACGCCACCAAAAACGCTAAAAATGCATACCAGGGCTTGAAAGCGTCAATCTCGTACGCTGCGGCTGATCCGGCGATGATAGGGGCGATGGCAAGCGGTAAGGTGCGCAGGCGTGCGCCTTCAATCCACTCTGCGGGTGTTGCCACGGTGATCCCTCCGGTAGCGAGCGTGCGAAAACTGATTCTTGGCGGGGTCTTTAGCCCCTCGTATTTGTGTATTCTCTGTACAGCATACTGTATATAGCCTGCCGGTCGGGTTTGCCCGTGCTCGCGGTCGGAAAATCGGCGAGTATCCTCAGGTATTTAGGGGTACCCGCCGCACCTAGCTTGTCGGTGCAGAACTCACGGAGCATATCGCATGTAGCCTGAGAGGTATCGGGGGCACTCTGCACCCCGGATGCGCCCCGCAGCGTGATCGCGGCAGCCACCGCCGAGCCCCAGCGCGCATCGGGAATGCCCATGACCGCAGCTTCACGCACCGCCGGATGGCTTTCAAGAACGGCGGCAACTGCGCGAGCGGAAACCTTGACCCCTCCGGTAATAATTACATCATCGGAGCGCCCCACAATGTTCAGCATCGGGGCGCCCTCGTTCTCTGGCGCATTCGGGGCAGAGGGGGTGAGCGAGCCGTAATCGTCGGTGCGGTACCACCGGCACCCGTCGGCATCAACGAAGAAATGGGATGCGGTGCGCGCGCTATCGCCCATATACCCGCTGGCAAGGTGCTCACTACCAAGCCAAACGCGCCCGATGTTAGGGGTGCCCTCTGCCGAAGCGCAGCCGCTCCGCCCGGCATCCGCAGCGTCACCCGCCACAAAATTGTCTGCTAAACCCGCGTCCTCGGGAACCACACGCAGCCGCACCCCGGGCAGCGCGGTCCCCGAATAGACGCACCCACCGGCGGTTTCTGCGCTGCCATAGGTGGTGACCACGTTCAACCCGAGCTCTCGTGCCGCTGCCAACAGGGATGCGCTCGCCGGGGCACCGCCAAGCAGGATGCCGGTGAACTGACCGAGCGCATCGTAAATCTCTGATCCCAGTGCGGGGTTGGCTTCGGCGGCTTCTAGGAGCTTGTGCACCTGTGTGGGCACAAGAGAGACGAACCGGCGGGCGTAGCTGAGCCGTTCGGCGGCGTTCAGAAAGACCCCGGGTGTGAAACTAACCCCGTCGGTGATCGATGCGGCAACTACCGGCGTCGTTCCGGCGAGCACCGACCGGGCGAGAACCTGGGCTCCCGCCACATAGTGCGCGGGCAGGGCAAGAAGCCATTGCGCAGGAACCTCAGAAGCAGCCCTCTGCGGCTTAGCTGAACCGGTCGAAGGGTAGTCCGCAAAAAACCTCTCGGTCGCCCGAGCGGATGCCCGCAACGCCCGTACGCTTAACGCCGTCTGTTTGGGTGCACCTGTAGACCCGGAGGTGCCCACCACGAGCGCAATAGACTCCGGGTCTTCTGTCTGCCCGAGTGGGTCTTGATTATCGCAAGCATTGTTCGGCAAGTCCCCGGTGAGAGAGCGCTCGAAGGCACGCAAAATCTCTTGCGGATCGGCGGGCTCATCGGCGCTGAGGAGAACCGCGTGCGGATGCAGCGCATCCTGGAGCGGGGCAGGAAGCGGCGTGAGTGAACCGGGGAATGCGCCTCTCGCGGAGTCCGCCTCGCCGCTATCCACCCGGGACTCGCGGGGAATGCGAGGGCCTTCCGACACAATAGAACGGTTATTCTGCAACGTGTGAAACCCTAGAAATAGTAGGGATAGTTCGACCAGTCAGGATCACGCTTTTGCAGGAACGCATCGCGCCCCTCAACAGCCTCGTCGGTCATATACGCCATGCGGGTTGCTTCGCCTGCGAAAACCTGCTGCCCGAGCATACCGTCATCGGGCAGATTGAAGGCGTACTTGAGCATACGGATAGCCTGCGGAGACTGCCGGGCAATATGAGCCGCGTATTCCAGGCCCTTATTTTCCAACTCTGCGTGGGGCACCACATCGTTAACGGCACCCATCTCGTACATGCGCTGTGCATCGTACTCTTTGGCGAGGAAGAATATTTCGCGCGCAAACTTCTGCCCAACCTGCCGCGCCAAAAGCGCCGAACCGTAGCCCGCGTCGAAAGAGCCGACAGTCGCATCGGTCTGCTTAAACTTGCCGTACTCTTCGGAAGCAATGGTCAAGTCCGCGACCACGTGCAGGGAATGCCCGCCGCCCGCAGCCCACCCGGAGACCAGAGCGATCACGACCTTGGGCATGGTACGAATCAGGCGCTGCACCTCCAGAATATGCAACCGCCCAGCACGTGCAGGGTCAATAGATTCGGCGGTGTCGCCGCTGGCGTAGTGGTAGCCGTCGCGCCCGCGGATGCGCTGGTCGCCGCCCGAGCAGAACGCCCACCCGCCATCTTTGGGGGAGGGGCCGTTCCCTGTTAGAAGTACAGTGCCTACATCCGAGGTCATGCGGGCATGATCGAGCGCCCGGTAGAGTTCGTCCACAGTATGCGGGCGGAAGGCGTTACGCACCTCGGGCCGGTTAAAAGCAATGCGTACGGTCGGCAAGTCGCGCAGGATTTCGCCCGTCTCGTCGCGCTGCACCTGGCGGTGGTAGGTGATGTCGGTAAAATCCTCAAACCCTTCAACGATGCGCCAGTGCTGCGGGTTGAAAATATCGGAAACCTGGGGAGGGAACGTAACAGTCATGCCCCCTATTTTACGCAGTATGAACCCGCCCATGCTCCGGACCCAAGAGGATACTTCCGTTACCCTTGAGCGATAAGCCGCGAAGCAGATGTAAAGCGTACACACACTTTTCCGATAAAACCCGTTGATTCCTTGAAGAAATATTGCAGGCCTGGGCACCATATTCAAGGGTTTTGTCGTGTGTTTACTCGATATCGTGGCAAACACGACGAAACATGTCACATTCATATCCCTTGCGCATCCACTCCTGCTATAAGATGCTGGAAGAGCCTATTTATGCCCGCCCAGCCACCAAGGACAGAAGAATATGTCAGAGTACACGTCGCGAACTTCTGCAACACCCGATAATTCCCTCATCCACCTTCATGCAATGCGGCATGAACGGTATGCGGCGGCGACCACGCTTCTAGGGGAGAGCGGATTTGCCACGCGCGTGGGAGGGTTTAACGCTTTGGTGCGTCTTGCCGATGAGTGGCTTGCAGATAATCGAACCCCCGAAGAACAGCGCCTTGCTGAAGCACAGGTTATTATCGATACGTTTTGCGCGTGTATCTATGCCCCGTTCCTGCCCGCCTCCAGGCATAAAGACTACATGCGGCTGAACCGAGAACCGAAGAAACGCTGGGACTCCCAGAAAAAAGCACGATTCCGCACCGAACAAGCCGAATTTCGTGCTGAGGCGCGGTTCCGCCAAACCGTCCTCGATACCATTCACCTGCGGGTTATGCCCCGCTATGAGGGACCGGGACCGTGGAGCCGCCTCTCCTTCGATTTTTCGGGCAGCGTGTTCTTCTATCCGGTTAGCTTTGGGCGCTCGCAATGGGAAGGACGTCTGAACCTGCGCGGGTGCACCTACTACGCTGAAGCCGATTTTTCGGGTTCCACCTATACCTGGTACTTAGATTGCAGCAACTCCGCCTACTATACAGAGGCCGATTTTTCGGGTTCCACATACAACGGAGGGGTTAACGCGAGCTTCTGCAGCTACCGCGGTAACGTCGATTTCAGCGAGTCCGTGTACCGTGCCAACGCCAGCCTGAGCTACAACGTCTACTGGGGCGAGGCTGCCCTGAACGACAGTATTTATGAGGGGCACGCCGATCTTGCCTGCTGCACCTACGTGGGCCACGCAAGCCTGGGGAACTGCGATTACAGGCGCGGAGCAGACCTATTCTTGAGCACCTACGCGACCTTCGCCGATCTTGACCGGTGCACCTATGGCGGGCGTGCGAACCTGAGCAAGAGCGTCTATTACGGTCTGGCATGGTTCTGGCATTCGACCTATTTGCAGGAGGCCACGTTCGGGGATTCTATCTATAACGATTCCGTCGATTTCTCCGATTCGCATTTTGCCGGTCCCGTCAATCTTGAGGATTCGGCATATCTCGACACCACGAACTTTCAGAACACGATTTTTGAGGAGGACAGCCCCTCTTTCGCCCGGAGCGTGTATGTTCCCGAGAATAACGAGCACACGGGGTACAACTATGGGGTGGTGCGCGTGCTGACGCTGGACGAATTGCAGCACCTTGACCAGCTGCGAGAGCCACGCTACGAGATTGAGCAAGAACTCTTCAACGTTGATGATGCTATGGATGCGAAAACGTACCGTATACTGCGCAGAGCCTTGCTGGAGGCTAGCCACCCGATCCAGAAATGGTGCCAGGAACTGATGGCGGGCACGCTCTAAAAGCCGTGTGAATTAGCCCCCAAACAGAGGCTAGAGCTGAAAATATTAAAAATTTGCCCCGACCCGTAATGCGCGGGTCGGGGCAAATCTGTGAGCAGAAGTTCAGACCTTAGCCAGCCTTGGCGAGTTCTGCGGCCTTATCGAACTCTTGTTCAATTTCCTCATTCTTCTGGTAGGTAGCCAGAGAGACCACGACGGTCACCAGGAAGGCTAGGAAGAACCCGGGGATCATCTCGTAAACATCGATCGTTTCGGTGAGGTTGAAGATCTGGCGCCAGAAGAAGGTGACGACAGCACCCACGACCATGCCCGAGACCGCGCCTGGTAGGGTGAGCTTGCGCCAGTACAGTGAGAGGATCACGATTGGACCGAAGGCCGAACCAAAGCCTGCCCAAGCGAACTCCACGAGCGAGAGAATCGAGTTGTTCTTATCGAGCGCCATGAGAGTCGCGATGACCGCCACAATCGCTACGCCCGCACGTCCAAGCCAGAGTGACTGGTTTGAGCTGAGCTTCTTCTTCACAAAGACACCGTAAAGATCTTCCACGAGAGCCGAGGAGCAGACCACGAGCTGCGAGGAGAGCGTGGACATAATAGCTGCGAGTACGGCAGCCAGGATCATACCGGCGATAAAGGGGTGGAAGAGAATCTGCGCGAGATCCAGGAAGACTGTCTCCGCACTTTCCTTATCGGTGAGAGAAACTTCGGGGTGGGTTGCAAAGTAGGCTACGCCCACGAACGCCGTGCTGATGGAGCCTACCACGGTCAGGAGCATCCAGCTCATGCCGATGCGGCGCCCGGCTTTCGCATCCTTGGGGGTGCGCAGTGCCATAAAACGCACGATAATATGCGGCTGACCGAAGTATCCCAGGCCCCAGGCGAGCGCCGAAGCGATACCGATGAACGTCGTTCCCGCGAAAAGTCCCAGGGCGTCGGGGCGAACGTTGGCGACGGCATCCGTGACGTGGTCGAGTCCGCCCATATTGGTAATAGCCACGATCGGCACGGCAACCAATGCGGCGAGCATCAGAAGACCCTGCACCATATCGGTGTAGGAAGCACCCATAAAGCCGCCGAAGAAAGTGTAGAACATGGTGATACCGGCGACGAGAAGCATACCGGTGAGGTAATCCTGGTGGAAGGAAGACTCGAAGAATTTACCGCCAGCAACCATGCCGGAGGAGACGTAGAAGGTGAAGAAGACGAGGATAATAATGCCTGCAAAAATACGCAGAATATTGTATTTATCGTGCAGTCGGTTGCTGAGGAACACGGGGACGGTCACGGCATCGCCAGCGACTTCGGTGTAGCTGCGCAGACGGGGGGCGATGAATTTCCAGTTGACCCATGCGCCGATTGTCAGACCGATAGCAATCCATGATTTGGAAAGACCGGCTAAATAGACAGCGCCGGGCAAACCCATCAGGAGCCAGCCGGACATATCTGCGGCGCCTGCCGAGAGAGCCGCGACGGTGGGGGAGAGCTGTCGTCCTCCAAGCACATAGTCGTCAAGGTCGTTGTTTTTACTGTTTGCCCACAGACCAATCACAATCATGGCGATGAAGTAAATCGCCAGTGCGATGACTTGGAACGTACCGTCGGTCATCTCTCATTCCTATCTAGTGGTTGGGATTTCGTTACGTAACTATCTGTGTAATTATGCGCAACTCTATGACTTTATGAGTGGCTTGGGATACAGTCTAACCGCTTGGAATAGATTTACCAACTCGTAATACATTCAGCGTGTTTGCATACTGCTGAATATATATTCACACCATACGAGGTATGCCGTGGTAAAGCGTGGTTTTATGTGGGAAATTTTGGCGAAACGACCCCGAAAATTCGCGGCTCTTGAGGTTGCTTTGACCACAACGTGAACGGGTAGCGTGTGGTGATGCTTTTGCTTCTTATAAATCTAAAGGATTTGTAACGATCCACGGCTTGGAACTCATGGCTTTAGGATCGAAGTATTCCAGAAAATCCTGCGCCGATTTCGGGAACTGTGGGGCATCAGGAATGGGAATGGAGGCTCGAATCCACTCCAAAATATCGGACTCTGCAAACCCTGCATCCCGAAGCTGTCTCAGCGTTACCGCGCCGTCGCGTTTCGCTAGACGCTTACCTTCCGTGTTGAGGGCTAAGGGGACGTGGGCATAGTGGGGCGGTTCATACCCCAGGAGTGCTGCCAAGTATGCCTGGCGCGGAGCGGAAGATAATAAATCGTCTCCGCGCACTACTTGGGTCACACTCTGATAATGGTCATCGACCACGACGGCTAGGTTGTAAGCGTAGGTACCGTCGTTGCGGCGAACCACCACGTCATCGACGGCGCCCGTATACTCACCGGCAAACATATCCTGTACCGTAAATTCGCTGATTTCGGCGCGCAAACGCAGGGCGGGAGGGCGTATCTCACGCCGAGATTCACGCTCGGCATCACTCAGATTACGACATGTTCCCGGATAGGAGCCGGGGATGCCGTGCGGTGCCGAAGTTGCCTCCAAAATCTCACGGCGCGTGCAATAGCATTCGTAGAGCAGCCCCGCATCCTGGAGCTTCTGCACGGCGGCATCGTAGGCAGCAAGCCGTGTACTCTGGCGTAAAACATGGTCGTGGCGCTGCGGGTCTTCGCCGGGCGTTGCATCCCAATCGAGCCCCAAAGATTTTAAATCGGCGAGCTGCTGTTCGGCGGCACCGGGGCGCACGCGATCCAGGTCTTCGATGCGCATCACAAAGCGCAGTCCCTCTTGTCGCGCGAGAAGCCATGCGAGAATTGCTGTGCGCAGATTGCCCAGATGCAGGTCTCCAGAGGGGGATGGTGCGTACCTGCCTGCACCTGGTGAAGAAGGAGCGTGCATTGCGAAAGAATCCTGGGTGGTGGTGCTGTGTGTGCTCATGATTTTAATCCTAGCGGTATCACTAAAAGTGCCTCACGCCATAGGATGCGGCAAAAAATAACAAAATAATAACAATTCTCTCGGGAGCTTCGTGATAAACATTCGCAAGTGTGTTATTAAACCTTTATAAAAATATTCCGTATCTGACGCTAAAGTCGAGTACCGTTAGAAGTATGGCAACCACGATTGAACTAGCGGACGGTGTTTATCGTATTGCAACCGATAACTACTGTCTAAATACCGGACTCATCCTCGGTCTTGAGAAAGCACTCGTGATCGATACCGGTGCAGGACCTCGACAGGCAACCGAAATTTATGATGAGGTTCGTCGTATTACCCGTATGCCCCTCGTCGTCGTCAATACGCACGCACACCCCGAGCGTTACTTCGGGAACGACGTTTTTGCGGCTATGGGCACCGAAGAGTTTTGGTCGCACCCACGGGCGGCACGCGCTATCAAGAAGTACGGAGATAGGCAGCGCCTGTATGTGGAGACCCTAGAACCTGAGATGGCACACCACCAGGGGGCGGCAACCGATATCGTGGTGCCAAATCATCTGGTTGCCCAAAGTGGGGAAGGCATTACCTTTACCCCGGTTGATCTGGGGGAACGCTCGGCAACCCTCATCTACTTGGGTCCCGGCCATACCGAGGGCGATATCTTGGTGGGCATCGACGACGTGCTCTTTACGGGCGGTCTGCTGGAGCAGGGGACCGACCCATCCTTTGAAGACTCTTTCCCCGATCGTTGGGTAGAGACCCTAGGCGCGCTTCTTGAGCTTGATCGTTACCGCGTCTATGTGCCTGGCTGCGGCGACCCCGTAGAGCGTGACTTTGTGGAACGTTTTCAGGAAACCATGAAGAAGGCTATTTACGCTATTCGCCATTCGACTATTGACCCGAATGATGCGAGTACCACCGCCGCCATGTACCACCTGCCGTACGCACCCGGACCTACCCGGTTCCTGCTAGATCGTATGGCGCAGCTTGATGGTACCGAAGTGCCTACCGACAGCTCTGAAACCACCGGATACACCGGTCCTATCACGATTGGCAGCCTGCACTAGCATAAGCGCAGACATATGACGACTGGGTATGACATATATTGTCATATTCATAAGAATTTCTGAAAACCTCTGTATAGGGTACGTACCATTTCGAGGTTATGGTGCGTCCCTGTGCGGAGGTCTTATTCTGCGAATCTTAGAAGGGGTAAGGCGCAACCTAAGCTTGGGTATCGAAAATATCGTTCGGGCGGTGAATGCGCACCCGAATACCCGACTCCTCACCGAAGCCCGCCGCCATGCGTTCCAAATCCGTATTCGGTGCCGCCTGAACCGTGAAGAACCGCTCGATGGCGCGGGTAAATTGTGGATTCTGCGCAAGAGCGCCGTGTTCCAGCGCGGTGAAAATGCCGCCTCCGGCGTCGTCATAGACGACGACGTCAAGATCGGGCAGAAGCTCAGTCATGGGCAGGTTCAGCGCAGAAATGTCGTATTGAAAGGTCAAATCGCCGCATATGAGGGTAACCGGAATCGGCGCGCCCGCCACATGGGCGGAAGCATCGACAGCCGTGCGTGCGTTGCCGGTGGGGTAGTAGCCCGCTAAAGAAACACCGACAGCCGTTGCGATAAGCCCGTCAATGCCGGAAAGCCCGCGGTTTGCGAGAACCCGTGCGGGCGCATCGGCACCAAGAGCGGGGGCGATAATATCTAGATCGCGCACAATACTCGACGAGCCGACGACAAGGGCTCGACTTTGCTGTGCGCATGTATTCCAGGTTTGGAGTGCAAGCGCCTGAGCGGGAATTCTAGCAGGCTGAGAAGTATGTGCACCGTCTTGGTGACATTCTTCGGATGGAGCAGAGGTCTGCGGCTGCACTGTTTCAGACTCGGTACAACGATAGGCTTCGATCAACGTGAGCGATGCCTCCTGAGCCCGCCGACCGGCAGTGACCCAAGCATCAAGCCAAGTATCATCGGCTCGCACGCCCGATCCCATAAGCGCAAATGCTTCAAGTTCGGCGGGCGAATCAATCTCGCGAACGGCACGAGCCCCAGGCTCATACCAGCTGGCGCGCCGAGGCGCATAGTAGGCATGCTGCACATCGGTACGCGCTAAAAGCGCAGAAATAGCGCGCGAAAGCGTAGGATGCCCGCATAAAATAGTTCGCTCGATGCTCTGCCCCAGCTCGGAAGCCGCATGTTCCCCGAGCACCGTCGTGTACTGGGGAATCGAGGTAGCGCCGTGCCGCGCCTGCGAAGAAGGCTCCGCCAGCAGCGGCAGATTCAATGCGCGGGCAAACTCGGCGGCGAACGGCTCGGCACCGTCTCCCGCGATCACCACCGTTTTCGGGCAGTCTGGTGCGCCTTCGGGTTTAAGTGGCGAGGCCTGAGCCGCCTGTTCATGCTGCATCAGCCAAAACTTCTCGACAGGGCTCAGCCGTGCAGGCTCAAGCTCAACGGGGTACGATGCGGCCCCCGGGGCAATATGCTCGGCAAGCGATGCGGCCCAGGTGGGAAGAATCTCGGCTGTCCGAGCCGAAGGTGTGAGCGGGGTATCGAAACACACGTTAATATGCGCCGGCCCCACGGGCTCATCGCTTGCGCGCGACCAATCCTGCGCATCGCTGCCGGTCAGCGCCGCTAAACATGCCATAAAATCGGCGGTCTGCTGCCCAGGATTATGTTCGGGGTACGAGGTCAAATCAGCACTTGCACGCACAAAGGGAGAGAAAAAATCGGTTTGAACCGTCGTCTGATTAGCACCGGTCCCACGCAGCCTTACGGGACGGTCCGCGCTCATGATCGCCAGTGGAACCCCGGCATGGTAAGCCTCCATCACGGCGGGCAAATACTCACCCAGCGCCGTTCCCGAGGTGCACACTAACCCCACGGGCAGCCGCGAAGCTTTCGCGATACCCAGCGCCGTAAACGCTGCCACGCGCTCATCAACGCGCACGTGGGCAACCAACGCACCTGCCTCTTCGGCCGCCGCAACCGCATACGCCAAGGGGGCGCTTCGAGAACCTGGGGAAACCACCACATGCCGCATGCCCGCGCGAATCAGGGAATCGAGCACGGCGACGGCGGAGAGCATGGAGTCTGGAGCGGGGGGAGTTTGAATGGTGTCGGCACGGTCGGGGTTTTCAGTCACCCGTCTATTCTAGACCGGTGTTTGGGCGTGTGAAGAATATGGGGTCCCTAAACGGGCAGTTAGCCCCCAGAACACTGACCAGAGCGTTCAGAACATACCTGGCTAAAGACTCGTGGGCAAGGCTTCTTGAAGCACCAGGTAGCACCGTCGGATGCGCTCCATCCAGGCATCCCGCACTTCGCTCTCTGCTTCAACGCGCCTCAGCGCCGACTCCGTAGGCACAACCCGCCGCACTTCGAGCTCGCTATCGCGAGCAAGTAGCGAATTTTCGGTCACATCGGTGCTCATCAGCGAGACCGTACTCAGCCCGCACGCATAGGGAAGATCCGGCAGAGCCGCCGCCAGAGACACACCGGTCGCGATACCTACGGAAGACTCCAGCGCCGAAGACACCACCGAGGGTAAACCTGCCTGTTCAACGATCTTTAGCGCGCGCCGAACCCCGCCTAAAGGCGCCGCCTTGACGATCAGCACATCGGCGGCGTGCGCCTGCGCCACCTTGAGAGGGTCACTAGCTTTACGCACGGATTCGTCGGCGGCGATGAGCATCGAAAGGCCGTGCTCGCGCACCAGGGCACGCACCTGCGCAAGCTCATCAACCGTGGCGACGGGCTGCTCGGCATAAAGTAGATCGTACTCGTTCAGCGCCGCAAGGGCTTCGAGAGCTTCGGGGACGCTCCACCCCGCATTAGCGTCCACCTTTAACCGCGCGTTCGGGAGGGCACGCCGCGCCGCCGCAACGCGGGCAATATCATCGTCGAGAGTCTGCCCCTTTTCAGCAACCTTGATTTTAAGCTCGTGGATGGTTCCACGATAGTTGTTCAGCACTTCGGGAACCCGCTCGGCGCTCACCGCGGGAAGGGTCGCGTTCACCGGAATAGTGGTTCGTCGAACGGGCGGCGCCCCCAGCCAGGCGGACTCTAACGCACAGGCTAACCATGCCGCCGCCTCATGATCGTCATACTCTAAAAACGGCGCGAACTCGCCCCATCCGGCGGGACCCTGTATCAGCGCACTCTGGCGCCGATTGACTGAGCGGAAGGTCACCCGCATGGGAATATCAACCACTCGAACGGCGCGTAAAACCTGCTCTAACGGCGGCAAAGCTAAGCCCTCAGTGATGAACCCGTATCCCAACGGCGGCACGGATGACATGGCGTTTCTCCTTAAGGTATTCTCGGTAAACTCCCAGCTTGGAATTTAGAAAACACGTATTTTTCATAGCTTAACCTGAGATAGTGTTTTCTATGTCGTGTTTACAGACACCGCATCACAGACATTTTGGAGGGAAAAAGTATGTCACAGGGTCCTCACACATCGCGTGGTCATGTTCCTCGCCATACCAGTACCTCAAATGACACGGACGATGCTACGCGTATTCTATCTCCTCAGACTCTAGCCGATAACGACAGTGCCGATGCCGATGCGACGGTTCCGTTATCGAGCATCCAATCTTCCTATGAAACCGATGATGATGCGACCGAATTTCTGGATCTTCAGGATCTGCCATCTTCCTCACCAGATACGGACGCAACCCGCGCCATCCCGAACCCGCACGAGGCGCCTAAACCCCGTGAAAGCTCTGACACAGTAGCCCTCGACGCTCTTGACGATTCTCCAACCGAAGCCATCAGCGCATCGCAGGATCCGCGTGCTCACTACGTTCAGCACACGCGTGCCGCCCAGCCGCAAACCCGTGTGCAGCCGGATATAGCCCCTTCGGCTGATTACCCCGCCACGGTCGCCATGCCAACGGGTGCTCCCGGTATGCAGACCACGCCCCCGGGCACGCAGTACAATGCCGCCGCTCATCCCCACGCCGCTAACCCGACGATGAGCGCCGCGAACTATGCCGGATACGGCGCTCGCCCGAACCCTGCGGCCCCCGGAGTGGTCGCTCCCGCAGAAGCCCCCATTCCTAATGATCCGCCGAGTACCAAGGTTGTGGCGCAGCACCTGGGCGTTATGGTGCTGTTCGGTGCTCTGCTCTACGCCACGCTCCAGTTCTTCATCTACAGCCGTACCGGGCAGCAGCTCGACGAAAATGCGTTTACCGAATATGCTAGCCAGTTCGCGGAATACCAGCGTCCTACCTTGGCGGCGCTCGATAACCTGCCGACGATTACCGGCGTAATCGCGGTGATCGGCATTATTATTGGGCTGATCTGGAAGCACCGTATCCTGCCCGCTATCGTGGGTATTCTTGCGGGCACGGGCGCGTGTTTGAGCGTCCACGCTCTCAAGAATTATGTGGTCACCAAACCTAATTTCGGTATTCAGGAAGCCCTCTTGAACTCCGCACCAAGCGGGCACACGGCATTCGCCGCTTCTGCGGGCGCCGCTCTGTTTATCGCAGCGCCTCGCGCGCTTCGACCCACGATTGCGGTCCTGGCGGCGATGGCAACCTGCGCTACGGGCGCATCTACCATTATTAACGGCTGGCATCGCCCAGCGGATGTTATCAGCGCGATTTTGGTAGTTGCTCTCTGGACCGTTCTCGGCTTGGGCGTTCTTCGGTACCTGCGCCGTGCAGAATTTAACGCACCGACCCCTCGCGTGGTGGGAGCCATCGCGGTGCCTCTGCTGACGATTGCAAGCCTGTTCCTCTCGTTCTGCGCGGTCGCGATGTATGCGGTCACCATGTTTTCCACCATGCCCGGGGGAGTGTTCGTTGCCTCAACCTGCCTGATTTTGGCGGTTAGCACGGGCACCACGGCGATACTGGTGCGGCTTCTGCGCCCGCGTAACCAGGTATCTTCTCCCTATACGCGCGTGTGGGAATACTAAGGACGTATTCGTATCACGTTATGAAATATATGCCTCACTTTTTGCCTAGCCCCTAACACAGGCATAGAATTTAGTACAGTTCATGCAGATTTTAGGACGTTCGTATCCTAAAAGAACAACCATCATCGGCGAAAGGTTAGAACTCATGGCGGGTACTCACGAAGGGCGTGTGATTGTTTTCCCACAGCTCACCGAAGTTCTTACCCCCTTTGAGACTAAGCCGCAGGCAAAGAAACTTCTTGATGCCGATGGTGGCAGCATCACCCTGATGGAGCTGGCAGGCGGTCAATCTTGGCACGAACACCACAGTGTACATCCGGTGATTGTGCAGGTGCTTAAAGGCAAGGTTGATTACAGCGCCAAGGGGCAGAGTATTATTCTGGAACCCGGTAAAATCATCCACACCACGGCAAAGCTGTTGCACTCGGTCACGGCACTCGAAGACTCGACCCTGATGGTCATTATGCTGACCGGAGAATCACATCCGGAGCCTAATATCACTATTGAGGTTGAACAGGTCTAGGGCACAACGCCTTAGAAATAAATAAATCCCTTTAAGCACGGTAATGTCCCGTATTCAGCGACGGATACGGGACATTGTCGTATATTCTCCCCAACAGGCAAAGCTGTTATGAGCAGGTTTTCTGTGAAACGGTAAAAACCCCGCAGATACCTTCCTCACGGAGCACTTGGAGGAAAACGTATCTGCGGGGCTGGTCTGAAACAGGGCAAACGGACTAGGCGTTTGCTGCCGCATCCTGATCTGCGGGGGTTTCATCCACGTGGGTGGGATCAAGCACACGCGCTAAGAATGTTTTGGTACGTTCATGTTGCGGGCTGCCGATCACCCGCTCAGCGGGTCCCTCTTCGACGACCACGCCATCTGCCATGAAGACGACCTTATCGGCGACATCGCGGGCGAAGCTCATCTCGTGGGTCACCACGATCATCGTCATACCTTCGTCGGCGAGATCACGCATAATCGTAAGGACATCGCCCACCATTTCGGGGTCGAGCGCGCTTGTCGGCTCGTCGAAGAGCATGAGTTCGGGGTTCATCGACAGCGCCCTAGCGATCGCCACACGCTGCTGCTGGCCGCCCGAAAGTTTACTCGGGTAGGCATTTTCCTTATCTGCCAGCCCCACTTTCGCCAGCTGTTCGCGGGCAATCTTCTCTGCCGTTGCACGATCGCGCCCCAAGACCTTAATCTGAGCAATCGTGCAGTTATCAAGCACGCTCAGATGTCCGAACAGGTTAAACTGCTGAAACACCATGCCCATGCGGGTGCGCAAGGCGTTAATATCGGCGTCCGGATCGGTTACCTCGACACCGCCCACGGTAATGGTTCCCGCATTGGGCTCTTCGAGCAGGTTTACACATCGCAGAAGCGTTGATTTACCCGATCCCGAAGGGCCGATCAGACAGACGACCTCGCCCGGTTCAACCTGAATATCAATACCGCGCAGCACCTCGTTTTTGCCATAAGACTTGTGTAGCCCCGTGATGCTCACCGATGCCGCCGATGTTACTGTGTCAGTCATGACAATCTCCCAAAGTCTTTGTCGTGGTTACTTGCGTGATGCGCCCGTGCGCTTCTCAAAATATGCGGATAGCTGCCCCAGCGGCACGGTAATAATCAGGTAGCACAGGCCCGCGACCACCAGGGGAGTGAGCCCTGCGCCGGATGCGGTAATACCTTCACGCCCGAATTTCGCCAGCTCGTACTGCGCGATTTGTACACCCAGCAGGTACACGAGCGAGGAATCCTTAGTCAGCAGAATAACTTCGTTAGTCAGCGGGGGGAGCACGATGCGGAATGCCTGCGGAATAATTACCGAGAGCATCGCCCGGGTGTGCGACATGCCCAGCGACCGTGCCGCCTCATACTGACCTTTCGGAACCGCCTGTAGTCCAGCACGCAGCACCTCGCTGATATAGGCAGAGGACACCAGTCCAAGGGAGAGTGTTACCGGAATGAGGTTATCGACAAACCGGATTTTGAAGGCTAGGGGAATGCCGTAACCGAAGGCAAAGAACACCAAGAGCGCCGGAATGCCACGGAAAATTTCGACATAGATTGTAGCCAGCCACCGATAGGGTGCGATCGATGAGATACGCATGAGTGCCAGGATAAGACCAAGGCTTAGACCCACGGCGAAACCCAGGGCCGTGTAGATCAGGGTATTCTTGAGCGCTACCGTAATAACGTTCGGGAACTGCTTTTGCGCAACCTCAAGGTTGAATACCTGACTGGACAGCGTTTTCCAGTCGGCAAGGGCAATAATAAGAACCGCGATAACCGCCAGCAGAGCGTACTGGGAGTACCGGAACATCGCCTGTTTTTTGCGTGGAGATAGTTTATTCTGTGCCATCGTTACACTAACGTAGTCTGTGTTGATCGTGATATTCAGGATGCGCGGTGCACGTGAGAGAACGAACGCGCACCGCGCTAGTCGCGGTTAGTTTGCGCTGGATGAAGATGCGGATGAGGGCGAAGACTTAGTCTTGGTCCACTTTTCCTTGATCTTATCGAGTTCGCCGCTGGACTTGAGCTGCTGAATTGTCTTATTTGCTTTATCCAGCAGGGCTTTCTTTTCGGGGGCTACCGCACCGGCAATCTGGTCGGCGTTTTCCGAGGTCTGATAGGCGATCTTGAAAGAGTCGGGGTCTTTGGTTAGCGCCTCAGAAATAACTGAGAGGTTTGCCGAGACGGCCTGCACCTGACCGGTCTTCAATGCCGAGAACATGAGCTCGTTGTCCTCGTACTGCACAACATCCGCGCCTTTTTCTTTGGCATAGGATTCGCCGCTGGTTGCCTGCTGAGCGCCGACTTTGGCGTTCTTAAGATCTTCGACGGAGGAGATCTTAGAGTTTTTGGGAACCAGAATTGCCTGGTTGTCTTCGAAATAGACATCGGTGAATTCCATCTTAGATTTCCGCTCGTCGGTCACGCTGATACCCGCGAGCGCAATATCGCATTGTCCGCTAGTGAGTCCGGTGCCCGAATCGAGGCCCTCAAAGCTGATGGAGGTGAGTTGTGCTTCTGCGCCCAGGTCTTTGGCGATAGCGTTTGCGATATCTGCATCGATACCTACGATTTTTCCGTTTTCTTCGTATTCGAAGGGCATGTAGGGGGTGTTGGTGCAGACGGTGAGGACGCCGTTGTTGATAAGGTTTACCTCTCCGTTTTCGCCGTCGGATGCGGTCGAGACGCATCCGGTGAGGACGAGGGGTGCGAGCGCGAGGAGCGCGAGGGACTTTTTGAGGTTGGGTTTTGCGGTGAAAATCGACATGGTGTGCTCCGTGTGTAGAAAATTTTGATGTTTTCCATTGTGCACCTGTGCGATAAAGAATGCAAGTATGCCTATAAATATTCACTATTTTTCTGAGTAAATAAAGAATTATGTATGCATAGTATGCATAAAACCAGGAATACTGTCGCGCCGCAGCGGATGGCGGGAGAAACGTGCTGCACGTGCGCAACACCGGGCACAAGAGTGCATATTTTCGTGAGTTAAAGTGTTCGCCACCTCAGATGACGTATCAAGGGGTGCTCAACTACCCCACGGGCGGCAGAACATGCCACAATTGAAGGCGTGAGCAACGTAGAGAAAAATGTTCAGGGTACCCGCGCAACCCTTGACAAGAAGACCGGCGATATCGCCGCCATGTTTGACACCGTCGCGAAGCGCTATGACCTGATGAACGGCATCTTGTCGCTGGGACGGCACATCTACTGGCGCAAGCAGACCGTTGCCGCCGTAGATGCGCATCCCGGGCAGAAGGTGCTCGACGTTGCCGCCGGTACCGGAACCTCATCCGAGCCTTTCGCCGACGCCGGGATTGATGTTATCGCCGCGGACCTTTCCGAAGGAATGCTGGAGGTCGGGCGCAAACGCCGCCCCGATATGACCTTCGTGCGGGCGGATGTCACCGACCTTCCCTTCGAAGACGACAGCTTCGATGCCGTCACCATGTCTTACGGTTTGCGTAACGTTGCAGACTATCCCCGTGCGCTGAGCGAACTGTACCGGGTTACTAAGCCCGGCGGGCGCATCGTGGTACTGGAATTCTCAACCCCAACCTTCGCCCCTTTCGGTAAGGTGTATAAGGAATACATTATGAAGGCGATACCGCCCGTAGCGCGCGCGATCTCCTCGAACCCGGAATCCTATGTATATTTGGCGGAGTCGATTATCGATTGGCCGGATCAGAGAACCCTTGCCCACAAGTTCGCGCAGGCGGGCTGGCAGGACGTCAAATATCGTAATCTCAGCGGCGGAATTGTTGCCATTCACCGTGGCTTCAAACCCCAAAACTAACACTCAGCACATCATCATTGAGCAACACACAGTATACAGCTACGCACCAACACACCGGAGAAGGCATCGTGAGCACCTCAGAGCAATCCATTGCAGCCACCGACCTGATGGCAGGACTTGATTTCAACCTGCCCGCCGGGTTTGAGCTCATTGCGTCCGACCCGCAGCTTGGCCCCCAGATTCTTACCTCACTGGCGCGGATTGAAGAGCGGCTTGCCGAGGCTATCAGCTACACCGATAAGCTCGCCGATGTTGCCGCCCGACACTTACTGCTCGCCGGTGGAAAGCGCGTGCGTCCCCTTCTGACCCTGCTTGCCGCCGCCGTGGACGGACAGATTAACGACGAGGTGATTGAGGCTGCGGTGGTCGTTGAGCTCACCCATCTGGCGACCCTCTACCACGACGATGTGATGGACGACGCGCCCAAACGCCGCGGTGTCGATACCGCCCAGACCATTTGGGGAAATTCCGTCGCCATCCTGACGGGCGACCTCATTTTCTCCCGTGCCTCGCTGCTGGTCTCCGATCTGGGCACGCGACCCATGAAAATTCAGGCGCAAACCTTCGAGCGCCTGGTGCTGGGGCAGCTCTACGAAACAACCGGTGTACGCGAAAACCAGGATATTCTCGATCACTATATCTCCGTGATTGAAGGGAAAACCGGTTCGCTGATCGCGGCGGCGGGGGAGTACGGCTCACTCTTGGCGGGCGCCTCCGAAGAGGTTATTCAGATGCTCGCCACCTACGGCGAACTCGTGGGCGTGGCATTCCAACTCGCCGATGACGTGATCGATATTGTCAGCGATGGTGCATCCTCCGGGAAAACCCAGGGCACCGATCTGCGTGAGGGTGTGCCGACCCTGCCGACTATTCTGCTCAACCGTGCCGCAGAGGCCGGGGACGAATCAGCCCGTCAGGTTCAAACGCTCATTGAGGCAGACCTATCGAGCGACGATGCGCTTGCTGCCGCTGTATCCGCGCTCGCCGCGCATCCGGTCACGCAAGAAGCGTGGCAGATAGCCTATGATTGGGCGGATCGTGCGATCGCGGCCATTGCGCCGCTGCCGGATTCCACCGCGAAGGCGGCGCTGGAATCCTTCGCGCATGCCGTGGTGCATCGCGAGGGCTAAACCGCGTGATACGGTTGCTTCAGGAAGACTTCTTCACGAGAATGTGTATATCGATGCAGCGTAGTGTGTGAAGAACGCCCAGGTGGAGCTGAACTCGATAGAGTTCTTTAAGGGAAACTATGGCCCACAAAACCGTTACCGCATATCAATCTGCCGCAATATTCCTCAGCTCGGTTATAGCGGCTGCGGCAACGTTTGCTATATCGGTTATTGCTGCGTACTTTTTATCGCACAGTGAGTTTAGGCAGTTTCAGTCCGCATTCTGGCCTCTCGTGTTCGGAATTTACGGCATAACCGGCGCTATTCAGCAGGAGACAACGCGGGCAGTCGGGGAGTCCCTTCTGCAGAATCCGGAATCACGAACACACACCAATAGACTTTCATATTCCGCCGTGGCAGCCCTGTTAGGTCTGGGTATTGCCGTGATCGTCGTCATGACTTCACCGCTGTGGTCCTCCGCTTTCCCCACCTACCCGCAGATGAGTGTTGTACTGATAGCGTTCGGCGTCGTGATGTACGCCGTCTATGCTGCGGTTAGTGGCGCATCCGCAGGGCGGGATTCCTGGTATTTTTACGCCGCTTTAGGCAGTGGTGAGGCACTGATACGTTTGGCGGCAACACTGGCGGCGGTAGCGTTGTCGTGGCACCTGCTCGGATTTGAGACCGCCGTGGTTGTTGCCTCGCTGATCTGGCTTCCGTGCGTCGTATTTTCACGTACCGGGCGGCGCGTCTGGCACGCGAGCATTGATGTTAGTTCGCGGCGGTATGCACGAAATATTGTGATGCTCATGCTTTCATCCGCCGGTGCATCGATTCTTATGACGGCGTTCCCCTTTTTCTTACAGTTCACAACGCAGGAACAAAGCGCACAGTTCAATGCCCTGGTCGCTGCTATTGGCGTTACACGTTCGCCGATTATGATGCCGCTTCAGGCCTTTCAAGGGGTCGCCATATCGGCTTTCTTAAAGCACCAAGATCACCCACTGCGCGCTTTAGCACGCCCGTGTCTGTGGGTTCTGGGAATCGGCGGTTTCGGCGCACTGCTTGCCTATCTTATCGGTCCTTTTCTCTTTGACATTTTCTACTCTAAATATGCCGGTCTTGCACCCGGAATGATGCTTGCTATTTTGACCCTCGAATCCGCGATTATCGCCGTGCTTGTGCTTGCTGGAAATCTGGCTATTGCCTTGAATATGCACCGTTTATATGTGAGCGGTTGGGTTTGTGCGGCTGCGTTGGCCTTGCTCCTGCTGCACGTGCCGCTGGATGTGGTGAGCCGTACCGAGCTCGCCCTCGGGGCTGCTCCACTGTGCGGATTCACGGTAATTCTGGTGGGAATCTTGCGGAGTCCAAAGGTAGAGAGCCGTAAAAGTACCGATAAATCTGGCCTCTTCCAAGATGCACCTGCCACTCGGCACGAGAGGTTGTGAGGGCCGAAGGTCGAGAAGCTTTAGTTTAAAAATGCTTGTGTTTATCTGTTACATTCCCCTCATAAATCCCACAGAATCCCACATGATGGGCTATCATTGACCAAATAGCCTACATCAGGTAAACCTAAAGAACGTCTGTGCCCATACATCATTGAGAGCACAGAGCACCGGAGAGTCGCGCCCAAACCCTAGCGCGCCTCCGTTCACGACGACATGCCCCATCTACCCTCAAGGTGCATCGTCGCGTGACGTGCATACATGAACATCTAGACCGAGGTAACCACTATCATGGGTACAAAACCCGCCAAGACCCCGGCGAAGCGTGAAGGCTTCTCCAGCCGCAGGGTCTTCCTTTTTGCCGCCATCGGCTCAGCTGTTGGTCTGGGAAATATTTGGCGTTTCCCCGCTGTTGCTTACAAGAACGGTGGCGGCGCCTTCATGATCCCGTACATCGTGGCGTTGCTGACCGCAGGCCTCACCTTCCTCTTCTTCGACTACGCGATTGGCCACCGCGGGCGCGCATCGTCCCCATTGGCATTCCGCCGCCTCAACCGCAAAACCGAGTTCATCGGTTGGTGGCATATGGGCATTAGCGCGGTTATCGCCATCTACTATGCCGCAGTTATCGCCTGGGCAGTGCGGTACATGATTTTCTCATTCAACCAGGAATGGGGCAACGACGCGAAAACTTTCTTCATGAAGGACTTCCTGAAAGTGGGGGATCCACAACTTTCCTTCGACTTTAACCCCGGCATTCTCATTCCGCTCGTGCTGGTGTGGATTTCCCTGATCGTCATCATGGCGCTGGGCGTACAAAAAGGCGTGGGTGCCGCCAATGTGGTGTTTATGCCCCTGCTGATCTTTATGTTCGTGGGTCTGGTCGCGTACTCGCTCACCCTGCCCGGCGCAATGAACGGCCTGAACACCCTGTTCACTCCCAACTGGGGTGCGCTAACCAATGGCGAGGTGTGGGTCGCCGCCTACGGACAGATCTTCTTCTCGCTCTCCATTGGTTTTGGCATTATGGTGACTTACGCATCCTACCTGAAGCCCAAGACCGACCTGACCGGCTCGGGTGCCGTCGTGGGCTTCGCCAACTCCGGATTTGAGCTGCTGGCGGGTATCGGCGTGTTCGCGGCGCTGGGCTTCATGGCGCAGGCACAGGGCATCGCCGTGGATAAAGTTGTCGAAGAAGGAATAGGTTTGGCTTTCATTGCCTTTCCCACCATTATTTCGCAGGCACCGGCGGGAGCGCTCATCGGGTTCCTGTTCTTCGGTTCGCTCCTCTTCGCAGGGTTCACCTCGCTCATCTCAATTCTTGAGGTCATTATCGCCGGTGTACAGGATAAAGCAGGCACCTCACGCCTGACCTCGACTATGATCGTGATTATCCCGCTGGCGATTATCTCGACCCTGCTGATGCCCACCGCATCCGGTCTGTACATGCTGGATATACTCGATACCTTCGTGAATAACTTTGGCATTCTTGCCGCTGGCCTCACCTCTATTGTCGTGATCACCTATGGCGTGCGGGCGCTGCCGATCCTGCGGGAGCACCTAAACTCTGTTTCCTCCTTCAAAGTGGGTTGGATCTGGATGATTCTCTTGGCGGGCGTTACCCCGCTGATCCTGGGGTACAGCCTGATCTCCACGCTCGTGAAGACAATTGCCGAACCCCATGGAGGGTACCCTGCAGATTTGCTTGGTATCTTCGGCTGGGGCATGGTCGTACTCCTGATCGTTGGCTCCATCGTGATTTCATTCCTGCCGTGGTCGCATAAGTCACGTGCTGCCGAGGAACCCCCAGCACCGCCCGTTATCGGCGGTAAACTCGCCCACACGCATGTGGACGATGCCGCACTGAAAGCACACGCAAAAGCACAGGGTGAGGAGGCATAATGAGCGGTGCAGCTATCGCTATGATGATCGTGGCAATCCTCATTATCTGGGGCGGCCTGGTGTTTGCCCTCGTAAACCTGAGCAGGCACCCCGAAGAACCTGAGGATGATGCTGTCGAGCAGGCAGCCACCGAATAATACCGTTTATACGCGCGGGCAGGTCTGCGGACTGTGCCCCGGCACGTAGAAACATAGAATACTTGCGCACTCGACGCGAATAAAAAGTGTTGGCATGGGAACTCTGATCGGTTCTCGTGTCAACACTTTTATGCATCTGCGGCAAGAATTCAGGATTTGTCGCGGGCGCTCGCCGCAGAATCCTCGGTGTCTTCGGGCGAGAGCTGAACCGCATCCAGAAGATAGTTCTGTTCACGGTCTTCGCCACCCTCAGAGGACTGAGAAATCTGCACAATAGGGATCATGCCGGTCTCGACCGCCGTGAGTTTTGACGGGCGCGAGGTGCGTGAGGCGCGCACCGCATCCACCGTAAAAATTACGATAGCCACCCAAATCAGAGATAAGCCAATCCACTTATCCGGCGTAATCCTATCGTGCAGCACGAAGAGCGCCAGGAAGAACTGAATGGTCGGACCCATATACTGCACCATGCCGATCACCGACAGAGGCAGCGCTCGCGCCGCCGCCGAGAAAAGAACCAGCGGAGTCACCGTGACAACGCCGGTGGAAGCGAGCAGCCAGAAATGCCCGGGGCCTTGCGAAAACAACGTGAGCTGTCCCTGCGTATTCATCCACCACAGCACCACGAGCGCCACCGGAAGCAAAATAAAAGTCTCAAGCGATAGCGACACCACCGGATGCACACTTGACCCCACCCGCGCCTTGAGCAGCCCATACGTTCCGAAGGTGAAGGCAACACCTAAGCCCAGCCACGGAATCTGTCCGTACACCACGCTCATAATCAGCACCGCCACGGTCGAAATCCCGATGGCGATCCACTGAACTTTTCGCAGCCGCTCGTGCAGGAACACGACCCCCAACACCACGGAGACCAGCGGGTTAATAAAATACCCCAGCGACATGTCGATCGTATGCCCGTGCGTGGTGGAGTACACATAGATCATCCAGTTCGCGCCAATCAGCAAAGACGCGACCGTCAAAATACCCATAGTGCGCGGAGTACGCACCGCCCGGTTAAACGGCTTGGTCAACCGGAAAATAGGGAGCAGAACCGCGCAGAATGCCAGTGAAAAAATCACACGCGAGAGCACAATCTCCAGCGCAGACGAAGACGCCATGAGATAGAAATACAGCGGCAGCATACCCCAGATCGCGTAGGTGGTAAAAAGGCAGATAAAACCATTGCGGGTCTGTGCAGCGTGTGCCGCCGTGCCTGATGCGGGTGCTGTAGCGCTGTGAGCGTTCTGCGCCATAGTGTGAGGGCTCCTCCCTACCTGTGAACGAAAGATGAGATGTGAACTTCTAACAACTCTACTCTTCACCGCACTCTTGCACGAGTGCGAGGTATCGGCTGGCGGAGGCGAGTCGCCTATTAAACGCCGATGGGGCGCAACATAATACAGCGTTGCACCCCACCGGAATGATGAAATTCCTAGGTCAGGATAATATGCCGCAGGCACGAGGTAAAGACCCTGTACGCCTGCTGATACAGCGTTGTCTACAGACCGAAGAACCGCGAGAAGAAGCCCTTCTTCTTGCCGGTTTCCTGAGCCTGCTCCTGTTCCTCGTGCTGATCAGCCTTCTGTTCGGCGGGCTTGATCACCGGAATTGCAGTTGCCGGGGTGTTCTCGGTCTGCGGTGCGGATGCGCCGGTACCTGAAGCGGCAGGTTTGGGTGCCTGCTGCGGCTGCTGCTGCTGGGCACCTGCCGCTGCGGGCTTCTGTGCGCCGGACTGAGGTGCTTCCTGTCCCTGACCTGCGCTCGCGCCGGGTTTGCCAGCTGCGCGCGGGGTGATCGATGTGCGGGACTTCGAGGCATCGGAGGCACCGGGCTTCGCCGCCTTAGCCTGACCCGCGGTCGCGCCGGTCTGTGCAGCGCCAGCGTTCGGAACAACATCGCCTGGGAGGGTATTGACCGTTACGCGACCGTGCTCGGAATCCTCACGTGGATCTTGGTCGAAGGGAGCTTCGGTATCCGGGTAGAGGTTCTCGGTCGTGCGCACACCCGCCACCGGTTTCTGCGATGCGCCAGCGGGTACAGCGCGCTTTGCGGCCGCCGCGGGAGCCTGAGGCTGAGCCGGTGCTGCTTCTTCCGGCTGTGCATTTTCCTGTGCGGGGGCGCTCTTTGCTGCCTGTGCGTCCTTAGGCGTCTGGGCTTCCTCGGGTTCCTGAACGGCGGGTGCCTGCTCGGCTTCGGCACGTGCCGCCGCACGCTCTGCCGACTGCTGTTCGCGCAGGGCCACCTGCTCTGCAGCCTCGGCAGCGGCAGCCTGCTCAACTTCGGTGCGTTCAGCCGCCAATTCCGCACGGTACTGCTCAGCCTCTGCGGCAAGCTGCGCAAGTTCTTGGGCGGTAACCTCGGGCTTCGCGCGCTCGATACCGCTGATGCGCCCCTCATCGAACCATAGCCGCAGGGCGCCGTCGGTCATGGTGAGTACCACGGTGGCCTCGGTATCCCAAGCGGTATGGAACCCGCGCTGACGCGCATAAGAATTAACGGCGAGTGGATGATCGTGAATATCTTCGCTTTGCAGAGCCTTCGCAATCACGCGCCCTACACCTTTGTACGTGGGCGCATCCAGGGTCAGTTCGGGGCTGTCAATCAGGCTCCACGCCCGCACAGACCCCGACGGCAGAGGATAGTGAGCGTACAAACCGGTCACCGTCTTAGTCGCCAAAGTCAGACGACGCGCCAATCCCTCTGAGAGCGGAATTTCGTCGGTACTCAGCTCCAGCACTGAGTCGCGTTCACCGGTATCTCGCGCCTGCAGCGCCGCTGAGACTACCGAATCTGGAAAATATCCCAATTGCTGCCACGACCAAATCCAGGTTCCACGGTTTTCAGATTCGGTACCGAGCAGGTAGGGTTGAAAAGACACCGGATCGGCGGCCTTGAACGTGAGGGACTGTTCGGCGAAGTTTACGTCGTAGTCAGCAGACCCAATAAGTTCAGCCAACCGCGCCTGGTATTCGGTCGAGATAAAGATTGATGCGTCAATAAGATCCTGCAAAGAATTCGTCATAGGTTAAGGGTAACAACCTTTTTGGTGTGAGTACCCACAAACTGCACCAATTTTGTGGGTCGGATGGAGAAAAAATTTGAACAAGAGACAACTCGGTAACCGATGCTAGAGCACACACGCAAAAGTGTGTTCCCTAACCTATCATGACGTTATAAATCGGCGTGACGGCGGATGCTTCGCTAAAATCAATAGAGTAGCGGGTAGCTTCCCGCCGGGACCTAAGATGCAAGCTGACGATAAAGGAATGGAAAACCATGACGGATACCCGACGTTCTGAACCGACGAGTAGAGCCGCCCGCACCCAGGATGCGCTCAACCGTATCGGTAGCTGGCTTCTTGATGTCGTCAAGGCTGAGTCCGGGTGGAGCGAGATGATCCTCGACGTAAAACCCCTCGCCGGGCAGGTCTATATTCGCGTGCGTGAATTCCGTGACGGCGAAGAGTACATCGGTTCGGTGGGCCCCCTCAAGGAAGATTCGCCCGTACTGCCTGATCTTCGCAAGCTCCAGCGCGCCGCCTACGACGGCAACCGCGGCACCTGGTTTACCGCATCTGTAGTGGTGGCGGCCAATAACTGGCCCGAACCGAAGTTCAGCGTGGGGGCATCTTATAACCGCGACGAAGAGCCGGAAAATTGGGGTACTGAAGGAACCCTGAGTGCTTCGGATGTACGCGAGCATCTGCACATGTTCCCGCGCGATTCCGAGCGTATTCCCGCTTGGGCGACCGAACGTATGCACGGTCGCGCCCGCGATGTTTCGGGCTTGCATAAAGAAACCGATTACGAAATTCCCAATCCCTACCTCGCCGCTGCACTCGAAGCTTTCAAGAAGGATGTCAAAGAGCGAACCCTCATTAACGTAGTGCGCACCATGCTCGGCGGCGATTTGCTCGTGGATGCTTCCGGCTCAACTATTGTTCCCGCAGGGCACCTTGATATTGGTCCCGAATCGCAGCTGCGCTACCAGGTTATTCGCCTTGAAAACGGGATGCAGGCGCTATGCGTATTCTCGTCGGCAGAGTACGTTTCGAAGAGCTACATGCGTGAAAACTCCGACGATGACGAGCTGATTCTGCGCGAACCCGCCGTCAAGATTTTCATGGATTTCTTGAGCAACCCCGACCTTGATCTGATTGCGATAGATCCGGGTTCCAACCACGAATGCTATATTGAGCGCGCCCAGGTGCAGTGGGTTGTGAACTCGCCCCGTAACGACGGCGCGAAAATGGCTCTTATCAACGACAATATGCAGCAGCTTCTCGGTTCGTTGGTGGCACCAAACTCTATTCTGGTGGTGGCGATTGACCCCAAGAGTAAGGTACAGGGGCCAGCATTCGTCCCCGATGATGAAGGCAACCCCACGAATATGCTGGCGTTCACCTCGCCGATTGAAGTTGCCGCTATCGACCCTGCGATTGAGGTGCGTGTAGCGCATGCGATTGAGGTGCTGACCCTCGCGGAACAGCTCAATGCCCCGGGTATTCAGATCAATTACTTCAACCCCAGCGCTGTGCTCGACATCAAGCAGATCCGCGAGCTCCTCGATATTGTGCGTGAACAGGAAGCGGTCTTCGGCGCTTCTCCCGCTGGTGCTAGTGCATCCGCATAGTTCGTAAAACCCGTCACGCTAAAATCGCCCGGAAGAAACACCCACACGGTGTTGTCTCTTCCGGGCGATTTTGCGTTTGGAGAGGGTTGTAATCCTGTAAACGGGTTTAAAATATGGGGCCGGTGACTCCACCTCACTGAAAGTCACCGGCCCCATGCTGCAGCCGTGCGTCATGTTCTCGAACCTACAGGAGAACAGACGCTGCCGTATCTTACGAACCAGATGCGGCGGCTGACACGGCCTCGCGAACGCGAGAACCGAGCTCAGGGTGAACGCTATCCCAGTATTGGAACGCGCGTTCACGAATCTCGTCGGAACGAACAGCGCCTACGTGACCAGAGATGTTGCTGATCAGGCGTTCGCGTTCTTCGTCGTTCATGGTTACCTCGTAGAGGGTGCGCGCCTGCGAGAAATCATCATCATCCGGGCGCAGGGTGTAGGCGGTGCGTACCAGCTCGCCATCAGACTCCCAGCTACCTTCGCCAGCGCGTGCCGCATCCGCATGCGGTCCACCCAGACTATTCGGCGCGTAGGTCGGAACGGACGGGTCGTTGAAGTTATAACGCATCGAACCGTCATGCGAATAGTTGTTCACCGGCGCTGCGTGTGGTGCGTTCACGGGCAGCTGTGCGAAGTTGGTGCCGATGCGGTAGCGATGCGCATCCGGGTAGGAGAAGATACGACCGAGCAGCATCTTATCGGGCGAAGCCGCGATACCGGGCACAAAGTTCGAGGGGGAGAAGGCAGCCTGCTCGATCTCGGCGAAGAAGTTCTGAGGGTTGCGATCCAGCACCATGCGACCCACCTTGATCAGCGGGTAATCTGAGTGCGGCCAAATCTTCGTCAGATCGAAGGGGTTAATGCGGTAGGTCTTCGCGTCCTCATAGGGCATGATCTGCACATAGAGCGTCCAGGCGGGGTAGTTGCCACGCTCGATAGCCTCGCGCAGGTCGCGGCGGTGGAAGTCAGCATCCTTACCCGCCATTTCATCGGCCTGAGCCTGGGTGAAGAACTCGTTGCCCTGCTCGGTCTTGAAGTGGTACTTAACCCAGAAGCGCTCGCCCTCGGCGTTAATCCACTGGTAGGTGTGAGAGCCGAAGCCGTCCATGTGGCGCAGGGTTCGGGGCAAACCGCGGTCGCCCATCAGCCAGGTTACCTGATGTGCTGATGCCGGATTGAGGCTCCAGAAATCCCACTGCATATCGTTATCGCGCAGACCCGAACCGGGCATACGCTTCTGCGAGTGGATGAAGTCGGGGAACTTGATGGCATCGCGAATGAAGAAGATAGGAGTGTTGTTGCCTACCAGGTCGTAGTTGCCTTCGGTGGTGTAGAATTTCACCGCGAAACCGCGTGGGTCACGCCAGGTATCGGGGGAGCCGGATTCGCCCGCCACGGTCGAGAAACGAATCAGTAGCTCGGTTTTAACGCCCGGTTGAAAGAGCGCCGCACGGGTGTACTGCGAAACATCTTCGGTGGTTTCAAAGTAGCCGTATGCGCCGGTTCCCTTTGCGTGCACCACACGCTCGGGCACACGTTCACGGTTGAACTGAGCGAGCTTTTCAACAGCGTAAGCATCGTGCAGAACGATGGGACCATCGGCTCCCACGGTGAGCGAATGATCATCTGAAGCCACCGGCGTGCCAGTGCTCGTGGTGGTGTAAGAACCGGGATGAATGGGGTTCTGCGGGGTCTGATACATATTTGCTTCTCCCTGTGTTTTTGGTGATGCTATGTGGTTTTCGACGAGCATTCTTCCTGTTTTAGGGTGCAGCTAACGAACACCGAGGCGCTGTTTCACGCCCGGAGTAAGGTGTGGGAATGTGGTTCGTTAGTGCTGAACGCTCGCTGCGGCTTGCACCTGGCTCTTCGCCAGTTCTGCTTCTGCCTCAGTTTGACAGTCTGCGCAGACGCCTCGATACAGTACATCTGCGCTGATAATCGCCATGCCGTGGAAGTCGCTGGGAGTTAGGCAGGGCGCTGAGCCGATAGCGCAGTCTACATCCTGAACTTTTCCGCAGCGAATGCAGAATGCGTGGTGATGGTTATCGCCCGTGCGAGTCTCATAGAGCCCTGGGGTTCCCGGCGGCTCAAACTTACGCAGCATGTCGATATTCGTCAGATCCGTGAGGATCACATACACCGACTGCACGGTAATGGTAGGAATCTCTTGCCGCACAGCGGTAACTATTTCCTCGGCATTGGCATGGGGATGAGCCTGAACCGCACGTAGAACAGCAAGCCGCTGTTTCGTGACCCTGCGCCCCTTAGCGCGCAAGTTTTGCGACCAAGATTCCGTGAGAAGTTCGGTCGCGGATTCTGCTGCCAACGGTAGCACGCCGGTGTGGGAGCATCCGTGAAGAGGGTGCTCGGGTTCCGGGTGTGCGTTCGTATCTAGGGGTTCGGTCATGAACAATACTCTACCGTTAATCTGACTTTTTCACAATTACAATTACGATAAATTCATAATAAGAGTCGTGTTCGGGGTACTTTCACCATGACACTATGTCGCTAAAACTGCGAATTTCTGGGGGATAACAGAACACTTCGAGACTTCATGTGACCTTGCTCGCATTCGAGGAACCTGTGGATGCGAGAATACGAAATACACGCTGGTGGCGAATCTGGATGTCTGCCTCATATATATCCCGTATGCTGTAATCTAATACGTTCACGGCAACACGATTTCTAAAGGTACACGCAATGCACAAACACTATAACGGGCTTAAGACCGCCCTTCTGCTGGGCGGCATGGTCGGTCTGCTGATGCTTATCGGCGGCGGCCTTTCAACATACTTCCGCAGCTCAATTTTTATCTGGGGTTTCGCCCTTGTGAGCTTGGGTACCGTTGCATATTCATACTGGAACTCCGATAAACTCGCGCTGCGTTCCATGAACGCCTATGCCGTTACCCGCGAGGAGGTTCCGGTTCTGTATGACATCGTCGAGGAACTTTCCTCGCGCGCCGGTCAGCCTATGCCGCGCCTATATGTGGCACCCACCCAGACTCCAAACGCCTTCGCGACCGGGCGCAACCCGCGCAATGCCGCCGTCTGCTGTACCGAGGGTATCTTGCAGCTTCTTGACGAACGCGAAATGCGCGGTGTGCTAGGGCACGAGCTCATGCACGTCTACAACCGCGATATTCTTACAAGCTCGGTGGCAGCCGGTATCGCAACCCTGATTACGGCGGCGGCGCAGATTGTTGGCTTTGGCTCCATGATGGGCGGGAACCGTGAGCGCGGCGGCGGAAACTTCTTGAGTATAATCCTGATGTCGCTTCTGGCTCCCATTGCTACGGCGGTTATTCAGATGGCTATCAGCCGTACCCGCGAATACGATGCCGATGAAGACGGTGCAAAGCTCACGGGCGATCCGATTGCACTTGCCTCCGCCCTGAATAAGTTGGAGAAGGGTGTCTCGCTCTACCCAATGGATCCCAAGAATCAGCAGGTTGTGAATACTTCGGCCTCTATGATTGCGAACCCCTTCGGTGGCCTGAAGAACCTCATGTCTACTCACCCACCGATGGATAAACGCATCGCCCGCCTGCAGCAGATGGCGCGCGATAACGGTCAGCTATAAAACCTGCGTACGTGTTTGTCTTATAGGCGAAAGGCGGGGGGGTTACCAGAACTGGTAACCACCCCGCCTTAATGGTGCACTGATGCTACGTGCACAGCAGAGGTATCTAGCGATAATTCACGAACTGCAGATCAACGTCAAGATCTGCACCTTTAAGCAGTGAAATCACGCTCTGCAGATCATCACGAGACTTTGAGGACACACGTAGCTCATCGCCCTGAATCGTAGCTTTCACACCCTTAGGTCCTTCATCGCGGATCAGCTTGGAAATCTTCTTAGCCTGATCCTGTGCGATACCTTCCTTGATGGAGCATTCGATGCGGGTCTCTTTACCCGAAGCGTAGGGGTCGCCTGCGTCCAGGGACTTTAGCGAAATACCGCGCTTGACGAGCTTTGATTGGAAAACGTCGAGCACCGCGAGAGCTCGTTCTTGGGCGTTTGCCTTAATGAGAATCTTCTCGCCTGAGAAGTCGATCTCAGCACCGACACCGCGGAAATCGTAACGCTGCGAAACCTCTTTTTGTGCCTGGTGCAGGGCGTTGGCGACCTCTTGTTTATCAACTTTTGAGACAATATCGAAAGAAGATTCGCTTGCCATAAAACTATGTCCTTTCGTTGTGTTTGTGCGGAATACGACGGTATCTGTCCCTCATAGAATACCTGTTTTCTGTTGCGCTCACAGATAATTTTCAGGTTCTTTGATGCGTTTCTCAGCTGTTGTTAACCTTGAACATCCAGAATGGAAACATGGCTACACAATACTCGTCAACGACCGGCAGCGTGAATCGCGAAGAAGCTCGCGATGCTGAAGCCCTGCTGTTCCTTGACCTCTACAGTTCGATTGGTTCTGAACCTGAGAACATCCCTGAGGCAGAGCGAGTGGATGCGGTTCAGAGCGAAGATTCTTCGGATGTTGTTGAGCCTCCTGCCTTCGAGGGAATCGGCTCAACGCTGACAGATCCCAAACTCGTTGCCCGCTTCGAGGGAGTGCGGCGCGATCTTGCTCGTGAGATTCGAAGCGAGATGTGCACAGTTGAACAGGCGCTACGCTATCTTGAGCATTTGGAAATTACGCTTCTGATGGAGCAGGACGGCGACCTGTAAACTCGCCTGAAAAACAGCCTCCGAAAACGAAAAACAGCCCAAAAAGTTGTATTCGTCACAAAGCTAGGCTCTGGCTTCACAAGTTCATTAAAAACCTGTACAGTAGTCTCTGTTCGCTTGAGCGAACTTCTAGCCTAGCTAGTTCGGCAGATTACCCGAGCGGCCAAAGGGGGCTGACTGTAAATCAGCTGGCACAGCCTACGGGGGTTCGAATCCCTCATCTGCCACCCTAAAAAGAACCCGGTTACTTCGGTAGCCGGGTTCTTTGCATCTGGCACCCTCACACACCCGACAAAAATGCCCGCTCACGGCAAAAAAATAGGGTTTATGACGCGCTTTAAACTATTTATTAGTCTGTGAGTGAAAAATTAGCGCAATGTACGTGCAGGGTGTAGCGTTATCTCCATGGCTACTATTGAAATCACCCAGCAGAACCTTACCTCGACTGTCGAGGGTAACGATATCGTATTCCTCGATTTCTGGGCAGACTGGTGCGGTCCCTGCAAGCAGTTCGCTCCCGTCTACGAGGCAGCCTCCGAGAAGTACAGCGATATCGTCTTCGGCAAGGTGGATACCGAGGATCAGAGTCAGCTGGCACAGGCCGCAGGCATTACCTCCATTCCCACCATTATGGGTTTCCGCGGCGGTATTCTCGTCTTCTCCCAGCCCGGTGCGCTCAATGAGTCCCAGTTTGAGCAGGTGATTACTTCGATCCGCGAACTCGATATGGATAAGGTTCGTGAAGAAATGGCAACTGCAGAGCAGAACTAGCCATTTCATCATAGAGATAGTTAGGTGATAAACCCGCCCGGTGAAGGGTGGTTTATGCGTGTGGAGTCGGTACTTTTTACGGTACCGGCTCCACACGCATATTAAAAATCCCGGTAATCCGGAATACTGATACGCGCACCATACCTGGGTTTGCGAATGCCCGCCTCCTGAATAAGGCGCACAACCCGCTGCCGATGACCGGCGTAAGGGGCAAGCAGGCGAAGCATTCCGGCGTCGTCGGTGCGTTCTCCCGTAAAAGCAAACCCCACTGTATGCGCTAAGTGGTAGTCGCCCACGCTGACAGCATCCGGATGCCCGCAGAAACCTTGAAGAGCTTCCGCCACCGACCAGGGACCAACCCCCGGAATATCGTCGAGAGCCGCCGCAAGGTGTACGATACGACCGGTTGCCCCAAGGCGTTCGAGTGCATCGGCGCGTTGGGCAAAATGGTAAATCGCGCTGTATCGGGCGGAATCTAACCGCGCACGATGCCAATCCCATGAGGGAATTGTGCCTAGAACCTGAGCAGTAGGGTACACCCGCAGATGAGGAGGCTGTGCCGGATTGCCGCTGAAGGGCGCGGACTCGCCGTATCGCATGATAATCCAGCGCAGTGCGTCAAAAGCCTCCGGTTGGGTCACCCGCTGTTCTACGATCGCCGCTAACATATGCCGGGTAAGCTGCCCGGATGCGCTCAGCCGTAGCCCCGGATTCTCACGATAAGCACGCCGAATTTTTAGCGGCAGATGCTCAAAAGCGGGGAGCTTCGCAAACTCTTCTCGGGGATCGTGCAGGCCCAGCCACGCGGGCATAAGGGAGGCAAAGTCTTCAAGCTCGCTGTAGACCTGTTCGGTAGGGAATGCATCGTCGGGTGTAGCGGGGGAGGACTCCGCCCATAGGCAAACCTGAACCGGAGCATTCAGCGCAGAGGTTGCGCCCTCGAAACGGCGGGTAAAGTGCAGGGTCGCGGGCAGCTGCAGGGACGGCGTGCGCGCCCCGATCCACAGAGTATCGTCTGCCGCGTGTGAGCGCTCAGAACGCGGGGCACGCAGACGGTGAAAAGTCGGATCGGTCGGGCCGCGCTGTAAACGACCGAGTGTCTGTCCTACATGCACCGGAACGTACGGGTAAATAAGCGCCTGTATCCCTACCGTGATGCGCGCCGTCAGCGCCGAGGTGCGCATCGGTAAGCGGGAAAGCTCGATGCGGTATGCGGCATCAGGCACGGATTCGGTGGGCACAGCATCCTTAGCGTGTAGGGGAGAAAATATGCGCGTGAGATATATCTTGAGTTAACTGCGTAAAAAAGGCGCAGATCTCGGGATAACGTTTAATAATAGGATACCCTGAGTAGTAACTATATATTTCACAGGTGAGCGGGCGCACCGGCGACGTAGCGTAACTTAAGAACGTGTGTGCTTGCCACCGGGCACCAAACACAACAAACACGAGGAAAACGCATGGCGGCTGAGGTGAGTGCACCCGACTCGGAACCTACCGAGAAATCGGCGAAAACTTCTGCATCACAACATACCCGGGCACATCGTTCGGTGACCGCGGGCAGAGTGCTGGTGGCGATTATGCTCGCCCTAGCGGTTTTTGCCCTCTATTGCTATTACTCCGTTCAGCAGCTTAAGCACTGGATTACCCCTTCATGGGATCTTGCGATTTTCACGCAGATGGCGCAGGCATATTCGCATTTCGACATGCCAATTGTGCAGATTAAGGGGACCGATTTTAATCTGTGGGGCGATCATTTTCATCCTATTCTGGTGCTTTTAGGGCCTGTGTATGCGGTTTTCCCCTCGCCGCTGACGCTTCTAGTGGTCCAGAATTTTATGATTGCCGCCAGCGTCTATATGATGGTGCGGTTTACACAGCGGGCATGTGCCCTCTCAAGCGCCAAACCCGAACCCGCAGGAACTTTTGTGGGTGTTCTTCTGGGTGCTGCCTTCGCCCTCAGCTACGGGGTGCAGCAGGCGGTGGCTGCGCAGTTCCATGAGGTTGCGTTCGCTCTGCCGTTCTTGTGTGGGGCGCTGGGTAATCTGGTGCTTGCCGGTCGCATCAATGCTGATGAACGCTCCCGCTATATTATTCGTGCTTGTCTGTGGGCTGCCCCGCTTGCCTTCGTCAAAGAAGATATGGGCGTTACTGCCGCGATGATCGGTATTGTCGCATTCGTCCGCACTGGGTGGATACGCAAAGGGCTCGACGAGCTCTTCCCCCAGAATCCTGAGGATAAACCGCTGCCGCGGGGTGAGCGCATCCGCAACACCTTTAATTCCTGGGTTAAGACGCGGGGTGCCGCTGAATCAACCATGCTGATACTCTGGGGTCTCTTCTGGTCTTATGCCGCGGTTGCGCTTATTCTTCCGCTCTTTAACGCCAACGGGCAGTTCGATTACGGCGATAAGGTTGATGTATACGGCGCTTTCGCCGATCCGCTCGGTTCTGCGATCACTATCTTTAACTATGACCAGAAGGTTTGGACGATTCTGCTGCTGCTCTTTTGCGGCGCTATTATCTGGGTTGCAAGCCCGTTCGCTATCGTCATTCTGCCCACGCTCCTGTGGCGTTTGCTCTCAAATACGGAGGCGTACTGGCTGAGCACCTGGCACTACTCGCTCGTGCTGATGCCCGTGGCTTTCCTCGCTCTTCTAGAGGTTATCCTCAACTTGCGGTACGGGAAGGTGCTGGCGCACCCTAAACCGCTTGCGGAAGACGAAGAATCAGAGGATGAACCGGCAGAAACCGGGGATAAACCCATCGGATGGGTAGAGAATCTACGCCAGTCCGTCCGCCGTGTTCCGCTCTGGTTCTTCCCGGCGGTTGCGCTGCTGGTCTCGGTGATTCCGACCGTTACTCCCACGTCCGACCAGCCGCTTGCCGATTTGACCAAGTCTTCGTTCACCAGCAACCGGCTGACGGCCTCCGAAACGAACCGTATGCAGGCTGTTGAGGCGGTACCGCAGGATGTAAGCGTTGCGGCAGACCTCTCGACCCTCACCCAGCTGATTCCGGGTCGAACCGTCTACTGGATTGGGCATGCGGGAGAACCGGCGCCCGACTACGTGGTGATCGATAAGCGCGGCTCAGCGTGGGGAGGTAACCCGCCGCAAAACACCGCACAGTATGCCGCTGACCGTTATGGGCACCCCTATGCGCAGGTGGGTACTTACGGTTCCCTTGAGGTCGCGCGTAAAATATCTTAGGCGTACCCATCCCACGACCCTGCGCGTTGCATTCCGCAAGCGCGTAGTAGTGCGGGGAAATAGCCTTGCACATCCATGTTTCCATGACCTGAAGGGGCTATTTTGCTTAGAACCCGCGGCGAAAAACCGGGGTTTGCGCGCATCCGGCGCGTTGCCGCACCAAAGTAGGGTACACTTATAAAGACGGGTACCCCCGATACAGGTCTTGTGCGCCCCAACCGGTCGAATCGGTTACTAACCTCACGTCTGGCGCCGAACTCAAAATCACCGAACTCAGTATGCTATGCCGCCTCGTGGCGTCAATACACATCGCACCTCATTCCAGATGTGCCGAGACTTGCGTGTCACCGAGAAATTCAAGACCAACCCCCAGCGTAGAGAAATCCTATCCCTGAGTGCCTCCGCCTTACCGGATGCCCGGGTTGCGTTGTCTTGCTCGCCCGCCTGATAATAAGGCGCGCAGAATGTGGCTGGAATGTGTAGGGGAATCCGAACGGCGCCGAAAAGCGTGCGCCCGAACACCCCAGCAAAATGAGGAAAAAGTGACTGAAAATATTCCTGCCGAGAACACCGAACAAGGCGCTACGCTCGGCAATACCGAAGAGACCTTATCTGTAGAAAAAACCGTTGAAGAATCTTCCCTAGAAACCGGTGAAAAACCCGCGAACGAAAAAGCAGACGCTGCAGAAAGCATGACAGCAGAGCCTAGAGAAGACAACGCGGCCACTAAGAAGAATACTGAAGACAATACTCACGAAAGCCACGAAGAAGAAGGCACCCGATTCACCGACCTGGGGCTAGACCCCCGAGTGCTCTCTGCACTCGAAGAAGTCGGCTACGAGAAACCTTCCCCCATCCAGGAACAGACCATCCCGCCGCTGCTCGACGGCAACGATGTGGTGGGTCTGGCGCAGACCGGTACCGGCAAAACCGCAGCCTTCGCGCTGCCCGCGCTCTCCCGCATGGCAGAACTTGCCGATATCAACGGCGTTTCCCGAGACACCCAGGTGCTTGTACTTGCCCCCACCCGTGAGCTCGCCCTGCAGGTTGCCGAGGCCTTCTCCTCCTACGCAACCCACATGGAAGACTTCACTGTGCTTCCCATCTACGGCGGCTCACCCTACGGACCCCAGCTTGCCGGACTGCGCCGCGGCGCACAGGTAGTCGTCGGCACCCCCGGGCGTGTGATCGACCACCTCGAAAAGGGCTCGCTCGACCTCTCAAACCTGCAATACCTGGTACTGGATGAGGCCGACGAAATGCTGCGCATGGGCTTCGCCGAAGACGTAGAAACCATTCTCGAAGGTACCCCGGACGCCAAACAGGTGGCACTCTTCTCAGCCACCATGCCCAACTCGATCCGCAAAATCGCTCAGCAATACCTCAACGACCCCACCGAGGTGCGCGTCAAAACCAAGACCACCACCGGGGCGAACATCCGCCAGCGCTACATGCAGGTCATGCACTCCCACAAACTTGACGCCATGACCCGCGTGCTCGAAGTCGAAAACTACGACGGCATTATCGTCTTCGTGCGCACCAAAAAAGAAACCGAAGAAGTAGCCGATAAACTCAAAGCACGCGGTTTCCAAGCGGCAGCTATTAACGGCGACATTCCCCAACAGCTGCGCGAACGCACCGTGGATGCGCTGCGCGACGGGCGCATCGACATTCTCGTAGCAACCGACGTAGCCGCCCGCGGACTGGATGTTGAACGCATCTCCCTCGTGGTGAACTACGATATTCCGCACGACACCGAATCCTATGTGCACCGCATCGGGCGTACCGGTCGAGCCGGACGCGACGGCGAAGCGATACTCTTCGTAACTCCGCGCGAAAAATACATGCTGCGGCAGATCGAAAAGGCAACCCGTCAAAAGGTTGAGCCAATGCATATGCCCACCGCGCAAGACGTGAACAGCAGCCGTAAACAGCGCTTCGCCGAGCAGATCACCGAAACGATCGAAACGGAAGACCTAAACTTCTTCCGCAAGATCATCGAAGACTATGAAAACGAGCACGACACCACGGCAGAAGACATTGCCGCCGCGCTCGCCGTCATTGCACAGCAAGGTCGCGCCTTCTTCCTCGATGAAAACGACGATATTGCCCGTAAATCCCGCGCTTTCGCCGACGACACCAAGGACCGCGGCAAACGCGGGCCCAAGAAGGGGCGAAACCACAGCGACGAAGGCATGGTGAACTACAAACTCAACGTGGGCCGCGCCTCTCGGGTTAAAGCCTCTGCCATTGTGGGCGCGCTTGCAAACGAGGGCGGTATTAAGGGCTCACAGATCGGCTCGATCGATATTCGCCAGCACTTCACGATCGTGGGTCTTCCCGAAGACCTGCCCAAGGGTTTCTTCGATCGTCTGCGTGATACCAAGATTGCCGGTGAGTTCATCAACATCCGTAAGGATCGGGGGCCTCAGGGAGGCGGTGGCCGCAGTTTCCGCCGCAACGATCGCCGCGATGGCGGGTTCCGGTCCCGTCGCGATGATCACCGTGGTGGTCGGGATGATCGCCGCGGAAAGTCACACGGTAAACGCTACTAGTCTGTGAAAGTTAGCCGTAAAATAAGGCGTTTCGTTATTTCATAAAAGCGGGATGCGCCCGCCGGTATTGTGGACGGAAAAACCGGTGGGCGCATCCGCGAATAAACGGTGTAAAAACGCCTATTTTTAGGGCTAAAACAAAGTGTCACAGAACACCTAACCCTTATTTGCGCGGGTGGTTTAGGATACTGTAAACTTTTATCTGTTGCCCCGATAGCTCAGTGGTAGAGCGCCATCTTGGTAAGATGGAGGTCCCGGGATCGATTCCCGGTCGGGGCTCTCGCATTGGCCTGCAAGGTTGATGTTCTGGCGGTGTAGCTCAGCTGGTTAGAGCGCACGACTCATAATCGTGAGGTCGACGGATCGAGCCCGTCCACCGCTACGCCCCGATAGCTCAGTGGTAGAGCGCCATCTTGGTAAGATGGAGGTCCCGGGATCGATTCCCGGTCGGGGCTCAGCTAAGCCTGTCTCGTATGAGGCAGGCTTTTTTGTTTGTGCCTTTCGGGTGGCTAAATGGGTCACACGTATCTAAGGGTGTTGGGTCTCTTCGGGTTCTGTCTGCCCGAAAAGCGCATTCTCAAGCTGGAAGGTCGAGTGGCTAATAGATACCTCGAAATGCTCGGATACGCAGGTTCGGGCTTGCCGCAAGATTTCCAGGGCCTCACCATTCGTGAAGCATTTATCGGCGATAACGATATGAGCGGTCAGTACGGGCAGACCCGTTGCTATGGTTGAGGCATGTATATCGTGAACCTCATGTACACCCGGCACGGTCAATATATGGCGACGCACTTCTTCAAGATCCAGCCCTTGGGGAGAGAACTCCATCAGTACACCGGTGGTCTCACGCATGAGCTTTGCCGCGCGAGGAACAATTAGCGCCGCAATGAATAAGCCCGCAATGGCATCGGCCTGCATGAAGCCGGTGAAGACTATAACGAGTGAAGAGACGATGACGCCCACGGAACCAAGTGCATCGTTGAGGACTTCAAGGAACGCAGCGCGCATATTAAAGTTCGCATCACGGCGCCCAGAAAGCACCATGATTCCGGCAATATTTGCCGCCAAACCAATGACGCCGAAGAGCAAAAGTTCGGAAGCCGGTACCTCTGGAGGCTCGAAGAGACGATGAATCCCTTCAAAGGCCGCATAAAGACCGACCGCCATCAGTAAGGTGGCTTGGGCGAGTGCTGCAAGAACTTCGATGCGTCGGAATCCCCAGGTTCGTTGTGCCGTTGCGGGCTTCAGCGCGAGAGTCGCCGCTATCAAAGCGACTAGCAGTCCGGAGGCATCGGTGAGCGCGTGCGCCGTATCGGTAAGAAGGGCGAGACTGCCCGTCATAAGAGATCCGACGAACTGGATTACGACAATCGCTGCAGCAAGCCCAAAGGCGAGTGCAATTCGCGGACGCAGGTCTGGGTTCTGGGAACGGGTGCGGGCAGAAGAATACTGGTCTTCCGAGCTCATGAGCGTACCTTTTGTTGTTCTGGCATGTCTTGGTGTGGGGAAGGGGCTTACCAATAATATATAAAAGTTATTTTATATATCTAGGGTAAAGCCTCATAAACCTTATGCCAAGACATGCCAGAAGTATGTGGTAAATCGCTCAGAAGAGGTGAGATAAATCCTCGTTAGTCTAATTGGTTTTCTGGAAAATCGGCAGCTCCGAAAGCAATTCGTAGCTTCGAATGCGGTCTTCAAACTCCCACGGCGTGCTCGTGATAATCACTTCGTCTGCACCGGTGCGGGCAACCAAATCTTCGAGCTTGCTCTGAACCGTTTGCGGGGAACCGACCACCGCCTCCTGAAGCATTGAGGAGATATGCCGTTTCTCGGCAGGACTCCACAGCTTTTCCATATCGTCGACTGGCGGAGAAAACTGCGGACGCCCGCGAATAATCCCTAGGGCGTGCTGTTGCGCAGTCGTGAAAAGATGCTGCGCCTGCTCATCCGTTTCGGCAACCAGCGACCCTGCGCCCACAATAACGTAGGGTTTATCCAGGGTTTGAGACGGGGTGAAGTTATTGCGGTAGACATTGAGCGCATCCTGCAGGGCAGCCGGGGCGAAGTGTGAAGCAAACGAGAACGGCAGACCCAGCTTAGCCGCCAAAGAAGCCCCGAAAGTTGATGACCCCAGAATATAGAGCGGCACATTGGACCCTTGCCCGGGGATAGCGTGCACGCGGCGCATGGGGGAGGGCTCACCCAGATACCGCTGAATCTCTTCTACCTCGGCGGGGAAATTCATAGCTGCAGAATTATCGCGACGAAGCGCCTGCGCGGTCATAGGGTCGGTACCGGGTGCGCGGCCCAAACCCAGATCAATGCGCCCGGGATGGAACGCCTCTAAGGTGCCAAACTGTTCTGCCACTACATAGGGGGCGTGGTTGGGGAGCATAATGCCGCCCGAACCCACCCGGATGCGCTCGGTTGCGGCAGCGAGCTCTGCCATCACCACGACCGTCGCCGAAGACAGCAGCGAACCCGCGTTATGATGCTCGGCAACCCAGAAACGGTTGAACCCAAAACGCTCAGCCGCCTGCGCCGCCTGAACCGTCTTGCGCATGGTCTGCGCGTGAGAATCATCGGGGCGCGTGGGCATAAGATCAAGAACCGAGAACGGGATAGACATGATGGCTCCTTTCAGAACGAGAAAAAGTACCCTTTCAGTCTACGCTCCCTATGCTCATGGATACCTTCATGTTCGCGGTAAGCGGCGGCAGCTACGGTACCAACCCGATAGACTGGTGGGTATGAGTATTAACCCTGACATTGTGGGTCGCGTGTACCCCGCCGAGGGCACCTACGTCGTCGGTCGCGAGAAGATCCGGGAATTTGCCCGCGCCGTACACGCCGAAAACCCTCTGCATCATGACGTTGAGGCGGCACGCGCCGCAGGCTACGCAGACCTGATCGCCCCGCCCACCTTCGCTATCATCTTGTCCCAAGCAGCCGATGCCGCACTGATCGGCGATAAATCTGCGGGCATTGATTTCTCTCGTGTGGTGCACGCCGACCAGCGCTTTACGCATCACCGCCCCATCGTGGCGGGGGACGAATTGCGCACCGAAGTTCATGTGGATTCCGTGCGTGTGATGGGTGCGGGCGCCATGCTCACCACCCGCGAAGAAATCACCGATGCCGACGGAAACCCCGTTACCACCTGTATCTCATCCCTGCTGGTACGTACCGACGAGGAGGGCGAATAATGTCCGTAAACTTTGCAGAACTCGAAAAAGGGCAAGAGATCGGCACCCGAACCGTTGAGATTGCGCGTGCATCGCTGGTGCGGTATGCGGGCGCATCCGGTGACTTCAACCCGATTCACTGGAACGAGCGTTTTGCCCAGTCCGTGGGGCTTTCCGGCGTGATCGCGCACGGTATGCTCACGATGGGCACCGCCGTGCAGCTGGTGAGCGATTGGGCGGGCGATCCGGGTGCAATCGTGGACTACCAGACTCGCTTCACCAAACCTGTACCGGTGCCGGATGCGCCCGGCGGCGACAACCCGGACACCCCCACGAATACGCTGACCATCACCGGCAAGGTAGGCGCCGTGGATGAGGATGCGCGCACGGCTCGCATCGACCTTACCGTTACCGCTGACGACGGTGAAGGCAGGCAGCAGAAGGTTCTGATGAAGACTCAGGCCGTAGTGAAATTTGCCTAGGCTGCGCCTTGCAGTCGATACTCTGTGTGACTGTGCGTTGAGTTATGGCAGGCCCGCTCCGATTACGGGGCGGGCCTGCCATAAGGTTTAGCTGACCCTAACGGAATAAAACGTGACAGACCGGTATTCTTAAAGACATGACTGAAAAGCTGCTGAGTGAGATCACCACCGCCCAAGTTGGCGGCCCTGCCCGCACATACATCCGCGCCACGACTGAAGCCGAGATTGTCGAGGCCGTTTCCTCCGCCGATGCTGCCAACGAACCCGTGCTGATCGTGGGTGGCGGCTCAAACCTGCTGGTTTCTGATGCCGGGTTTGACGGTACCGTTGTGCATATTGCATCCACCGGGGTTGAGGAGCTGCCTATTCCCGCATGTGGCGGCGCGAATGTGCGCGTGCAGGCGGGTACCGTGTGGGATGATTTCGTGCAGCTGAGCATTGAAAAAGAATGGTCCGGCCCGGCGGCACTGTCAGGTATTCCCGGGACCGTGGGTGCAACCCCCGTGCAGAATGTGGGCGCCTACGGGGTGGAGGTTGGCGAGTTCATTGCGTCCGTGCGCACCTGGGACCGCGAGACGGGAAAGTTCAAGACTTTTGCAAACGCCGATCTGCGTTTCGGCTACCGCGATTCAATTCTGAAGCAAAACATGGTGAACGGCTCGCCGCGCTATGTGGTGCTGACCGTGGATTTCCAGTTCACGCTCGGCAGCCTGTCTTCACCCATTAAATACGGCGAGCTGGCGAAGAGCCTGGGCGTGCAGGTGGGGGAGCGCGCCGAATCCGCACTGGTGCGGGATAAGGTTCTGGCGCTGCGTGCCTCCAAGGGGATGGTGCTGGATGCCTCCGACCGCGATACCTTCTCGACCGGCTCGTTCTTCACAAACCCGATTGTACCGGTGTCTGTGCTTGATTCTTTGCCTGAGGATGCGCCGCGTTTCCCGGTAGTAACGCGCACCGGAGTGTTCGGAACCGAGCAGCAGGAGAGCGAGGAGCATGTGAAGCTCTCCGCCGCCTGGCTGATTCAGCACGCCGGGTTCGAGAAAGGCTTCGGGCTCGAAGGCGATGCGCGCGAGATTGCGGGTGGTCGCGCCTCGCTCTCGACCAAGCATACGCTGGCGATTACGAACCGTGGGGATGCCAGCGCTGAGGATATTTTCGCGATCGCCCGGGCGGTGCGCGCCGGTGTTGCCGAGAAATTCGGGGTTGAGCTGGTGCCCGAGCCGGTTGTGGTGAACGGGAAGATTTAGGACTCTTCAGCCTCTTATTCCCGCGAGCAGATAGGATTTTGACGAGCAGATAGCGGATTGTTATATGCTCGTCAAAATACTATCTGCTCGCGGTTTGTGGGGTCTGTAATTTTAGGAGTTTTCTTGCCGTTCTCAGGGGCTCATCCTATTCTTGCAGATATATCGCTGTGTAAGGAGCTATCGTAATGACCGTGATGACCAATCAAGAGTTCAAGCAGAACGTCAGCCAAGCACAGAAAACGGCACAAACCGAACCAGTCATTATTACCAATCGGGGCGAACCCGCATACGTGCTCATGACCTATACCGAGTATGAGAAGACTTTGCAGTCTAAATCCGTTCGGAGTGGTTTAGACGCTTTGATGCCACTCGACGCCGCCGATATTGAATTAGAACTACAGCCGCGCAGCCGTGCCCAACGCCGTCCTGTGGATTTTGAGGATTAGTTGGCGGATTAAACGGATCACCCACCCCATACGAAACTCAAACTGTGATGTGGGTGGGGTGGCGTTGTTAATCCAGCAGGTTCAGGATCTTGTTGCAGGTTTTGGCGTTGCGCAGAGTCAGCTGGTTTGCGAAGGCTTTCTTTGACATGAACTTTCCGTACTGAGCCTTTTTATAATCGGGTGTGCTGTAGTTACCGAAGTAGACGGCGCAGGTTCCTACGTGAAGCACCTCGTCGGGAACATCCAACGTTTCGAGCTCAGCGGCGAGCGCATCGCGATCAGCATCAATGGTGAAAAACATGGCGTCCAGGCGCGGCATGTCCTCGTTCCACCACGCGGGCAGGTTGTGCGCATCCTCACGGTATTCTTCAGCGGTGAGAAGTGAGAATGGAATCTCGAAATCGTAATGCTCCGCCAGCAGCTCGGTAATCTCCTGCACCACGGTGGTTTTATCCTGCGAACTCACAAATAGCAGGTTCCCTGAGTTGATATAGCTTGTGACGTTCTCGTACCCCAGCGCAGCCAGCCGCTTCTTCAGCTCGGGCATCGACACCTTGCGCAGCTTCCCCAGGTTAACGCTCCTGAGCAAAAGAATGTACTGCATATGCTATGACTCGCTCCTTGAGTCTGCGCTGAGCAGGGTAAAAATGTGGTCGAGGTGTTGTGTGACATTCACTATCTGATGTTCCGACAGGCTCGGATAAAGTCGATGTATAGCTTGGCGAATCGCTTCATCAGAGTCTATGGCCTTGATGTCTTGCAGTAGCTGAGGGCTTGCCTGAAGCGTCTTGCGACGCTGATCTTGAGAGTCGGTACTGACCGTAACCGCACCTTCTGTGATCATGGCATTAACCATTGTTGAAACACGGCTCTGTGCTAGGTGGGTGCGCTCTGTCACCTGGTTGATAGTCGTGCTGGGGTGCTGAACAATATCTTCAAATACCATCGCTTCACTCGGATGTACCGACATATGGGTAAGTGATCCAGCCGTGATAGTAATATCGCGTAGCATGCGTGCAAGTTGGTACAGTTCCCCCAGAGTCATGAATCCAGTATAAAAGGTCGAGGTTCAGGCATAAATATATCTGCTAAGATATATCTGTGGAGATATAATTATGACGCTGATAGATATTTTGGTTTCTTGTGCCCTAATGATGTTGGTGCTACGGCAAATTAGAGGGCGAAAACTCACAATTTTTAGCCTCATCTGGCCAATACTTCTCGTTGGATGGGCTGTTATTGAATATATGACGGGCTTCCCCCTGCACAACAACGGGTGGATACTCATCATTGGATGCATAACGCTCGGGCTAATCCTCGGCGTGGCGTGCGGTATAACGACGGCAGTGTATACGCAGAACCGCCAGATATATGCACGAGCAGGCGGCTGGGCTGTCGTTTTCTGGCTGGTCGGGATGAGCGGACGTCTTGTTTTTGGCTTATATGCAGAACATGGTGGGGCGGAACAGATTTATCGATTTTCTCTCGACTGCTCCATTCCCATAGACGCATGGGCCAGCGCCCTTATCATGATGGCTCTCTGCGAGGTTATGAGCCGCACCTTCGTACTAGCGTGGAAACTAATTCATGCACGCCAAGCTCTGCTTGCCACCACAACATGATGCTGCACTTAGCACACCTGGCCTTACTCTTTCGTAGCAGTGGAAGCCTCGTAAAACCACGGCACCGCTGCATCGTCTTCATTCTCCTGTGAGGGTACGCCGGGGGCAACCGGAAGATGCGGAATCAGCAGATCCACCTCGTCGCGGCGCAGAATCTCGGGGTCGGTTACCGCAGGCACGAACCCGGGCACCCGATCCCAGCTCCAGTAGTAGAATTTCTCGGGTGAGCTCCACGCGATCGTGCTGAACCCGCCCCTGGAATCCTCATCAAACTGATCTTTGACCCGCGCCTCATACAGGTACGGTGCCCGCTGACCGGTTGTCGGGTTTACCCCGTACCAGATATGCGTGATGAGCGCCCGCAGCATGGCTTCACCCGTATTGACGTGTACCGACGAAACCTGACCGTAATCATCGTAGAGAACCTTTCCTTCGCCCGGGGCGAGTACGGGCGGCTCGGTTCCCAGAGAATCCACAATATGCCCCACCAGTGCCTCGATATAGGCGCCGCGCCCAGCAACCTCATCGCGAAGCTCCCAGGCCAGGCTCCCTTCAGCATCCAGGATCGCGATGGCGCAGGTCTCCCAGTCGGTGGCACGCCACGGGGTCAGATGCTCCGCCACAAACACCAAACGGTTATTCCAACGGCGCATGACGAGCGTAAAATCTACGCCAAACCAGGGCCGCGCATGATTCAAGTTAGGCATAATCCCCGAGATAGGCATGAGCTCGGCGTAGACTTGGCGGTCGCCCTTCATTGAATCCCAATCGGGCTCGCATGCGTCCAGGTACATGCTGAAAGGGGTGTTCTGCCGACTCTCAATCAGGAATTCCCCGGACACAAGCCGCTGCCACGGATACTGGGCGTCACGAATATCCCCACCCTGCTGAACTGTCATAGGTCAAGGCGTAAAGGTTGCCTTATAGCCTGAGGCGGGAACATAGGTGCGGGCCTCTCGCTGATAGGGTGCCGTCGGCAGGTGGGGGAGTACACGGCGCACATATTCGGGAATATTTTCCCCGGTCTCTGGGGGATAGATGAGAGGGTCGGTGTGTTCGAGAGTGTAGCGTGCATCCTCGGTCGGAACGCTCCACGCCAGCTGCGCCGGAGGGTGGCAGTAGCTCAAAACCGTTGCCCGGTAGTCGGTCGTCACGTCAAGGTATGTTCGAGAACTGTAGTCGGTAACGTACGCCAGCCGAATAATATCGTCACCCTGGCGCATATGGTATGAATAGTAACGCTTGTCTTCGTTCAGGTCTAGGAACTCACCGTCCTCAAGCGCCGTATGCTCAACGCTGAGGCTGCGGTACAGTGCCATGAAGACCGCTTCAATATAGACCGAGCGCTGCGGATCGTCATCGTGCTGTTCCCAGTGAAAAGCGAAATTACGATCCACCCGGGCGCGCGCGTACGTGCGGTCAGAGGGCTCTTGCCAGGTCAGAAAAACGTGTGCCGTAAAGTAAAGATAATCCTCATCAGCTTCGAAACTGAACGTGATATTGCCTGAGAAATACGTGTCCCGATGCACCAGATCGCCCCGAAAGCGCCGTGAATTTTCGGGGTCGAAAGGTTGGGGGTTCAGCTCCGCCATCAGGTGAAATTCCGAACCGATATAGTGCAGCACACCGGGCCCCAGATATTCTGCCGGGTGCCTCCTGCGACCGGCTGGCCGTTTTCAAGCGGGGCAGGCGTGTGGGCTATGGGCCAGGGAATATAGGTGACTGCGGGTGTGTCTGCCATGCCGCGCTCCTTGAGGTTGATGTCTGGACCGTTTTATCTCATCTGATACGCACTGAGCCCCACCCTGTACACCATCATGAGGCGGCAACACGCGATGTTTAGTCATCATAACGTACCGGCACCCGGAAATACGCCAGCACCTCATAGTGTGTGCCTGCGGCATGCCACGGATTACACGCCCTTTGTCTTCTGCGACTTCACGAGAACCTGACCGACCGATAAAAGCCGAGAAGGTGAGAGATTCCCACCTTCTCGGCACACTATGTTTCATATCATTCCTGCGTTGGAGGTTTTAGCCGTTAGAGCGATTTCCCGCGCTTTTCGGGCAGCGCGAAGGTTGTTATTGCCGCAAGAAGGAACGCCGCCGCGAAAACAGCGAACAGTACTCCGGTGCCGCCGAAAGAGATGAGCGGTGGAACGATAAGCGGTGCCAGAATCGAGGCGATGCGCCCCAGTCCGGCCGCCGTGCCGGTGCCGGTGCCGCGCAGCCGGGTGGGGAATACTTCCGGGCTAATGGCGTAGAGCGCGCCCCATGCGCCTAGGTTGAAGAACGAGAGGAAGCACCCGCTGAGGATAATGTAGAAATCCGAATGCGAGAGGCCGTAGCATACCGCCGCGCCCGCCGAACCAGCCAAAAATACGGCGAGGGTGGCGCGGCGCCCCCACCTCTCAATCAGGTAGGCGGCCACTGCATATCCGGGCAGCTGCGCCAGGGTCATAATCAGGGTGAATGCGAAGGACTTCACCAAGCTGAACCCCTGTGCGCTCAGCAGCGTGGGTATCCAAATGAACGCCCCGTAATACGAGAGGTTGATACAGAACCACACGGTACACAGCGCCAGCGTGCGTTTACGCAGCGGAGCCGACCAGATGGAGGTTGCCTCCTGGGCATTGCTGGCAGGAGTCTCAGGCGCATTGTCGCTGGCGGTTTCATCTGCGTGAGTTCGTGTGCTGAGGGCAGCGGAGCTCTCAAATTCGGCAACCACCCGTTCTGCCTCGTCAGTGCGCCCTTTCGACTCTAAGAAGCGCACAGATTCGGGTGTTCCCCAGCGAATAATCAGCGAATACAGTGCTGGGATCACGCCAATGGCAAGCGCCCATCGCCAGCCGTTTGGGTTTGGCACGATAAAGGTGCCGATAAGAGCTGCAAGAACCCATCCGAGCGCCCAAAACGCTTCTAAAATAACGACCACGCGACCGCGAATAGCCCGCGGCGAGAACTCCGACATCAGCGTGGATGCGACCGGCAGCTCAGCCCCGAGCCCCAGTCCCACGATAAACCGGAAAACCATCAAAACGGCTAGTGAACCGGCGAGTGCGGATGCGCCCGTCGCCAAACCGTAGATGAGCAGAGTTGCGGCGAAAACGTAGCGTCGCCCAAAACGGTCGGCGAGAAGCCCGCCGACGGTGGCACCGAGAGCCATACCCAAAAATCCGATGGAGCCTAACCAGCTTGTTTCGGTGGGGGAGAGCGCCCACTGTTTGGTCAGTGCCGCCATGATGAAGGAGATCAGCCCAACATCCATGGCGTCGAGCGCCCAGCCGATACCGGTGACGCCCAGGAGCCTGGTGTGTTTCTTGGTAAAAGGGAGAGTTTCTAATCGTGCTGTCAGAGAGGTCTTTGCCATGAGGAGCCTAAGATAATGCGAAAGTATTGACGAGGATTAGGTACCTAAAGGGGAATTTTGTTCCCGTGTCTATAGTTTACATCAACATAAGGTAGTAATGACCTAAACATGTCATATAAAGTCTTAAACCCTCTGAGAGTCCCGGGAAATATAGTGTTCGCCCGCAGGCAGCACAGGACTGTCTAGCCGCGAGAACCTGGCGGTACCCTCAAAACAGCACGAATATACGCCATGCGGCCGTGATTCGTATCGACAATATCCCACGCCAGCAGAGGAGCCTGGGGCGTATTATCGGCATCTCGGGTGGAGGCAGGATGCGGTACCGCAGCCTGCGAAACCTGACAGTGTGCCAGCACCTCACGGTCCACGGGCAGGCCATCACGCATCTAACACCGATTGGATATGTGGGGTAAGACCCGCAGTAACCTACGAGTGTCCCTGTGTATAGGCGGGTGCGGCGGGTAGATGCTCCAAGATGGCGCGCACATCGGCGGGGATCTTGGTGCCAATGACCGGATCAACAGTCAAAACATTGTAGGCGTTGTGCCAGTAGCGTGCATCTTCTAGAGGGACGCTCCAGATGAGGCGGGCACTGGGATAGACGGTACCGCGTATAACAGCGCTGTAATCGGTTTCCGTGAGAACTCGCACGGGATCATTCGTGTGTGCCTTAACATCAATCGCGCGAAGAACACGATCGCCGCAGCATAGGTGAGCGGAGTCCAGAATATTCCTCTCATTCATAAACTCCATATACTCGCCCTCGGCAAGAATGGGGGGCATCTTGAACATGCTTGCGTGAATGGTGTTGATAACGGTTTCGATAAATTCCATGCGCAAGGGGTCGGAATCGCGCAGAGTCCAGCTTAGGTTCAAATCTTTGTCAACAATTGCTACAGCATATTGATGATCGCGATTTTGCCAAATAGTATCAGAGGATACCGCAAACTGTAATTCATCATGAAATGCTCGATAATAAAACTGTAAATCTTGTGCAATATAAATATTGCTAAAAATAAGATCAGCATAAAACTGGTATCCCGGGGGATATCCGGGTTTAAAAAGGGGAGGAACGATGTATAAATCAACGTAATTATCATCGCTCGTTTCAAGATGCAGTTTGCCGGGATGCAAATATTCTGCCGGATGCGCACCCGGCTCTGGCTTTCCATCAATCAGGGGTCGGGCATGGGGAACCGGCCAGAGTGTAAATTCTGTTGTATAGGAAAGTTTTTCCATGATTCTCTCTGCGTGTGTAGAGGTGCATTTCCTTAATATGAGGTAAAAGGTCTAAAAATAGAAGACATTGCCATATTGTTATCAAATATTTATAAACCTTGTCCGCTATTAAGGTGTTGTGATAACAATACTATAATCTTTTGGCGCCGCGATAGTGAGGGTGTCATAAAAGATATTTTTTACGATGTTAGGCTATCAGGGAGTTCCCAGGCGCGGGTGCTAGGCTGTTGATGTATCGTGTACGCACAGGTGAGAGCCGCCCTGAGAAGAGGTGATGTGTGAAAACCTTAGAGGATGAAGTTACAGAGAGTGAAACCAGCAAGTTTCACCTGTGGCTAGAGAAAAAGAAAGCTCGGATGCACGCTCACCCGGTGCTGAAGCATCTCTACAAGCCTCTTGTGATTGCCGTAGGCGGCTTCTGTTTCATTGCCGGTCTGATTATGCTTGTCACACCTGGCCCCGGCTGGCTGTTTATCTTTATCGGTTTGGGAATCTGGGGAACCGAGTTCGCATGGGCGCATCGTCTGAATCAGCGACTCAAAAAGCTAGTGATTTCACTCTGGCATCGCTACGTAGCCTGGCGTGAAAAACGAAAAGCCCAGAAGGCAGCGCGTAAAGCATAGCCTGAAAGATATACCTGCCTACTTTGAGTTTGTGCCCCGCATCCTGATTGAGGATGCGGGGCACAGGCTTATCCGCTAGGTTCGGGGCAACCAGAAACCCTATTCACCAAGAGGTGGGTACAGGCAACGTTTTGCTCATTCCCACGCATATCGTTCAAAGCTTGTGGGCTAGGCTCAACATACGTGGGCGCAGAACCGCTCTTACGGCACCGCGCCCACGAATACTTTGAGAAGGCTACTTTAGAGCTTACCGACCGCGATTTTGAGCATGCGGCGCACCGGCTCAGCGGCACCCCACAGCAGCTGGTCACCCACCGTGAAAGCACTAATGTACTGCGGACCCATCGCCAACTTGCGGATGCGACCCACCGGAATATTCAGCGACCCGGAAGCGGCAACCGGAGTCAGCCCCTGCATCGTGGCGTCCTTAGTATTCGGCACCACCTGGGCCCACTGGTTATCTTCAGCGATAATGCGCTCAATTTCGGCAACCGGCAGGTCTTCGGTCAGCTTCATCGTGAGTGCCTGAGAATGCGAACGCATGGCCGCGATACGCACACACAAACCGTCCATTATCACACGGTTATCGCCCTCAAGACCCAAAATTTTGTTGGTCTCGGCATCAGACTTCCATTCCTCGCGGGACTGCCCATTGCCCAGGTCAGAGTCAATCCACGGGATCAGCGAGCCGGAAAGCGGAACCCCGAATTGCGCGGTATCAAGGTCACCCGAACGCTGTTTGGCAAGCACCTTACGGTCAATCTCCAGGATCGCCGCTGCCGGATCGTTAAGCTCGGCAGACACCTCATTGCCGAGGTCGCGGAACTGCCCCAGAACCTCGCGCATATGGCGGGCGCCGCCTCCCGAAGCCGCCTGATAGGTCATCGAGGTGGTCCATTCCACCAGACCCTGTTTGAAGAGACCACCCAGCCCCATGAGCAGGCATGAGACGGTGCAGTTGCCGCCAATAAAATCTTTCACACCGGATTCGAGACCGCGGTCAATCACATCACGGTTAATAGGGTCGAGTACGATAATGGCATCATCGTTCATGCGCAGGGCAGAAGCGGCATCAATCCACAGACCCTCCCAGCCAGATTCGCGCAGCTTCGGGTGAACCTCTTTCGTGTAGTCACCGCCCTGTGCGGTCACAATAATCTTATGCTGGCGAAGCTCATTCAGATCGTACGCATCCTTCAGCGTAGAAGGTTCAAGCGTGCCGTCGAAGGTGGGGGCTTCACCGCCCACATTGGAGGTTGTGAAAAAAACGGGAGAAATATCGTTGAAATCGTTCTCTTCAAGCATGCGCTTCATCAGCACGGAACCAACCATGCCGCGCCAACCTACAAAACCTACTGAGTCACCGGGATTAAAATTCATAATTTCTAGTCTACCCCGTGTACCACATATCGCGTGGAACAGCGTCATAACCCCTAGTCAGTATGGGGAAAGACCAGGTGAAGTGTGAGGAGCGTGATGAGCTGTGGCGTAAGATGTTGCGAGGTGAACGAATGTACCTCAGACAAACGAGACTACACTTTGCCGTTCGCACAGGCGAACGTTGTTGTACGGAATTTCCGTGCCAGGTACATCAGAGGCGGGCTAGGGTCTGAAATGAGTAGTACATGGGATTTTTCCCGCCCGAAGCATCCAGCAGGTAGCCGCGCTCGCTCTTCTCCCAGGTACTTTCACCCAGGATGCGCCATCGCGCCGATTCGTCCGCAGCCATAAATCCTTCTACCGCAAGTTCGGGGGCGTAGGTATCACCCGTAATCTCGTTACCTTCCTGACAATAGAAGAGGGTGCGTTCGATAATTTCGATGCGTCCAAAGGAAGGTAAGTCCTCGCGGGAAAGCGCCTCCGCATAGACGGAGCCGCCGCCAATGATCCAGGCAGTAACTCGCTGGTGCGCCGCATCTGGGTGCTGGGTAGCGTTGGGTGTTAAAGGCGTGTTGCCTGCAAGGGTGAGAGCTGCATCCAGCGACGGAACCCAAAGCGCGCCATCGCGTTTAAGAGGCGCGGCTGAATCGCTCGTCATACTGCGGCTGATGACGATATTGGTGCGCTCGGGCAGCGGTCGAAAACGCGGTGGAAAAGACTCCCAGGTGCGCCGTCCCATGATGACGGGCTTACCCACGGTGACGGTTTTGAAATGCGCGAGGTCTTCGGGGGCACGCCAGGGCATGGTGCCGTCGCGCCCAATAATACCCGCATCGGTCTGCGCCCAAATAGCGCCGAGGCACGGTTGTGCGGGGGAGGGGGATTCATACTCACGCATCGATTCTCCTAAACCGCGATGGGGGCAGAAATCCCCGGATGATGCTTATAATCGACGAGTTCAAAGTCTTCATACTCGTAATCAAAAATAGAAGGTTTCTTCGTTTTGATAACGAGTTTGGGGTACGGGTAGGGCTCACGCGGGGGATAGGGGTTACCTTCGGGGTCGTTGCCGTAACCGAGCTGCTTTTTCACCTGTTCCAGGTGGTTGGAGTAGATATGGCAGTCGCCGCCCGTCCATATGAACTCGCCGGGTTCCATGCCGACCTCGTGGGCTATCAGGTAGGTCAGCAGGGCGTAGGAGGCGATATTGAAGGGTACACCCAAGAACATGTCGGCGCTGCGCTGGTATAGCTGGCACGATAGTTCCTTCACACCGTCAGGGCGCTCGTGCACGTAAAACTGGAACATGGCGTGGCAGGGCGGCAGTGCCATCTCATCAACCTCGGCGGGGTTCCATGCCGAGACAATGTGGCGGCGTGACGACGGGTTCGTTTTGAGAGATTCGATCACTTTCGCGATTTGATCGATGGTGCCGCCGTCGGGGGTGGGCCAGGAGCGCCACTGCACCCCGTAGACCGGACCGAGGTCACCATTTTCGTCAGCCCATTCATCCCATATAGTCACGCCGCGTTCCTGCAGCCAACGTATGTTTGAGGAGCCGCGCAGGAACCACAGAAGTTCAACCGCCACCGATTTGAAGTGCACGCGCTTGGTAGTAATCAGGGGGAAAGAGCTACGCAGATCGAAGCGCATCTGCCGCCCAAATACGCCGAACGTGCCGGTGCCCGTGCGGTCTTTGCGCTGAGCATCGGCGGCAATAGCATCACGGTTCTCGTCAAGAATTTCGCGCAGCAGATCCTCATAGGGGGTTGGGATGCTCTGCTGACCAGAGGCGTGATGCGCGGGCGTACTCATGGTGACTTGACTCCTGGGCGTAGATTTTTAGCCAGAACTCTATTGTACGGGTACAGGGGGAGTGGAGCCGAGTAGCTTTTCCACGTTAAGCGTAAAACTGGATTCTTGACGCTCAGAAAATATAGCTCTACCTGTTTTTGCTGAGGCTTTTGTATTTTCCGAAGCTGTTGCCGTACCCGTCGTCGTAGTAGCTCATAATTGTTTACTCCTTGGCTATCAGTGCGTTGTTAGCTGTTCCCGCCGGTGTAGGATGTGCTCTCGGGGTACTCAT
>NZ_KV793084.1:86525-90457 GCF_001808385.1 Rothia sp. HMSC08A08
ACTCCCCATCCTCATACAACGGGTCAGGAAAACCACTAGGAAAATATTTCCTTCCTATTGAGGCCAAGGGTGCTTAGCATCAGGGTCGGTAAAAAACTACTTCGTGACCCGGTTCCAGTACCCGCTCTCCTGAGTAAAGACGGGAACGATGAACTCATCCTTGTAGTCGCATTTATACCCCATACATAGTGTTTATACAGAAGGGTCTGGCTCAGTAAATTCACTATGCACCAGGTGTACCTTTGAGGCAAGAACAGGGTCATACAATGGTGATTCAGGATAATACCGAGGATCAGCAACATAAATACCCGTTGTCTGTGAACTATGGGTAGTAACACCAAAAAGCTCCCCATACTTATCGTAGAGAGGATCCGGGGCACCGTTCGGGAAGTTCCTGCGCTGCTCTTCTTCAAAATCAGACCATGGATACCGCACACCCTCACCGGCAATCATCACATTTTCCGCACCCATCAGCTCCTCAAACTGTGGAATATATGAGGTGGGAAGACCAACACCATACCCCACCACCACAGGAAACTCTTCATAGATATACCCACGAAGATCAGAGTAGTGATATACCATGTGTTCAATCAGCTGAAGCATGAACTCAGCCCCATACCCCTGATGCAAATCAGGGTGGGTAGAGAAGATATCTTCAAAATTCTTATAAAAAACAAAAAGGCCTTTGCGCATATTAATGCCATAGATATCAGTGATATTATCTTTGACCCCCATAGCGTTAATGTATCCATGCTCAGGAACCTTAAAATTGAGTTCACCCAGAAGCCTCGTGCCGCAATCCTCAATATCCTCCACATTCGCACAGTCTACTTCAGCGATATACCACCCCTGTTCCTGCAAACGAGGCTTCATCACCTTCTCCCAATACCCACTCTCGTAAGTGAACACAGGAACAATGAACGCATCCTTATATTCTTTCTCATAAACCATATAGTTATTTCCTCGAGAAGGCCCACACAGGGGGATTCATAAAGAACCTACCTAAGTCCCTGATGAATAAACCCTTAAGCAATATTCCAAAATTTTAACCTCAAGTACTATCACGTTTATCCCATTCCTATAAGCCTTGGATCATCTAGGGTACGCTGAAACTCTATTCGGCTAGCCAGTTGACTTCATTATTCTGACTACTAATCCGCTAAATAGGTTATACTCGAGCGCACGATCTCGGTCATACCAGCCTTATCCATCGAATCCATCACCGAACACAACGCAGCTGATAATAACCGCGACTCAGCATAAGGACTAAACCGGTACTGCTGCAGGCTAGGTTTCTTACCCGCAGTCAGGGTCAGCATAAAATTCTCAAGCGACCAATCTGTAGAAGTTTGAATGGCCTTGACCATATCGGACCCATGAGCTTGCACCCATGCCTGATCTATAGTCTGATTCTCGAACCCAGTACCGGTTGAATTATGCGGATACAGGCTGAACCTCAAGACGACTATTCTTCTACGGAATATCCTGCATCACCAGTAAACGCAGGACTCTCCGGGTACCTTTCAGGATCAAAAATCCAATCCCCCCGCTCATCACACCGAGGAGCCGGGAACCCCTGAGGAAAATATTTTTTCTTCCGCTCCTCATGCCAAGTCCACGGATACTCCACCACCTCCGGGCCAGCAATCAGAATCTCATTATTTCCTGTAAAAAACTGCTCCACACGCGGCAAAGAAGCCCGGCTCACCCCGAACCCATACCCTAAAGTCACCTCATAATCATCCCCAGACCTAGGACGTGGGCTAGGACGCATAGGATAGACCAGACGCATATAATCAACCATATGCACGGCATAAATAGCGTAACTATCGTTCCCTAAACGATCCGCCATCGACAGAACATCCTCAAAATTTTTATAATACACAAACAACCCCTGACGCAGATCAAGCCAATCGACTGCAGTAGCATATTCAAAAGCCCACTCTGTATCAAACTCATACGGAAAAGAGTCCCAGTCGAAATCCAAAGCTGTTAAAAGACGACGTCCAAAGTCTCGAGCATCTAACACACCGGCACAGTCAACCTCTGCGATATACCACCCTTCACGCTCAAGATAGGGCTTCATACAATTCTGCCAATACCCATCCTCTTCAATGAAGATCGGGGCAATAAAAGGTTTTGAAAGATTATGTTGATACGGCATGCTGTTTCTTTCCCAAAATTAACTCACGAGGCAAATAAATATATAGAGCACGACCTGGGGTATAACCCATATACGTCATCTAGCTAACCACCAGATGCCTTGATACTATGAGTCCATACTGCCAGTGTAGGTGGTGCTTTCAGGATACTCATCAGGGTCAGTTATCCAGATACCATTCTCATCATACCGAGGATCGGGAAAACCATTAGGGAAGTATTTCTTCTTCCGCTCCTCCTGCTGAGACCAGGGATATACAGCATTGGGATCAGCGCAGATCGTCTGATGACCTTCAAAATACTCCTCAACGCGAGGGAGAAAATCTTTCGACACCTCAAACCCATACCCAAAAAGAACCTCATACCCTTCATGACCGGCAGGCCGCATAGGGTAATGAAGCTGCATCGAATCAATGAGACGTACTACATAGTTCGCATAACTGTCACCCCCCAGATAATCGGCCATCTTTAGAACATCTTCAAAATGTTTAAGATAAACAAACAGTCCTTGGCGCATATCTAGCCAGTCGATTTCAGTAGCAAGTTCTTCAGCCCAGTATGAGTCAAATTCACCACTAATTTCATTCTCCCAATCAAGTCGGATCGCTTCCATAAGTCGATACCCAAAATCCCTAGTACCTTGCACTCCTGCGCAATCGACCTCCACAACGCACCATCCTTCTTTCTCGAGGTAAGGGCGCATATAATCTTCCCAGTATCGATCTTCTGCAAGAAACAAGGGCGCGATGAATTTTTTAGAAGACCCTGCTTGTCTATAAGCCATTTTCTACCTCTTTTGGAGTGCAACTCGACGAGAAAACTAACTTGTCTTATTCAGAAGAACCCTCCTCACCACTGCCGCCGGTATAGGTGGTGCTCTCGGGGTATATGTTGGGGTCAGTCACCCAGATACCATTCTCATCATACCGAGGATCGGGAAAACCATTAGGGAAGTATTTCTTCTTCCGCTCTTCCTGTTGAGACCAAGGGTATTCAGTATCAGGGCCAGCAAAGATTATTTCGTGACCTTCAAAATACTCCTCAACGCGAGGAAGGGAATCTTTCGACACCTCAAGCCCATACCCAAAAAGAACCTCGTATTCGTCATCACGCCACATAGGACGCCGTGGGTAATAAGCATTCATAATGTAAAGGATATCCACACTATACCTAACGTAACCCTCCATGTTTAAACCGTCAGCCATAGATAGAACATCTTCAAAGTTTTTATAGTAGACAAACAATCCTTGACGCATATCAAGCCAATCGATATCCTCTGCATATTCTTCAGCCCATTTCAAATCAAATTTATGCGGGAATGAACTCCAATCAAAACTGATAGCATTCATAAAACGAATAGCAAAATCATAGGCATCCACAACTCCTGCGCAATCAACTATAACAACATGCCACCCCTCCTGACGCAGAGAAGGAAGCATATAGTTTTCCCAATAATTATTATCTCGTATAAAAACAGGGATATTAAACGGTTTAGAATATAAAGCCTCATAAGGCATATTCGTTTCCTTTCAAAATTAATCAACAAGGCGGACAAAAGTTAAGTAGTGATCTGGCGAATAGTAAATACTTCCATTGCTTCCTACTACGATACGATGCGTTCCCCGATTAAGTCCTGGTTTATCATTTTCTTTGATGATATACTCTGGTGTTTTTGCATCATATTCAGTATATGTAATAAAATTACCATAGGAATACAAGCCAGCAGGGCTGCCCACAGGCGACACCAATCAATCATAGACAACCCTGCCTTT
>NZ_KV793085.1:0-7753 GCF_001808385.1 Rothia sp. HMSC08A08
CGGATTCCCCACGAGCATTTTTAATGTTGCCGCCATAGGTTTTCGCCCCAGCAGTACCAGCACTTTTGATCGTGTTAATTCCTACTTTCTGAATCATCTTCTGAGCCTTCTCCTCCGGACTCATCTTTTGGTCTAAACCGATAGATATGGCATCAGCACCATTACTAGTAATCCAGTCATTAGCGTAATTACGAGTCCAGGGGTTATTTAATTTGCTGGCTGTTTTTCCTGTTTCTTTTGCTAAATCTGATGAAGCAGTCATCCCTTGGTTTGCACCACCACCAACTGCACCAAACACAAAACCACCAGTAAACCCCATGCCAAAAGCCGATAGTTGGTCTGTACCATTCCAATTATCAGTTGTTGCGGCATATTTCACCGAAGAAGATGTACCATCTTTTACGCCTTCTTGGAGCCCGCTGCCTATTACCTTAGCACCAAGTTCATCAACGCCGCCTTCGAAGGTTTTACCGTAGAGTTTGTTACCAACCCAATTACTCGCCCCATTAATAAACTTACTATTCCTGAACGCAGAGACAAGCTTGGTGTTTCCTATACGGGCAATACCAGCGTTGATTTTATCCGATGCTTTCACACCCATTTGTACAACACGAGAGATTTTACCCGCTTTCTCTGCCGTTGCTAGGCCCTTTGCCACAGTAGCGCCCTTCGCAAAAATACCGCCGACTACACCACCGGCACCACCGGCAAGACCACCAATCAGAGCGTCTCGACCAACAGCGCCCCAATCAACATTCTTACCTTCCATCTTCTGGGTAATCACCGACATACCACCACTCATCAAAGCACCCGAAGCAGCACCCAGCAGTACCATGCCTAGCGGTCCTGTCGCCACAGCAGCAGCCGTCAGAGCAAGACCCACAACGAGCATGGCACCAGCAACGAAATATTGCCGAAAATCTTTCTGAGCCTTGTCCCTAGAATATTTTTGGAACTCATCCGGCGACATCGGCTTCAGACCCCACGGGTCCATCAGTCCTACCGGGTTGTTCCCACAGAACGCATATACATCCGCGAAGAAACCAGTACCCGGCACCTGGGCCAGCGGGTCCGTCGAGAGGAAACGCTTCGAGGCACCATCAAAGACGCGGGCACCCATCACATCCAAACCGGCAACACGCACAGACCCGGCACCGGTAAACGAGAACCCGGCAGGAAGCATAGATTCCCACACACCGCTATCATCCGCACTCAAAACATGCGGAAGACCAGGAATATTCATCCCCTGGGCATCCGGTGCAGAACCCAGTATGGACGGCACAGCCCACGGGTCAAAACCACCGGCAATACCAACCTGGGAGAAACCGCCGTCAGACCCGGGAGCAGGCACGCCGCCAGCACCTAAAATCTGTGGCATAGCAGCATCCGGATCCCACAACAACGGCACCGAAACACCATTCACCCCGGCTACCTGGGCAAGTTCACCAGTCACATCAGTTACCATACGAACCCGTGATGCAGCTTCACCGCCGTGAGCAGTCACATACGTATCCGTTACCGAGGCCAGCCCGGAATACGCGCCCCAAGCGTACTCACGAACCCGTTGTACACCCCTGTCATCGGTGATAATCTCACAGGTACGTTCACCAGCGGCATTGTACTCATACGTGGTCACTGTCGTGGACGTATGCTCCGCTGTACGGTCGGTAGCAATAATTTCGGTGAGTTGGTTCAAACGGTTATAGGCGAACGAACGTTCACCCGACAGTACCCGCGAAGTCTCCTCAGGCTCGTCCGTGCCATTGGAATGACGCCAAGTGCGCTCAGAAACCATGAGCCCGGATTCAAAGACCCATTCAAACTCCAGATCACCAGCACGAGAACCCGTGAGCTGACCGGCAGCATCATAGGTATACACCACCAGCCCATCGGCAGAATCCAAGCCCACAATACGGCCCTGCTCATCGCGAATAACCTCGGTACGCTCCACCGAATCCGCCTTCGCTGTGTTCTCACGCGAGTACGAGCACACCAGACCAGACTCACCATCAAACTCCCAGCGCGAGAGAATGTCGCCTAACTGGGCACGGATAAGCCTGCCCATCGCATCGTAGGAATACTGCGCCGCAGGGCTCTCACGGTGAGCATCTTGATCAGCGCGTGACATACTCGCCACGCGGCCAGCACCATCGTGGGCAATCGCAGTCTCACCGTACGGGGTCACCATGCGCGTGCGGTAACCGTCGGCATCGTACCCCAGCGTGAGTGTGTACGCGCCTGTGTTCGTGAAAGTATTCAACGCTTGAACCTGCGCATCTACATCCGCCGTGCCAGAGGATGCACCCGAAGTATCGGTCATCACGCTCGAGCGTGAACGTTCCATCAGCAAACCGCGTGCATCATACACAAACCGATGCTGTACAAACGCATCCTCAGACGCATTACCGTCAAGGGCCTGAGCACTAGCGTAATCGCGCACCCACACGGTACGACCCTGATCCTGCACCCCAAACTCGGCAGCCTTCACACCATCAACACAGGTGTGTGACAGGCGGCCACCAGCAGCATAATCATAAGTATGCGTATACTCGCGTACACCATCGTGAGCACGAATCAGACGACCGGCAGCATCATAGGCGTACTCCTGCACCGACTCATCAACCGTACCCGCAGCCTTAATCACACGCACCAGACGATCTAGCGCATCGTACTCATAATCAGTCACCTGGCCGGCAGCATCGACAACACGGCAAACCTGCCCGGTTGCGGTATACGAGAAATGCGTGCGGAACCCCAGACCGTCCGTTGCCTGGATAATCTGACCGGCAGCATCGTACTTAAACCTTCGCTGCCCAAAAGAACTATCGCGCACACCAATTAAGCGACCGCACAAATCGTACTCGTACGATGCCACACGTACACCGGCTTCCACACCGGTCACTCGACCACACACGTCATAGGTGATCTTCTCAACCGTACCGTCAGGGTTAATACGCTTAATAATCTGCGAGGCGGCATCATACTCCAGGCGAGTTATCGCCCAAGCAGAAGGCTCAACAACCCGCGAAACCCCCGCTTCATCGGTGTAACGCTCAGGAGCATCCAGACCAACAGCATGAGAGATCACCCGCCCGGCAGCATCATAGTCATAGGTCTCGATACGGCCTTCAGCAGAAATCACCCGCAGCACACGCCCAGCGCCATCACGTTCACAACGGGTCAGACCACCGGCAGCATCAAGAATCTCAACCGGGCGACCCGCGGCATCATAAGTGATAAACTCGCTCTCAACATCGGCCTTCTTCGCAGAAGACCCACCCCGGGCACGTTTCTGCTCAGACGTAACCCGACCGAAAATATCCGTGTGAATGAACGAGGACGAGAACGCATCCGCGATCTCCTCAATACCACGCTGACGATCTACCCTGCGTTTAATTTCAACACCGGTCGCATCCGTCACCGAAGACAACTCGCCGTTCAAATCATAGGAATACCGGGTGACAGCACCGCTCGGATCGGTAGCCTCAACCAGCTGAGACAAACCATCATAAACATAATTCCATACGGCACCGCTGGCGGTAGTGAGGCCAACGAGGTTACCCCATGTGTCAAAAGTGCCTTCGGTCGTATGACCTAGCGGGTTAGTAACACTAGCAATTTCCCCGCCTGCATTGTAGGTAAACCGGATGGTAGCACCGTAGGGATCCGTTACCGAAGTAGGAAGATTTCCACGACTCCAAGACGTATTGGTGCTGTTACGTACCAGCGAGGGAAGGGATTCTACGGCAAACTCGGGGTACGCAAAAGTCCAGCGGGCACCATCTGCGTTTTCGATACTCGCAAGCGCGCCTGAAGAATTGTACGTCGCCGTACCGCGACGACCAAGCGGATCTATAACCCCAATAACACGTCCGTGGTCATCACGTATCAAGGTTGTAGTATTACCCGCACCGTTTGTCACGAGGACGAGATCACCGTAAGCATCGTACTCGAAGGTTGTGGATACACCCGTCGGGTCAGTGACTCGGGTAAGAAGACCCCTATCGTCCCAGTCATAAAGCGTCTGAGCACCGTCTGCATCGGTCACAGCGCTTGGGTTTGGGTTCACCGAATCCGCATATTCATAGCTCACGGTCATTGGCGTACCCAGATTGCGGGGATCACGTGCATCCCGCACAGATACGCCGGTTATACGATCGTGTTCATCCCACCCGTAAGTATAGTCGGTACCCTCGGGGGTACGTTCACGCTTCAGCCTGCCTCGGTTATCGAATACGCGCGCGGTCCTGGAGCCATCGCGCTCAGTAATACCCACACGGTTTCCGAAAGAATCGTACCGCATGGTCTGTCGACTGCCGTCGGTGGCGGTAATTCCGATCAGACGTCCCTTAGAATCGCTTGTCCAGAGGTTAGAGTTATCCCCTGTTTCAGCATCCGCCACGATAGTAACCAAGCTCGGGGTATAGGTATACGAAACTTCGCGCCCATACTCGGTGAGCTGGTGAACTACCCGGCCCAGTTCATCATAGGTGTTGGTAACCTCTACAATCCCGTTGGCGTTGATAACCTCACGGATAAGTCCAGCATCCGTGTGAGTATACGAACGGACACCCGCATTTGTTGCCACACTCGTCAGATGCTCACCCTCATACGAATATTCGGCAGCCATTAGTGGCGTATCGGCTTCGGTGCCGGTCGTGTTGTAAGTATAAGCGCTAATCGGGCGATACTCGGGAGCCTCAGTGCTTTGAACTAGCGCTTCATAGTTCACACGAATTCCGCGCTGGGATCCTGGATGCACCAGATCTGTAACCTGCCCCTGCGCATCACGGAATGCGACCACAGTATTTGATGGGTGCCCATCAGTAGCACTCACCCAATCCCCAGAAGCGCTGAACCCAAAGGATTCGTGAGCGTTATTCATCACGATCCAATAGAAGGGTTCCTGCGTGAGAGCTTGATCTGCGGATTCATCTAAGCCACGAGAATTCTTGAGCTGTCGCTGTGTTTCACGCTGCGAGGCTTCAACTCGCGCATATGCATCAGAACCCGGTTTTGCCTTCGTCAGCCACCATGCTTCCCCAGAGGCACGCGCGAATCCTTCACCTTCACGCGCGAACGTGAGGACGCGCCCATCGGCGGTAAACCATGATGCTTTGTCAGCATCAAACTCAAGACGCTGATCCAGAGTAGAGGACCATCCGATGCCAAAAACACCCGAAGGAATATCTTGCGAGTTAGTCACAGCCAAGCTGTTATACATACGCTTCAGGTTCAGATTACGCGCAAAAGTTCCCGGGAAAGAAAGGTCGGTTTCAGGCTCAATGAAGTTACCCGTTGCCACGTTCACCGGATCATTTGCGAAGCCGGAAGTAGGGATTTCGCCCGTAACCTGAGCGGGATGAACCTCGATTTTCTGAACCTGAGGAGCACCAGTTCCACGCTCCTGCATACGCTGATCCAGATACGCATTCGAGACGGTTTTGATGTTACCGGTGCCAGACCCAGCATCCCTAAAATCCTGGGCAACTCCAGAAACCCAGGTATTGACCTGGTTGCTCTGTTGAAGCCACCCCGCCATGCTGTTGATTGTTTCGCTGATATCGAGCGACCCGTGATGGCACGAACTTGTGTAGGTGTTTAGCGCATTCGTAATGTCGGTATGCTTGAGGCCTGCTTCGTTGTCGTAGGATACACAGGCAGTATTGTAGCCGTCGAGGTTCTCTGGAATAGCAGAGGAAGTGCCGCCAGATGCATCAGGGGCGCCAGCATTGACATCGCGCTGCGGGGCAGAGCCGGGCTCAGCAGGTTTCGACGGGTTGGGAGCATAATCGGGACGGTGTTTGTTGAGAACAACACCATCCCAAGTTTGCTGCAAACCGTTGCGGTTCTCCCACTCCCGGGCTTTCTTACGGTTTTCGTTTTCAACATGTGCGCACTCTTTGATGTAATCTACCAGCTTCGCGCCATAACGGAGCATCGCCACAACGTTGGCGGAGTTATTGGCAAGTTGTACGTGGCACATATGAAAGTCGTGGGCGTATTTGCCCTCAAATTTATCTCGTGCAGTATCAAAAAGACCGTCTCGTCCACCCTGCTGGGTTTCGATAGTGTCTGCGGCAGAATTCAGCGCATTTCTGAGGTTATCGGATGCCCCATCATCAAACTGAACGTCAGGCATAGCGCGCGGCTTATCAGCCGTGCCGATACTCATGTTGTCGTCAACAGAGCTTTGCGGAGGATCAACATGCTTGAGCTCAGGCATAGGCGCAGGCTTACCGCCCAAAGAACTTGGTGAACCGCTGTTTTCAGGGGCGATAGGTTCAGGGCGGACGTGCGGCATAGCTGCTCCTTGTGTGGTTGTAGTTATATCAACGTAGATATAGTTAATGTTTGCGAGTGTCACAGAACACTGTATAGGATATATTTACCCTAACCTTCACATAAGGGTTAGTCAAGGATATTCGTCATGAACAGTACATTTAGGCGCGGCATGTCGGGCTGCTTCGCGCGTGAGGCGGTTGCTGAACCACGCACATGCAGGAACGGGCATGCACCGGTCGAGTACAACCAACCTGGCCTTTAAGTAGTGATGTTTAGATTTCTACCTCCGGCAGTGTAGGCACTGTACTCGCTCGCAGGAAGTCCTGACTTAAAGGTCGAAATCATAAGTTATTGGTAGGAATAATAGGGATAAAGAGTATAAGGGGCCTGGAGAATAGCAACAATGGGAAACTATATTTATTATTCCCTCATCTTTAGCGGCATCGCTATCTTTAGTTACCTCTCGTATCGAAGCGAGAAAAAACAAAAGAACTACTATCAGAAAATAACCTCGGCGTATACCATGGATTGGGGTGCCACACCGTCCTCGCATCGTGTGCCAACATTCGGCAAAGCAGGAGAAGACTCGTCTGCTGAGGGAAGTGCTGTGCATAAGAATGAGCGCTCTGATACTTTGGGAGAAACTCCTGAATCTGTTCCTGCTAGGGATGTCGAGGAGTTCGTGGAGAGTTTTACGAATATTGTTCAGAGGCGTCCTTTATTGTTCCCCATTGCAGGATGGGCCATGATGATAACAATCATATTTTTTGTAGGCTATATTGCTCTAGCTTTTATTGCAAGAAGGCCTTCGGAAGAATACGTCCCTTTTATTTTTGTTGTTTGTGTAACGTTTCCCGTTGCTGTTTTTTGTATTAGGTTCGGTCGTGATGATTATGTGAATTTTCGGCGTGCGGAGATTGTGCATAAACCTTTGGGTGGTGCTCGAAAGAGTTTTCCATATCATGCGATTGCTGGGTATTATTTTGATCCTCGTAATACAGAGCATGGGGTGTTTGAGGTGCAGACTCGGCAGGGGTATAAGGCGCGGTTTGTGCCAGGGATGTATAACTGTGTGTATGTGGGGTCGCAGATTGCGTTTCGGCTGGATTATGGGTATTGGGCTGATCCGTTATCTGTGTCTGATATGTGTGCGCTTGCTGCGTATGTGACAGATTTTCGGTGGGTGTATCGTTTGTTGGAGGTGCCTGCTAGTGCTCATTTGGATCAGCGTGATGTGGGGCTAAGGCCGGTGGGGAGTCCTTCGCCGGGTGCTGAGTATGTTCGCGTGGTTCCTGAGGTGGAGGATTTTGTGTATGCGAAATCTGTGATTACACGGTAGGTATTTGAGCGGTTCAAGGATTAATTCGCTTGATGATTCATAAGGTTGGGGTGAATAGCATTAAGTCTGGGTTCACTGCCGGGGCGAAAACCTACGGCGGCAACATTAAAAATGCTCGTGGGGAATCCG
>NZ_KV793086.1:0-6169 GCF_001808385.1 Rothia sp. HMSC08A08
GCTCATCGGATAAGAGGAAGTGCCGCCTCCTGAATATATACTGGCTGGGAGGCGGCACTTGCTGTTACATCAAGGATCACTGTTGTGAGCTACTCTCGGTTAGGCTAGATATATGGCGAAAAAATCTTTCAATCACCTTCCCCCCAGCACTCAACTTTTGCGGGTCGGCATCATCTTCGAGGCAGTAAGTGTTGTACTTGTGATACTTGCTTTTATTCCTTTTCCCTCGCTCACGGTGAATGCCATCCTGTTTTATATCACGATAATCGTGGGTAGTTTTACCTCTGTGATCGCCTTTATCTGTGCCATAGTGGGGCTTATTCGGTTTGTGCGCCATCGCATTGCAAATATTGTATTGGCGGCGGTATCGGTGCTGATAAACCCGGTGACCGTGGTTTTGGCTGATGCTCTTCTGAACTCTAACGGCTAAATTACTGTCGCGCGGGGATTGCGCTCTGCATGCTGAGGTATCGGACTGACGCTCTTCCCAGTATTTCTTGCGGGGACTTTCAGGTGTTTTTCAGCCAAACCCCAAGGTTCCTCAAGGTAACTACGGTTAACTAGAAGTGTTGGTTCGAGAGGACTGCGATGTGAATGTGTGTGTTTCAGAGAGTGGATATGCTCTCGTGGAACTGAAAAGCGAGGCTACTGTGTAGCCTCGCTTTTCAGTTTTAAAAATTTCGCCTTCTTCCGGGCGGCTATCACAATCTCATGCACGGTACCGAATACAGCGTGTAATTCTCTGCGATATATATGCCCTGTAAGGAAGCTCAATCCCTCATCTTGTGCTTTCAGCACACACAACCCCTCGCATTCACAGATATTCCCAAGGTTTAACTCACGAGGAATAAAGGTTGACGGGTCATAGTTATATCAGGTAGTTCAAGAGGACTATCTGAAAGTTGGACTTTCCTTAGCGGAAGTGGCTCTGATTTTCGTATGTATGTGTGTGTGATTGAGGCTGAGATCGAATCTTCGGGTTCGGTCTCAGTTTCGTTTAACCCTTAGTCTGTGTTCCGCACATAAAGCCACAGAAAACAATGGCGTAGTACCAGCGTGACAGGAGGCTTGTAAGATACAGCATAAGAAGAATGCGGCTACCTCATGACGGAGTGTAGAATTAGAGCATAAAAATTTTGCATATTAAATACGAATTATCACAGGAGATTTATCGTGCCTAAAACCCCGAACGTTCCCGGTACCGATCGTCCCGCCGAAAAAGCCGCCGGACACTGGCTGCTCGCCCAACTCGGCAAGAAAGTCCTTCGTCCCGGTGGGCGCGAAACTACAAACTGGCTGCTCAGCCGCGCGCTTGGTGGGCAGATCGACGTGGTTGAGTTTGCACCCGGACTAGGCATTACGGCGCTCGAAATCGTCAAACGCAGCCCCAAGACCTACACCGGTGTAGACCTTGATCCAAAGGCGGCTGAAATCGTGCGCGGGCGCATCGGAGACAACCCCAACTACACGGTCGTGAATGCCGGGGCGCAGGAGACCGGACTGCCCGATTCCAGCTACGACGTGGTGGTGGGCGAGGCTATGCTGACCATGCAGACCGACAAGCACAAGCTGGAAATTATGCGCGAGGCGGCGCGCATCCTACGGCCGGGCGGCTACTATGCCATTCACGAGCTATCGCTAACCCCTGACTACCTGCGCCCTGAGATTCAGGAAGAAATTCAGAAGGACCTGGCACGAAGCATTCGCGTGAACGCACGCCCGCTTACGGTTGCCGAATGGACCCGCCTTGCCGAAGAAGCCGGGTTTGAGGTGTTAGACGTATATCAAACCGAGATGGCTCTTCTGGAACCCAAACGCATGATTGCCGATGAAGGGGTGGGCGGACTCGCCAAGATCATGTTCAACCTTGCACGCAAACCGCAGATTCGTGAGCGCGTGCTGGGTATGCGCAGTGTTTTCCGCCGTCACGCCGACCATATAGGCGCTATCGGTCTGGTTCTACGGAAGAAATAACTACGATTTGCGCGGTCAGAAAACGGAGCCTGAGTTTTCCCGATACAGTGGGCGGATTACTGAGGCTCCGTTTTACACTAGATATATATGAGGCGTAGATCCCACTCAAGCATGTGTACGCCCCCCCACTGGAGAAGACAATGAGCCGTATTCTTTTCTCTCCCGAAAGCTTTAATATGGGTGAAACCACGCGCAGCATCGAAATAGCGCGTGTTGCTCAAGATCGAGGGCACAAAGTCCTCTTCCATATATACTCGCCCAAATACCGTGGGTTGCTGGAAAGCGCGCGGCTTCCCGTGCATCTTCGTGAACCCATCATGACTGATGCCGAAGCGAAACAACTCATGGCGCTTGACCAAGGCAGGGGAGTGCGGCATCCCTTCACCACCGAGAAAGTACGCCAGAGGGTTACCGTAGAACTTGCTGCTATTCGTGACTTTAACGCAGATGCTGTGGTGATCGGCTCTAACCCGACTATGCTGATCTCCGCGCGCATCGCCGGTGTACCTATTTTCTATGCGCGCCCTTACGCATATTCAATGACCTATTTTTCTGGGAAACCTGCCGGTGAAGCCCCCGCAGCACCGGGATGGTTACGCGCACTGGCTCGGACAATATCTTATAAACCAGCCTCGTTCACTCGCGTAGCCCGCGAATACGGAATCAAACTCCCGCGCCGTACCATCGACATGTTCAGCGCTGACGTAAACCTTATCTGTTCTCTTTTTACCGAGCTGCGCGGCGATTCGTTAACAGCTCCAGACATCAGCGTGGGACCTATCTACTACCGTGCTCCCGGTGAACTTCCGCGGATTGTTCGGGAACCTAAAAAGCGACCACTTATCTACGTGGGGATGGGCTCGTCCGGGTCTTCGCATATCTTGGCGGCGGTGCTGCGGCAACTTTCAACGGTACCGGTAGATGTGCTGGTCGGTGATGGGGTGCTGTTAGCGGATGCTGATGCGCGCTCGCTGGGCGATAATATTCACCGTGCGGGAACTGTTCCGGCTCATCTGCTTGCCGGGCACATTGATGCCTCAATTACGCACGGTGGTGAAGGAACCGTGCAGACAGCGTGTCTGGCGGGGGTACCGTTTGCGGGTATCGCCATGCAGGCTGAGCAACGCTGGAATATTGAGGAATGTGTGCGGTACGGCAACGCCCTGCGCTTCGCGAAACATGATGTGCACCGAGGTCAGATGCACGGCATTCTGGATCGTTTACTTTCAGATGAGACCATGCGCGCCAAGGCTCGACAGCTCAGCAAGGCAATGCGCGGCATGGACGGTCCAACCCGCGCCGTCGAGGTGATTGAGGGCTATCTCAAAGACTGTAATCCTGCCTAAAGGGTGCGAAACTTTGTTCACAGAACCACAGCGAGGTGAAACGATGAATATTTTGGTTGTTGGAGCATCGGGCTATGTGGGGCGTCATATTGTGGAGCAGGCGCATCGTCGCGGGCATCGGGTGCGTGCCGTGGTGCGCGATAAGGCTCGGGCCGAGAGTGCTGGGGCGTGGGGTGCACCATCGCTGACGAACATGGTAGATGAATGGGCGGTTGGTGATGTAACCGACCGTTCCTTGACAGCCGGGGTGTGCGATGGCGTTGATGCGGTTATTTCGGCACTAGGGGTAACTCGGCAGAAGGCCGATCCCTGGGATATTGACTACCGTGCGAACCTAAATATATTGGAGTCTGCGCGCGCCCATGATGTCACACGTTTCTGCTATGTGAACGCCATACACGCCGAGTCGATTCGTTCGCAGCTCACGCGTGCGAAAACGGCTTTCGCGCAGGCATTGATCCAGTCGCCGCTGGCGCATCAGGTGGTGAGCCCGAGTGGATACTTCTCGGATATGAGCGCTATAGCGCAGATGGCACGCCGCGGCCGGGTGTATCTTCTGCGACCGCAAGGGCGGCTTAACCCCATTCACGGGGCGGATGTTGCCGCATACTGTCTTGATAAGGTGGAATCTGCTCAGGAGGGATCCTACGATATTGGTGGTCCCGAGGTTCTCTCGTGGCGCGAGGTAGCACAGTACGCTTTTGAGGCGGTGGGACGCCCCGCGAAGATCACGGTTATCCCGCCCCGGTTAGCAGACGGTGTGGTGAAGGGGATCGGCCTTATCAAACCGCGCGTGGCCGATACTTTATCGTTTATGCTGTGGGGCTTAACGCATGATTGTGTGGGGGAGCCGACGGGAACGAATAGTCTTCGAGAGTTCTACCGGGAACAGACACAGAATTTATAAGGCGGTGTACATTTCAACAAGCGTTCATGAGAAACTAGCATAGAAGTTCTGCAGAAATTGCTTCTGGAACGCCATAAACATCGGATAAAAACGCGATTTTGAGGAAAAAGCATGTCTGAAACTGCCATCGATTATGGTTCTCGCACCCTGCCGCACGATGATGTCGCGGAGCAGTCGGTGCTGGGCGGCATGATGCTCTCTAAAGACGCTATTGCCGATGTAGTAGAGACTCTGCATGCGGGAGATTTCTATAAGCCGCAGCATGAACTGATCTATGAGGCAATTATTTCTCTGTACGGTCACGGCAACCCCGCCGATGCGATTACGGTAGCGGATGAGCTCAAGGGCCGCGGTGAACTCACACGAGTCGGTGGGGCAACATATCTGCATACGCTTATCGCTTCGGTTCCAACCGCTGCGAATGCCCAGTATTATGCTGAGATCGTCAAGGAACACGCGGTTATGCGCCGTCTGGTAGAGGCTGGCACTAAGATCGCCCAGCTCGGTTACACGAGCGAGGGCGAGGTAGACTCGCTGGTTGATCAGGCACAATCTGAGATTTACGCAATTTCAGATGGCAACGCGAAAGAGGATTACGTTACCTTCTCAGATGCCTTAGAAGCCACGATGAACGAGATTGATGCGAACTCGAACCGCCCGGATGGTGTTTATGGCGTGCCCACGAGCTTTATTGAGTTTGATGAGCTCACCGGTGGTTTGCATCCGGGGCAGATGATTGTGGTTGCCGCGCGCCCCGGCGTGGGTAAATCGACTTTGGCACTGGATATCGCCCGTTCTGCAGCGATTCACCATGATATGACGACGGTCTTTTTCTCTTTGGAAATGGGTCGCACCGAGCTTGCAATGCGTGTGCTTTCGGCGGAGGGCCGCATTTCGATGGGCCGCCTCAAGAAGGGAGATCTTGACCAGGAGGGATGGACCAACCTGGCGACCCTGCAGGGGAAAATAACCGGTGCACCGCTTTTTATTGATGATTCGCCGAACATGACGCTCATGGAGATTCGTGCGAAATGCCGTCGTCTTAAGCAGCGCAATCAATTGCAGCTTGTGGTGCTGGACTACCTGCAGCTAATGAGCTCGGGTAAGAAAGTTGAGTCTCGTCAGCAAGAGGTCTCGGAGTTTTCCCGTAGTCTCAAACTTTTGGCGAAGGAACTTGAAGTTCCGGTCATTGCGCTCTCGCAGCTGAACCGTGGTTCGGAGCAGCGCACCGATAAGCGCCCGATGATCTCTGATCTGCGTGAGTCCGGTTCGATTGAGCAGGATGCGGATATGGTGATTCTGCTGCATCGTGAGGATATGTACAACCCCGATAGCGATCGTGTGGGCGAAGCAGACATGATTATTGCGAAGCATCGTGGCGGCCCAACGAAGACTATTCCCTTGGCATTTAGCGGTAAGTACTCGCGGTTTAATAACATGGCTTCTGAAACTCCACCGCAGCAGTATTAGCGGATTCTAGCGCATTTGAGCGTAAGAAAGGCGTTGCTTGACCGGTATTTTACCGGGAGGGCAGCGCCTTGAGTCTTTAAGAATTTTCGGAGTATAAAGGATTTTTCGTGAATGAGGTTTTCATGGAAGTAAACACCCAAAATATTATGTGATGTACTGCATATTATTCTGGTTTGCAAAGCACGGAAAGCCTCTGTATAGTTGTATGAGTCGCCGCGGCGAGGGGAGGTAAAAACCCCGAGATCTTGCGGCAAAACCAACTATACAGTGCATAATTTGAAATTCATGTTTACGTTCGCACGGTAATTTTACAACCATGAGAAATTGAATGAATTTTGAATATTTGTGATGTGAGGCATAAAGTTTTTAACTTGTGTTTCTTGATGAAAGCGAGTATAGTTGCATAGGTTGTCACTCAAAATGGAGTGGCAGTATCACTGACCGGCTGATGATGATCTCTGCATGCGTGTTT
>NZ_KV793087.1:0-783 GCF_001808385.1 Rothia sp. HMSC08A08
CTGGATCACCTTCATCGACTCAGACGACGAATATCACCCCGAATTCCTCGAAAAACTTCACGAGGCGGCGCACACTCACGATGCCGACATTGCCGTATGCGGGCATACCATCAGACACAGCGACGGTACCGAAGTGCACCGGGCAAAAGTTACCCCCGGTGTGCACGAAGGCGAAGATATTGCCATTGAGTTTTTGGAAGACCGCTACACTGGGTTCATGTGCGATAAAATCTTCCGTGCCCAGCTATTTGATGGGGTGCGGTTCGCCGAAGATATTCATCGCGCCGAAGATGCCCTCGTCGTCTTCGCCTGCTGCATGAAGGCAAAACGCCTAGTCGGCATCACCGATCACCTCTACACCTACAGGATGGAACAGGGCGGGCTGACCTGGGGGCGCATCACACCCGTTGAAGAGAGTATTCGCCACACCGACTATATGCGCCGCGTCGCCGGAGATTTACTGAAAACCCCGCGAGGTAAAAACGCTTTTGCCGCATCTACAAGCGTCACCTTTCTCAATAATGCGCAGCAGGCTCTTCTTGCAGGCGGTTCGGATGCACCCGGCGTTATCGCCGCATGCCGAAAACAGCTTTCGTGGGGTCAGGTTTTTGCGACTCTGCGTTCACGCCCGCTCATGGGTGCTGCGGGTGCTCTCTTGAAGCTCTCGCCAAAGCTATACCGCGTGCTCTACGGCGCTTATGTCAAACGTAACTACGGCCTTTAACCCTATATCGATCCAGGAAAAATTTTATGCGTACCCCTCGTACCAGCATCATCATGCCG